>JBIOWO010000045.1:0-14529 GCA_044868555.1 Lacipirellulaceae bacterium | reverse complement strand
CTTAATCGCTACCGCCGCATCCTTGTGCGGTGGGAAAAGAAAGCCGTCAATTATGAAGCTCTGTTGCATCTTGTGTTCGCCCACATCCTATGGCGCAATTCCTAAGGTTATGGGATAGGTTCTTAGTAGTTAGTCGTAAGTAGTGGGAGGTTGGAAGTCAGAAGAAAGAAGTAAGATGTCAGATAGCGGATCTCGGATAGCAGATGGCGCAAGCGGAGCATCGATCGGTGACGGGTAATAAGCGTGGAGCGGGGAGCCACCCAGAGGGTACCCGGCGGGGAGTGGCGGAATCGGCGGCGCGCTAACCGGCCGGTCGCACGTCTGTCGCCCCCGCTGGGGCTCATCGGTCGCGCGATTTCTGTTCCAGGGGGTGACGCGGCTCGCCACGTCGAGTCTGGCGACCTGGCTATTGACTGTTGCCGCTTTGCGGTGGAGAAGTTCGCCTCTCGCTCTGTGAGAGGGACGGTCGTCGTGCGTCAAGACGCACTGGCGGAGCCAGTGGCACCCGAACAAGACGCACTGGCGGAGCCAGTGGCACTCAACGACTAACGGACTAAAGTCCGTGCTACGGAGCGACGTCAGATGGAAAACGGCTTTAGTACGCCGCGCCTTGCTGCTGGCTTTCGATAGCCTCGGCCTGTTCTTGCAGGGCGGCCGCTTCGCGCGAGAGTTTGAATTCCGACGGAGCCGGTGCATAGTACTGCACGTCGTCGGTCAGATAGTACGGGCTGGGCAATGTCACGCCGGCCATCTCCACCTGGCATCCGGTCGCGGCCAATAGAATCGCCGGGCCGACCAAGGTCGCGGCCAACCGCCAAGTCTTTCGCGATGAATGTTTGTGGCGTGTCATAGTGCATCCCCCCGGAAAAGAGCGTGGAGCAGGGAGCGAGGAGCATGGAGTACGGAGCAGAGTCTTACTCCGTGCTCCATGCTCCCTGCTCCTAGCGCTGCACAACCGTTATCGTCTACTCAACCGGAAAAGTTTTGCTCACTCTCACGAATTGTCGCAAATCGCACGGCATCCGTGCTGGCGCCAGCATCCACCGCTGGCGGCTTAGCGCGGCCAGTTGCGGTTCAGCTCCCATTGGGCAAGTCCAGGATGAACCGCCCATAAACCGGCTAATTTGCACGGTTTTGCCTCGCCGCCGGCACAGATTGCTAGAATAATAGGACGCCTTGTCGAATAGCTTGTCCTTCTGCCAGAAGAGGCCTGCCGATGGACCGAGCCCGACGGAACAGCTCTCGCCCCGCTCGCCCACGAAACATTTTCTTTCTGCCGCTCACCGCCGCGCTGCTACTGTCGGTGCTGGCGGTGCCAGCGCGCGCACAACTGGGCGAAGGCATTCCCGGCCCCGAATACTATGCTGCGGTCGACGCCTTCTACATGGGCGAGTACCGCGACGCGGAGCGCGGCTTCCGCCGAGAAACCAATCGCGGCGTCCACACCGTGCAAGGCCGCTGGATCGACTCGGTCTGTTATCACGCCATGCTGGGCGAGGTCCTCTACCAGCAGGGCCGCAATGCCGAAGCGCTGGCCGAATTCGATCAAGCCTGCCAGATGGTATCGGCCTACTCGAACTGGCTGCTGCGTGTGAAGCCGGACCCCATCCGCCCCAACACGGCCGTCGCCCGACGCGTGGCGCCATGGGGACAAAGCCAGCGGCAATCCACTCCCGGCGATGCGCCACGGATGATGCAGATCGCCATGGGCCGGCTCGACAACTCGCAAGCCCTGACGCAGGGCGGCGTCGTGATGCAGCCTCAGTTCTGGCGGATCAACGCGGCCGAAGTGGTGCGCACCTCGGCGCTGGCCATCCGCCGCCGCGCCGAGCTGCTGGGCCCGCTCGCCCCGCACGACGCAATCTGCCGCGAGTTGGCCGACGTGCTCGGCCGCGGCAACCTGGCCCCGGCCAATCATTGGACCAGCGCATGGATCGACCTGCAACGCGGCCTCGCCCAAGCCAGCCTCGGCAAGTTTGACGAGGCCGACACGCTCCTCGGCCGCGCTGTCATCGCCGACGGCCAGTTCGATCACCCGCTCACGTGCGTGGCCCTGCTCGAACAAGGGCGCCTGGCGATGTTCCGCGGCGACTCGCGCCGCGCCGCTCAGTTGCTCGCCGAGGCCGGCTTCTCAGCATACTACTACGAGAATTGGGAAGTGCTCACCGAATCGGCCTGGCTCGGCTGGTTGAACCACGTGACGACCGGTGGCGCCGGCGTCTATGCACCGCTGGAGACCATCGCCGCCTGGGCACAAACCAATCGGCTGCAACACATGGTCGTCAAGCTGCGCCTGGCCCAGGCTGAGAGCTTGTTGTGGCTCGGCCAATTGCCGCAGGCTACCGCACTCCTGACCGACACCAACCGCCGGCTCGGCGAAATGCGAAATAGCCTCGCCGGCATCCACCAGCTCTATCTTCAGGCCAACGCCCAGCTCCTTCAGGGCCAGGTCTCGCAAGGCGGCGACGCGCTGGGCCAGGCTCTCGCGGCCCAGGCCGGCGCTTCGCTCCGCAACTTCCAGATCGTGCGGGCCGGCCAGTTGTACGACGGCGGCGGACTCGCGCCGCGAATCGCCGTCGAGGTCTACGCTCGCCTGCTGGCCGATCCGACGCCCGCCGACTGGGCCTTTGGGCCGCTCGATTCGATGGCCGTGCTTCGCTACAACCACGACGCCGCGTTCGATCGCTGGTTCCTCGCGGCGCTGGCCCGCAAGGACGTGCCGCTGGCGCTCGAAGCGGCCGAGGCCGGCAAGCGCCGACGCTTTTTATCCTCGTTGCCGCTCGGCGGCCGGCTGGCGGCGCTCCGCACGATCCTCGAGGCGCCGGTCGGCGAGCTGTCCCCCGACGCCGTGCTGCAGCGGCAACAATTGCTCACGAGCTTTCCCGCCTATCGCAGCCTGGCCTCGGCCGGTGAAAAGCTCTACGGCGAACTTCGCGCCAGCACGATCCTGGCAAAGGAAGGCGCCGACGCCAAGCCGCTGGCCGATCGCTACGACGCCTGGGGCAAGAACGCCGACGAGCGCGAGCTCTTGCTGATGCAGATTGCCCTGCGGCGCTTGGCCTCGTCGCTCGAATTCCCGCCGCTGCGCAAGGCGGCTCAACTGCAAAAGGACCTCGTCAAGGATGAAGTGCTCGTCGTGTTTCACGTCGCCGCAGGCGACCTGTATGGCTTTCTCGTCACTCCCACCGATGTCCGCGCCTGGCAAGCGGGCGACGTGCGGCGGTTGCGGACCGCGCTCGGCGGCCTGCTTCGCGACCTGGGCAACTTCAATGCCACGCGAGCCCTGTCGCTCGAAGATCTAGAAAACAAGCGTTGGCAAGACGCGGCAGCTCAAATCGACCAGGCAATTTTCACCGAAGCCCGCTTGGATCTGGCAAAAACCAAATCGCTCGTCATCGTGCCGGATGATGTGCTGTGGTACTTGCCGTTCGAAACGCTCGTGCCCGCCGGCGTGGCGCCGCCCAAAGTGCTGGCCGACCTGATGACGATCCGCTACGGTCCGACGGCAGCGCTCGCGGTCGGCGATGCGCGTCCCTTCCGCCCCGCGCAGCACACGGGCATCGTCGCTAACGAGTTTGCCGACGACGAAGATGCCGGCGGCAGCGAAGAGGCCGTTAAGGAATTGGAACAAGTTGTCACCGGCCCGGTCCGCTTGCCCACGCCGTTGCCCGAGGCGGGCAACCTGGTTGCTTCCCTGTTAGACGCACTGATCGTCCTCGACGAAGTGGAGCCGGCCCGCGATGGCGGCTACGGTTGGTCGCCGCTGGCCCGCTCCAAAGGCGCGGCCGACGACACACTCGCCAAGTGGTTCGCGCTCCCCTACGGCGGTCCGGAACGAATCATCTTGGCCGACTTCCCCACTGCGGCTGAACAGGGTCTCAAAGGCTCGCGCCGCACTTCGGCTCGCGGCGCCGCCAGCCAGCCGGGCAGCGAAATCTTCCAGTCGGTGTGCGGCCTGATGGCGGGCGGCGCGCGGACCATTCTGCTCACCCGCTGGCGAACCGGCGGGCGGACCAATTTCGACCTGGTCCGCGAGTTCGTCCAGGAGCTGCCGAAATCGTCGCCGGCCGACGCCTGGCAGCGGGCCTGCGTCCTGGCCCGCGAAGCGCCGCTCGACACGACGCACGAACCGCGCCTGAAACGGCCCGACAATCCGGCCGACATGCCCACCGCCGACCATCCGTTCTTCTGGGCCGGCTACCTGCTGGTCGACTCCACGCCGCGAATCTCAGTTGAAGACGAGCCTGACAAGGAAGAGGTGATGGCCGACGGCAAGCAATTGCCGGCCGGCGCAGCAAAAGATGCCAAGGACTCGAACACGAAAACGCCGCTGCCGCTGCCGCCACCGGCTAAGCCCGGCAACACAACGCAAAACGGCCGCGCTGAAATGGACGCGCCAACCGACGCACCAAATAAGGGTGCCAGACCCGACGCTGCGGAGAGCAAATAGGCGGCTCGATTTCCAACATTCGCGGCCGCACGCATCGGCTGGTAGAATTCTCGCATGCCTACCGAGCCAAATCTGCACTTTATCCGGCCCGTCTTGCGAGTCGCTATGCGTGCCGGTTTAATATTGGTGGTAGGCGCTGGCTTCTCGCCATCGGCTTCCGCCGACTGGGCCATAACGCCGCGGGGTTTCGTGTCTCTGTCCGCCGATCCCATGTGGGATATCCGCGAGCTCAGCGGCGTAACCTATCTTGGTTCCGCCGCCGGCGGGCTCGAGCGGTTCGCGGCAATTCAGGATGAGAATAGTCGCATTGTCGTGATCGACGTTGCCTTCTCAGCCAACGGCACGATCGATTCCGCCACCGCCGCTAGCGTGCGTACGCTAAACGTGGGCGCCGATTACGAAGGCATCGCCTACACCGGACCCGCGCGAAACAGCGTCTTTGTCAGCGAGGAAACCACGTCCGGCGTTCACGAGCACAGCCTGGCGACGGGCGTACGGCTGCAATCGGTCGGCCTGCCGAACGTGTTTCAGGCCGATATCGGTAACCGTGGGCTGGAGAGCCTTACCCGCTCCGTCGATGGGACGACGATGTGGACGGCCAACGAAGAAGCGCTCAGCGTCGACGGACCCCTCGCGACGCAAGCGCACGGAACGACCGTCCGCCTGCAACGGCTGACCGATAACGGTGTGACAGTCTCCGCTGGGCCGCAGTTCGCCTACAACGTCGATCCGATCCATGCCGGCAACGACCCCGATCGCAGCGGATTGGCCGATCTCGTCATGCTGCCGGACAGCACGCTGCTGGCCCTGGAACGCTCGCGAACGCAATCCATATCGCTACAGAACCGTGTCTACCAAGTCGATTTCACCGGCGCTACGGATATCAGCACGCCCGCCTACGCCGCTGGCCTCGACGGCAAGAGCTTCACTCCGGTCGGCAAGTCGCTCCTTTGGACGGGCTCGGCGGCAGGCAATATGGAAGGAATCGCGCTCGGCCCGCAACTGGCGGGCAACAGATGGGTGCTTCTTAGCGTGTTCGACAATGCCGGCTTCGGCCCCAATTTCATTGCCTCATTCGAACTCACGCACACCAGCCCGATCGTTGGCGACTACAATTGCAGCGGCAGCGTCGACAATGATGACTACGCGCTCTGGTCACAATCTTTCGGCTCGTCCGGATCATTCGCCGCCGACGGCAACGGCAACGGCGCGGTCGACGCCGCCGACTATGTCGTCTGGCGCGCCAATTCGTCGGCCGCCAAAGATAGCAACGTACGGGCCTCAAGCCAGACTATCCCCGAACCGAATTCAGAGCTGCTGCTCGTGCTTTCCGCTTCGCTGGCCGGTGCCTTCCAACGGACCAGCCACGCTCACTTCGCGGCCGTCTTGCATGGCGTCCGCCACAGGCTCGCCAGCAGCAGGTCGCGGATCGACGGAAACTCGCGCGGCAGCCGGTCGTAGAGCTTGAAGAACAGCTCGTCGTGCGACGAGAGTTCTTGCACCCATTCGTCGCGGCCGATGCTCGTCACCTGATTGAACTCGGCCTCGCTGAACTTCAGGCCGCGCCAATCGAGATCCTTATACAGCGGCGTCCAGCCCAGCGGCCCTTCCGACGCCGTCGCCCGGCCGTGTACGCGGTCGACGATCCACTTCAGCACCCGCATGTTGTCGCCGAAGCCGGGCCACAGGAATTTGCCGTCTTTATCGCGACGGAACCAGTTCACGTTGAAAATCCGCGGCGGGTTCTTCAGGCCGCGGCCGAAGTCGAGCCAGTGCCCGAAATAATCGCCCATGTTGTAGCCGCAGAACGGTAGCATTGCGAACGGATCGCGCCGCACCTGGCCGAGCTGGCCGAACGCAGCCGCCGTCATCTCCGAACCCATCGTCGCGGCCGCGTACACGCCGAACGCCCAGTTGAACGCCTGCGACACCAGTGGCACGGCCGTGCTCCGCCGCCCGCCGAAAATAAACGCCGAAATCGGCACGCCCTGTGGATCGTTGTACGCCGGGTCGGCCGACGGGCATTGACCCATCGGCGCCGTGAAGCGGCTGTTCGCATGGGCCGCCTTCGCTTCGCCGCCGGGCGCCCAATCCTTGCCCTGCCAATCAATCGCGTGCTTGGGTGGATCGCCGTCCATCCCTTCCCACCACACGTCGCCGTCATCCGTCAGCGCGACGTTCGTAAAGATCGTGTTCGATTTGATCGTCTCCATCGCGTTGGGATTCGTCTTGTAATTCGTGCCCGGCGCGACGCCGAAGAAGCCGGCCTCCGGGTTGATCGCGTAAATCTTGCCGTCAGCGCCCGGTTTGATCCACGCGATGTCGTCGCCAACCGTCGACACCTCCCAACCGTCCTTCTGGAATTCCTTAGGTGGGATCAGCATTGCGAAGTTCGTCTTGCCGCACGCGCTGGGAAACGCGGCCGCCACGTATGTCTTCTCGCCGTCCGGGCTCTTCACGCCCGTAATCAGCATGTGCTCAGCCAGCCAGCCCTCCTCGCGGGCCATCACCGAAGCAATTCGCAGCGCCAGGCATTTCTTGCCCAACAGCGCGTTGCCGCCGTAGCCGGAGCCGTAGCTCCAGATCGCCCGCTCCTCGGGGAAGTGGACGATGTACTTGTCCTTAGGGTCCGGGCTGCACGGCCAGGGCACATCATCCTGTCCCGGCTTGAGCGGCATGCCCACCGTGTGCAGGCACTTCACAAAGTGACCAGTGCCGAGCGCCTTGAGCACCGCTTCGCCCATGCGGGTCATGATCCGCATGTTTACAACCACGTACGGCGAATCGGAGAGCTGCACGCCGATGTGCGCAATCGGCGAGCCGACCGGCCCCATGCTGAACGGGATGACGTACATCGTCCGCCCGCGCATCGAGCCGTCAAACTTCGGCGTCAGCGTGGCCTTCATCTTGTCCGGCGCCATCCAGTTGTTCGTCGGACCGGCGTCCTCTTGCTTCAGCGAGCAGATATACGTGCGGTCCTCCACGCGGGCCACGTCGCTGGGATGGCTGCGGGCCAGGAAGCAGCCCGGCCGAGTCTTCTCGTTGAGCTTGATGAACGTGCCAGCCGCTACCATTTCCTGGCACAGCCGATCGTACTCATCCTGCGAACCGTTGCACCAATAAACCTGGTCCGGCTTGCAGAGGGCCGCCATTTGGTCGACCCACGCTGAGAGCTCTGCATTCCGGATTGAAGTGGGTGGATCGAGCGTTCTTGTCGGCACGTCGTTTTCTCCTGAAAAGGACTAGGGGAAACGCCTGTCGGCTACTGCGCGACCAGTAATTTTGCCATGAAAGCTTACGTTATCCAAGGGGGCACTGTCATCGGTAGATCAGACAATCCTGTCCATCTTTGACCAACTGAAGGACTCAGTTGTCCGCAGTACAAACGGCCTAGGGAATGATCAGGCGGCAAAATCGCTGATGAGCTACTTGCCAGCTTTCAACGTGCTTCGGTTCGAACGTGGTCAACTCACTCGACCGCGCGACAATTTGCCGTAATTCGGCCAGACTGCCGATGTCGCCCATCGCCAGGGCCTGAACCAGCGCGTTTCCCGACGCGGTAGCTTCATACGGCCCGACCACGACGCGCCGGCCAGTCGCGTCGGCCGTCATCTGGCACAACAGGCCGTTCTTCCCGCCGCCGCCCACGACGTGCAGCACGTCGAACCGCCGGTTCAGAATGGATTCCAATGTTCCAAGTTTGTCGCGATACGCCAAAGCCAGGCTCTCCAGGCATGCACGCACGAACTGGCCGGGCGAATCGGGCGCAGGCTGGTGCGTAGCCCGGGCAAAGTCCGCAATCTTTCGGAGCATCTCGCCCGGCACTTGGAACGAGTCGTGCGCCGGGTCGACCAGCGTCCGAAACGGCTCGGCCTGGCCGGCCAGCCGTGTCAGTTCCGCGTAATCAAACTCCTGGCCTTGGCGGGCCAAATCGCGGCGCGATTCCTGCACCAGCCACAGACCGGGGATGTTTTTCAAGAACCGCGTCGTGCCGCACACGCCCAGCTCGTTGGTGAACATGGCGGCCTGCGCCCCGCTCGACACACACGGTTCCGAAAGTTCCGCCCCCAACAGCGACCACGTCCCGCTCGACAGGTAGCACCAAGTAGTTCCCTCGACCGCCGGCACGGCCGCCACCGCGCTCGCCGTATCGTGCGCGCCTGGCGCAATCACTTGCAGCCCGGTCGGCAGACCCGTGTCCGCCGCCAATGCCGGCCGCAGCGTTCCCACGATTGTTCCCGGCGGCGAAATAGGCCCCAAAATCTGGGCCGGCAATCCCAACTCACCAAGCATCTCGCGCGCCCAGTCGCCCGTATGGCAATCCACCATCTGGCTCGTCGAGGCGATTGTCGCCTCGACCGCGAAATTTCCGCTCAGCCAGAAATGAAGTAAGTCCGGCATGAACAGCAGCCGCTCAGCCGCTGCCAGCGCACCCGGGTCGGCCAGCATCTGCGCATAGAGCGAATACAGCGTATTGAGCGCCATGAACTGGATGCCGGTCGTCTGATAGATCCGCTCGGCGCCCAGACGGCCGACGACCTCGTCGTAAGCGGCCCCATTGCGTGGATCACGATAGGCGTGCGGCAGCCCAACCAATTCGCCCGCCTTGTCCACGAGCGTCCAATCGACGCCCCACGTGTCGACCCCGACCGACACCAGCTCGACCTTGTTTTGAGACGCCCAACTGGCTGCGTGCCGCAGGCCGCTGACGACTTCCCGCCAGATTCCGGTCACGTTCCAGTGCAACCCGGTCGGCAGCCACACCGGCTCGTGGGTGAAGCGGTGGACCTCTTCCAGCCGCAGCCGGCCGTCAACCAGCACCCCCACAATCACCCGCCCCGATTCGGCGCCCAGATCAATCGCAATGTACGCCCGAGCCATGCGCCCCATCGTAAGCGGCCACCCCGCAATCCGCAACGAGCCGAGCTTTACTTACGCAGGTGGGTCAGTCAAAATCACACCGACCCAAAATGGGTCGGCTATATAGCCCGGCCATCTTGGCCGGTTAGTACGATATTGCCCGGCCATCTTGGCCGGAAATCGCACCGGGGCATAGTTCCCACCGCACAACTTTTCACATACTGCAAATCATGGCGGACGACGAATCAGTCGGCGGAGACGAGTTCGAACGCGAACCGGTGCCCCAGCGGTCCTTGCTGGGCTTCAAGAGTTTCGTCGGCATGTACGCCGGCGAGCATACGGCCGGCACCGAACTCATGATCGGCCCGCTGTTCGTCGCCTCGGGCGTCAGCGCGTTCGACCTCGTCGTGGGCCTGTTGGTCGGCAATCTGCTGGCCGTTCTGAGTTGGACGTTCCTCACCGCCCCGATCGCCACCGCGGCGCGCCTCACGCTCTACTACCAACTCGAAAAAATCTGCGGCCGCGGCCTGGTGACGCTCTATAACCTGGCCAACGGCGTGATGTTCTGCTTCCTGGCCGGCGCAATGATCACCGTCTCGGCCACGGCCGTCGGCGTGTGGATCCAATTCCCAATGCCGGAGCTGACCGACGTCTACCCCAACAGCATCGGCTGGGTGATCGCCGTGTTTGTCGTCGGCCTGTTCACGGCGATCGTCGCCGTCTACGGCTACGAGTTCGTCGCCCGCGTCGCCAACATCGCCGCTCCCTGGATGACGCTCATCTTCATCGCGTTCGGCCTGGTCGCCCTCCGCCAATTCATGACCGCCACCAACTCCGAAATCCATTCATTTAGCGATTTTTGGACCCTGGCCAACACGTACATCTGGAAGGGCGGGAAGCCAATCGGCAACCAGGTAAAGTTCACCTTCTGGCATGTGATGTTCTTCGCCTGGTTCTGCAACATGGCAATGCACATCGGCATGAGCGACTTGTCGATCTTTCGCTTCGCCCGCAAATCATGGTACGGGATTGCGACCGCGTCCGGCATGTTCCTCGGCCATTACATCGCCTGGATAGCCGCCTCGCTCCTGTACGCGCTGCAATTGCACGAAGACCCAACCAACACGAGCGTGTTGCCCGGTCCGCTCGCCTACCGCGCCTGCGGGCTGGCCGGAATTATTTGCGTGATTCTCGCCGGCTGGACCACGGCCAATCCAACCATTTACCGCGCCGGCCTCGCTTTCCAGGCGATCATGCCAAAGGTCTCCCGCGCCAAGGTAACCTTTGTCACCGGCCTGATTGCCACGATCGCCGGCATGTTCCCCGCGATCGCCATGAAACTGCTCGACTTCGTCGCAATCTATGGCCTGCTGCTGATGCCGATGGGCGCAGTGATCTTCGTCGACTTCTACCTGCTTCGCAAATTCGGCCTCGAAAGCGAGTACGCGAAAAAGAGTCGTTCGTATTTCAATTGGGCAGCCGGCCTCACTTGGTTCATCACGCTCGCCGCCTGCTGGGCGTTCGTGAAGTATTTTGGTAACGACAAGATATTCTTCGCCGGACTGCCGGCCTGGTTTTTCGCGTCCGTCCTCTACATTGTGCTGAGCAAGATCTACCAGCGGAAGGTGCACGCATGAGACCCATCCTGCAAATCATCTCCTGGCTGGCGCTCGCCGCTACCATCCTGCCATCCATCTTGTTCCTGGCCGGGCGGATCGATCTGGACCAATCCAAGCTCTGGCTGCTCGCAGCCACCATCGTCTGGTTCATCGCCACGCCCCTCTGGATGGGCCGAGCCAAAATCGACGAGGAGCTCGTCATCTGAAGATGCAACTCGGGGTCGGGCTTCGGCCGTGAGCTCAGCCGAACGGAGTCTTTTGCGACTAGAAACCGACGCCCACGCGCAAATCTCTCCAGTCGCAAAAGAGTCCCGACCGCCTCGCGCCGCTAGATGCTGGATGCTGGATACTGGATACTGGATGGTGCAAATCCAGTTCCCCAGCCCCTAGTCCCCAGTCCCTCATGCGCATCGGCCTCTTCATCCCCTGCTATATCGACCAGTTCTACCCGCAAGTCGGGCTGGCCACAGTCAAGGTGCTGGAGCGTTTTGGCTGCGAGGTCCACTTCCCCGATGAGCAAACGTGCTGCGGCCAGCCGATGGCCAACGTCGGGTTGCACGCTGACGCCCGCCCCCTCGCCGAACGATTCCTCCGCACCTTTGGCGACTATGAATATATCGTCGCCCCCTCCGGCAGTTGCGTCGCGATGGTCCGCCATCACTACGAACAAATCCTCGGCCCATCAGATAAAGTCCACGCTGTCGCCCACAAAACGTACGAACTGTGCGAATTCCTGACCGACGTGCTCAAAGTCGATCGCCTCGACGGCTGCTTCCCACACCGTGTCGGCCTGCACCAAAGTTGCCACGGCCTCCGCGAACTTCGGCTCGCCTCCGACAGCGAGCTTGTCGGCCCGGCATTCGACAAGCCGCGCCAGCTCCTCGCCTCCCTCGCCGGCATCCAACTCACCCAACTCCAGCGGCCCGACGAATGTTGCGGCTTCGGCGGCCTGTTCTCCGTCTCCGAGGAAGCGGTTTCCTGCCAGATGGGCCTCGACCGCATCGCCGACCACGAACAGGCCGGCACCGAAGTGCTCACCTCTGCCGACATGTCCTGCCTGATGCACCTCGACGG
Organism: Lacipirellulaceae bacterium; assembly: GCA_044868555.1. GTDB lineage: Bacteria > Planctomycetota > Planctomycetia > Pirellulales > Lacipirellulaceae > JABDGM01. The sequence goes on along the minus strand of JBIOWO010000045.1, from coordinate 2,526 downwards.
CCTCATCCGCCGCCAACAAAAACCCGTCCGCGTTCTGCACATCGCCGAAATCTTTTACGAGGCCCAAAATCAACTACGAGTCCAGGTTAAATCCCCATGACAAAGCCTCTCGAAATTGTCGAGGCTGATCTGTCTCGCCTGAAGGATCAACAGGCGGTTCGATCGCTTACTGCTTCCTATGCACTTGACACGATGGGGAACGGTGGACCCCTGTCATCAGAGGTGCTAGATCGCCTTGTACCGGGATTGAGAGATCATCCCACGACATTGATATTTCTCGCTTACGTCCACGGCGATCCAGTCGGACTGGCAACTTGCTTTCGAGGCTTCTCGACCTTTTCGGCGCTGCCGCTGGTCAACATTGCCGATTTATGGGTGCTCCCAAAGTGTCAAGGATCAGGAATCGGACGCCAGCTACTGTCGGCAGTCGAACGCAAGGCCCGCGAACTCAATTGCTGCAAAGTCACGCTAGAGGTACAGGAGAACAACTCCAGAGCTCGTCGCCTTTACGAGACGTTTGGTTTTGCCCAGGCTGTTTACGGCGATACCACCGGTGGCTCCCTTTACTACTGGAAGCTCCTTTAGACCAAACGTTGCCTCCAATCCTTGATACGTTAAAGCATGCGCCACGTCGCCGACCATCCTATCGCCGCCGCTGAATTCCTCGCCAACCGCGAGCGCGCCAAATGGCATGATGCGTCGGTGTGGATCGGGCGCGCCAAGCGTGACCGAGCAGCTCATGCCTTGCCCGAATGGGAAACACTCCGCGAACTGGCGTCGCGCACGAAGCTCCACACCATGTCGCGGCTCGACGAATACCTCGAACGATTCGAGGCCAACGCTACTCGACTCGGCGCTCAGGTCCACTGGGCACGCGACGCCGCCGAGCATAACCAAATCGTCGAGAGCATCGTCCAGCGGCACGGCGCCACACGCATCGTCAAGAGCAAGTCGATGCTCACCGAAGAATGCGGCCTCAACCCGCACCTCGAAGCGCTCGGCGTCGAGATCACCGACACCGACCTGGGCGAATGGATCGTCCAGCTCCGCCACGAGCATCCCAGCCACATCGTCACGCCCGCCATCCACATCCGCAAAGAGGAAGTCGGCCAACTGTTCCACGAACGGCTGGGCACGGCCGCCGGCGCGACCGATCCCAACTACCTGGCCGAGGCGGCCCGCCACGAGCTCCGCAACCGATTTCTGAATGCCCAAATTGGCATCACCGGCGTCAACTTCGCGGTGGCCGAGACGGGCGGCTTCGTCGTCTGCACCAACGAAGGCAACGCCGACCTGGGCGTTTCTCTCCCCAGGGTGCACATCGCCTGCATGGGCATCGAGAAGCTGATCCCTCGCGCCGCCGACTTGGGCGTTTTCCTGCGCCTCTTGGCCCGAAGCGCCACCGGCCAACCGATCACCACCTACACGTCCCACTTCCACGGCCCAATGCCGGGCGGCGAGCTCCACATCGTGCTGCTCGACAACGGCCGCACCAACCTGCTCGGCAATACCGATTTCCGCCGCTCGCTCAACTGCATCCGCTGCGGCGCGTGCTTCAACACGTGCCCTGTTTACCGCCGCAGCGGCGGACACAGCTACGGCACCACCGTCGCCGGCCCGATCGGCTCGATCATCAACGCCGTCCACGATCCGGCGGCGCACAAGTCGCTGCCGTTCGCCTGCAGCCTGTGCGGCTCGTGTACCGACGTCTGCCCCGTGAAGATCGATCTCCACCAGCAACTATTTATCGCCCGCCGCCAACTGGCCCAACAAGGCCTCCTGCCGACAACGAAGCGCCTCGGCGTCAAGCTGGCCGCATTCGTACTGAATCGTCCGTGGCTCTACGCATTCCTCGGCCGCATCACCCGAATCAAAATGCGCCTGCTTCCCCGCTGGCTCCTCTACAATCGCCTCAACCCCTGGGGCCGCCAACGCGAACTCCCCGTACCGCCACGCGAGTCGTTTCGCGAGCTAAACCGCAAGCGGACGTAGCGCGTCATTAAATTGCCAACTGCGACGGACTGGTCACTTTAGTGTCCGGTAACCCAGTAACAACGACTATGCCCACCGCCAAAGAAACTATCCTCGCCGCCGCCCGCCGCAGTCGCCCCGCCGAATGCGCCGCGCCGAACCTCAACGCGGCCTGGACCACCTACGCTGATCGCCGCCGGCAATTCACCAACGCTCTCACGGCGGTAGGCGGCCAGGCGATCATCGTCCGCAACCTGGCCGAATTGAACGCACATCTCAACCAACTACCCGCCTACGCCAACGCGAAAAAAATCGCCTCGCTCGTTCCCGGTGCCGGCACGTCAAACGTCGACCTCGCGTTGCTCGCCTCGCCCCACGACCTGGCCGACCTCGACATCGCCATTCTGCCCGGCCAGTTCGCCGTCGCCGAAAACGCCGCCGTCTGGGTCGACGACCGCAGCTTGCCGTTCCGCGTCATCTACTTTCTCTGCCAGCATCTAGTGCTGGTCGTGCCGGCCCACGAAATCGTCGATCACCTCCACGCCGCCTATGACC
>JBIOWO010000044.1:0-2923 GCA_044868555.1 Lacipirellulaceae bacterium | reverse complement strand
TCACTCGCGCTGGTGATGAACAAGCGAGCCTTGAAGAACTCTAATCCTTAGAAACTGGCACCTGACCCTTTGGCAGGTTATGAATTTCCACCGGCTCAATCGCATCTGCCGGGTCGAAGCCGAGGATCTTGCCGTAGAAGTACAGCTCCGCCTCGAACGCCCGGATAATGTTCTCCGCGCGGCGAAAACCGTGTTGCTCGCCGGCAAACGACACGTACGCAACGGGAATGCCGCGGCTCTTAAGCGAGGCCAGAATCAACTCCGCTTGGTTCGGCGGGACTATCCTGTCCTCCAGGCCCTGCAACAGGATCACCGGCTCGGTGAATTTGTCGAGATGCGCGATCGGTGATCGCGCGACGTAGCGGGACTTCTCTTGGGGATATTTGCCGACCAGCTGATCCAAGTAGCGCGATTCGAATTTGTGGGTATCTTCCGCCAGCAGCGACAAATCGCTCACCCCGTATAGGCTCGCCCCCGTGCGGAACACGTCGCGAAACGCCAGCGCCGCGAGAGTCGTATAGCCCCCCGCGCTACCGCCGCGAATCAGCAGCTTGTTCCGGTCGACTTTGCCTTGCTTCGCCAGGTACAGGGCTGCGTTGGCCGCGTCATCCACGTCGACCACGCCCCAACTATCGCGGAGCCGGTTGCGGTATTCGCGCCCGTAACCGGTGCTCCCGCCATAGTTGACATCGCAAACGGCGAACCCGCGCGAGGTCCAGTATTGAGTCGTCGGCCGGAAGGAGCCGCTGGTGGCCGAAGTCGGCCCGCCATGGATCATTACCAAGAGGGGCGGCAGCTCGCCTTCCGGAGCACGGCAATCGCGATTCGCTGGCGGATAGTAAAATGCATGCGCCGTCTTGCCGCCAGTGGTTGGAAACTCGATCGCTTCGGCCGCGGAGGTGTAGGCCGGGTCCGCCGCCACCGGCGAGCTCGTGCGTAGCACCTTGATGCCGCCAGTTTTAGGATCCAGCAGCGCAACGACTTCCGCCTCGGTCGCCGAACTTACCGTCGCCAGCACCAAATCACCACTGACTTCAATCGCTCCAATCACCGAATAAGGCAAGCCGAGATCGCGCAGCTCATGCGACGCCGGGTTAATCACCGCCATCCGCCAACGCCCGCCTTGTGTGTAGCGCGCCACGATTCGTCCGTCGGCCAAAAACCCGTATGTTCGCGTTCCAAATACCCACTGCGGCGCGCCGAACTCGGCATCCGTGGCAAACACTTTCGCCACCCCGCCGTCTTGCTCCACGTACAGATTCCACCAATCGGTGCGATCCGACACGAAATATAACTCGCCCTCCGGCGACCAGGCGGGCTGGAAGATTGATTCGTCTTTGCCGCCGGCGACGACCCGCGACGGCCCCAGCGACCCGTCGGCGTAGATCGCGGCCAAGTGCAGCTCCGTATCGTCCCAGGGCATATTTGGATGGTTCCATTCGACCCAAGCCAGTTGCGTCCCATCGGGGCTCACCACGGGGTTCGAATAGAAATCGGCGCCCTCGACCAGCGGCGACACTGCGCCGGTCGCGAGGTCGACGGCAACGATTCGATTCGGCGGCTCATCGTCGCGATCGGCGTGATCTTCGCACACGCTGATCAGTCGCCCGTGCTTGCCGTCGAGCCCGTAGTCGGCAAACCGCAGCTTGCGCTCGGGCGTGAGCGGCTCCGGCGACTTGCCCGGCTGGATCTTCCAAATCCGCTGGTCTGCGTAGTTCGAAAAGTAGATGACACCCTGGGCCGCGAGAAACGCGCCCCCGCCATATTCGTTGGCTGTCGTCCGGGCGCTGAATGGCGCCGGCAACACATCGGCGATCGTGCCATCGGCCGACCGCCGCACGATCACGCACCGCCCCTGCTCTTCCGGCCGCAGTTCGCTCCAATACACGTCGCCGCCATCGATCGATAAGTCCCCGAACCGCACGCTTTTGGCGACAAGCATGGCGGCCGAAATCGGCGATTTCCAGGACCCATACGGCGCGACCTGCGGCGCCGCGGCGGCGCTGCCATTGAAAGACGAAGTGGTGGACATCAGGGCGGCGATCAATAGGAATCGAAACATAACTTGCCTAACACCATAAAGGGAAAGCGTCCGTTGCGGCAAGGGACTCGATCCCTGCCTTGTTCTCTGTTTTCCGGCCGTGGACCGCGCCGAGCTTTGCCCGCGAGGACAACCACGGCCCCGTACGGGTTCATCCCGGCTGCTGCAGTGTTGAGCTCTGCCACATCGAAAACCGGTCGATATCGTCGGCCGAGAGCAGCTCCCGCGCCGCTTCGATCGCCGCGTGGGTCCCGGCCACGGCCAGCACGTCGCCGGCGCGCAGCCGTTCGCTGCCGGCCGGCACCACGACCGATTCGCCGGCCCGTTCGATCGCCAAGATCGTTGCTCCCGTGAGCCCGCGGAGTTTGATCTCCGCCAGCGTCCGGCCCACCACGCTGGTTCCCGGCCGCAACTCGATCGACACCGGGGAACCGAGGCCCGTAATGATGCGGTTGACCTCGTCCAGCTTGGTCTGCGTTTCAAGTCGATCGGCTTCCATGGCCCGGCCCTTGCTCGTCTGCCGGCTGATGGCCTGTACCATGGCCTGTGCCGCGGCCCGCGTGTGTCCCTGCAAATTTGTGGCGTTTCGCCAGAACGCGAACGCCAACAGCGCCAGTAAAAACACCAGCACCGCCGCCCCGCGCAGCGTTGGCACAAATGGCTGCGTGATTGCCACCAGCGGAATTCCCACCAGCAGCACGATTGCCAATTGCAGCGTCACCACCAGCAGCCGCCGCGGCGCCGCCGCCAGGTCGGTCTGCTCCAGCTTGGCACTGGGAAATACGCGTGTGGCCAGCTCGAAGCCCAGCTCGCGCGACATCCGCACCAGACCGACCCAGAACGGGGCCGATACGAGCGCCGCGCCAGCGACGACAACGGCCG
>JBIOWO010000043.1:0-34431 GCA_044868555.1 Lacipirellulaceae bacterium | reverse complement strand
GCCCCCAGAATCAACGACGACTGGGGGCTCGGCTCGGCCTCGACCCCAGGCACGCAGTTACAGCGTTGCCAGCTCGATGTTGGTCGTGCGGGCGCCGTAGTAGGCGCGTTGCTTGACTTTGCGCTCCAGGTCGCGGATCACGACCTCGCAGAAATCGACGCTGGCGAATTCGCTACTGCTGCCCAGGCCGCCCGGGCTGAAGACGTTGATCTCGATCAGCTTGTCCTCGACGATGTCGAGGCCCACCAGAAACATGCCGTCGCTAATGAGCTTGGGGCGGACGATTTCGACCAGCCGCAGCATCTTGTCGGTCACTTCGACCGGCTCGCTCTGACCGCCGGAGTGCATGTTGCTGCGGTGGTCGCCGCTGGTGTTGACGCGGCGAAAGGCGGCATATTTGCCGGCGTGCTTGAGCGGCCGGCCGTTCATCACAAATAGCCGCACGTCGCCGTCGGTGGCTGCCGGCAAATACTCCTGAGCGACGCAATAGCCGTCGCGAATCACGGCGTCGATCATCTGATTGAGATTGGCTCGCTCGTCCTGGCCGACCAGAAACACGTTTTTTCCGCCGGAGCCTTGCAGCGGCTTGATGACGACTTTGTCGTTCTGGTCCTCGATGAATCGCTTGATCTCTTCGACGTTGCGGCTGATGCACGTGCGGGGGCGGACCTCCTCGGGGAAGTGTTGAAAGTAGGTCTTGTTGATCGCGTGGGCCAGACTTTCGGGATCGTTGAGCACCATCACGCCGCGCCGGCTGACAAGCTGGCCGAACAGGATGCCGACCGATTGGGCCCAGGGGCGCTCGGTGGCGTCGGTCGAAGGATCGTTCCGCAGTAAGAGCACGTCGAGCTCGTCGAGGCAGATGTGTGCCGGCCGATTGTCTTCGGACTGCAGTTCCTTGACGAACTTTGGCAGCGATTTGTAGCTCTTGCCCTTGGGGGTGCGGGCGTGGGCGTGGATTGAGCCGTCCGGCGCATAGTCGAAGTCGCCGACGCCGAACGTGTAGCTCGTGTGGCCCAGGTTGACGGCCGTCATCGCCAAGCGCGTTGTGGTGTACGCGGCTTCTTCCGTCGCGACGTCGTTGACGACAAAGGCGATTTTCATAGCGTTCTGCCGCTCATGCCGGATGCCGAAGTGTTCGCCACGACGGCACTACGGACCTAACACGATTTAGAGACCGGAACCTTTTGCAGAGAGCGAGCGATGAGAATCGTGAATACGGACAACAGGAGGAAGCAAATGCTGGGCCAAATGTCGGACGGCAGGCAAGTGTCGCCAAACGAAGCGCGACGAAATGTCGGGGTGGCACCGTGCCCTCCGGCGACGCGTAGGTCGCCGGCTATTAATCGTTTCTATGGCGTCACACTGGCGGCGTTGATCCAGCGGGCGTAGTGGGCGAGCAATTCTTCAGGCGTGCTGCCGTAGGCGTCGCGGAGGGCTTCTTCCCATTTCATACCTTCCTTGAGGTTCTCGATGAACCGCACGTAGCTTTGGCGGTTGGATTGCAGCAGGAAGCGGTTGAGGTTGCTGGCCATGCCGTATTGCCCGGCCTGGATCCGCGGCGCGGAGAGCATGCCTCCGAGCGACGGCTCACGCGCCAATTGGGCGACCGCCTTGAGTTCGCGATTTTTCACCGTCTTCGCCGCCGGCACCATTTCAGCTCCGATCAGGTCGGCCATGCCCTCGTCGACCCAGTTGGGCAACTGAGCCTTGGTCTTGTAGCGGTGGATGAAGCCGTGGCTGGTCTCGTGGACGAGCATCTGGCCGAAGTCATTGGGGTCGTCGCCGCGGTAACAGGCGATGACCACCTCGCCGCGCATGCTTTGGTGGCACAAGCCATAGATATTCGTAAGCGTGCCGAGCGCTTGGCGGGCGTCTGGAAAATATTTTTCCTCGAACGACTCGAACTGGTCGCGCTCGAGAAAGGCGAAGATCGGCGCCTTGCCGCCGAGCCATACTTTGTGCCCCTTCGGCACGCCGTACAACTGGCCCATCCAGTCGTACATCTTGTCAAGGTAGGCGACGTAGGGGCCGACCTGCTCGGGCGGCATGTTCGAGGTGAACAGAAAGTGCTCGGTCTCGTAAAGCTGCGTGCCGGGCAGGACCGAGATTACTTCGTCGCTCATCTCGCGCGACTTGGCGAGGGCGGCAGCGTGGTCGTCTTCCGATTCGGGATCGGGCCAGGGTTCGACGTTACGTGCTTCGAGGCGGGCGAGCCAGGCGGCGCGATCTTTCTCCTGACGCTGGCGGGCGGCGGTCTCGCGCTGGGCGCGGCGGGCGGCGGCCCGGGCGCTGAGCGAACGGCCCTTGGGGCGCGGTGCGGCGGATGAATCGGGTGCCTGTCCGGCAGGCTTGGCATCGTCGCGGGCCGCCGCATCAGAACCATCTTCGGCCCGTGCAAACGCAGGGCCGAACATCATTGGACCGAGCAGGGCCAAAAGAATGAGCAAGCGCTTCGACATCGACCGGATGGCTCCGCCCTTGAGTTTACGCCGCCGGCCGAATCCATTGCAACTCGTCGATCGGGTCAGCGCGAACGCCGACGCATGGAAACCGCGCCCGCCATTGCGCAGAGCAGCATTGTAGCAGTTGCTGGCTCGGGGATCGTCCGCACGGCGGTGTCGTAATAAAAATGGACCTTCAGCAAGCCGAAGCTCACCTGGTCCTGCGTCAATTTAAGGTGCACGTGAATCGGGTCGGCCGCCGAACCGGCATTGTTGGAGATGAAAGTGTCGGCTGCCGGAGGGAAGGGAAAATTACCACTTTCGACGCGAATGCCCTCGAAGATCAATTGCTGGTCGGCCGCCAGCTCCTGCAGGTAGACGTAAGTGTCGAATTCGACCGGCGTAGCGAGCGTGTCGTCCAAATCGTTCGCAAAGACTTGACCGGTTGTGGGACTCGTGATCCAGATCGTGCCGCGGGGGAACGTGTCGCCGTTCAACGGAGCGTTGGCAGCGAAGTCGAACTGCATGCGCAAGTTGTTCGACGGATCGAGGGGCGGAGCCAGCGGCGGATTCGTCGCCGGCAGCGAAATGTTTGACGTGGGCGGCGGGAAGTCGACGCTGGTGAAATGCTGTTCGACGCCGGCGACCGGGCCGCTTCCATTCCCGCTGCGGACAAAGCCGTCAAACTGCAGCTGAGTGAAAATGAGTCCGGCAAATGCAGACTGCGACCCGCAGAGGGCGATGGCGGCCAGGGCCGCGAAAAACGCGCAGGCTCTCTGACCGAATTGGCGGCGAACGCTTGCTCTAAGCGCGCTCATTTGATGCTACCTCTTGAAAGTGGACGATGAAAGCGACGTAATATTCCGTTGGTCCGGGGGCCGCTGCTGCGCAGCTTCCGCCCAGTTAGTTCGTAGACCAATCCGTGTGCGCTTTCATTAGGTCCCCTATCACGAGGTGCATTGACTCAAGGGTTCAGTGTAGATGAGTCATAGTGACTTAGCAAGTTTTTTCGGGCAAATTTGTCGGGCAAAGAGGGTGGTTCTGCGGCGGCCAGGGAACTCGGCAGGTGCCGGTTTTGTCGACTGGAATGGGTGAAACGGGGCACGATTTGGCTGCCCTGCGGTCGAGAAGACTCCGTGAAGACCGGCAGAAGATTTGGGGGCGGCAACACCCAGAATGGGCGGCCGGAGGCCGAAACCGCCGGTTTTGGCTGCTTGGCGGGCGGAGCGCGGCCGGCGATCTGGCCGACCGGCGATCGTTTCGGATATGGCTCAGGGGCGATCCTACCGGCGTTGTCCGCGGGCCGCCGATCCGGCCAGGCAAACCAAGCCCATCAGCAGCATCACGCAACTGGCCGGTTCCGGCACGAAAACCATTTCTGAAAACCGGAGATGGAGTTTGACGAAGCCGTTCTGCGTGTCGACCTGGCTGGCGGAGAGACCAAGCTGGATGCGCAGCGGATTGGCCTGTGTCCCCAGACCGGAAGTCGTGTACGACCCGGGCAGGGGGGAGGAGAACGGAGGCAGGTCAAAATTCTCGATGCCGATATTTGCCGGGTTGAGCACAGTTTTCATTCCCGGCGTATTTGAATAGACGGACAGATCAACTTGCACTGGTAAAGCCAGCATGTTGTCCAAGGTGTTGGCAAACACATTGCCACTGGCCGCGCTGATTTGAATGATCAACGTGTCGTAAAGAATGCCGCCTGGAGACGGAAACAGTTCTTGCGCCGTAGTGGCTGTCATCGTAAGGTTCTTCGACGCAAGCAACGGCGGCGTCAGCGGCGGATTGGTCGCCGGAAGTGGGATGCTCGCGTTTGGCGGCGGAAACGGCGTCGAACTGGCGGTGTGCTCTTCGACGCCGGTAACGAGTCCGTTGCGGACATGGCCATCGTAGTCGAGGGCGCTAACAATCAAAGCGGCCGATGCGGAGCCGCTCAGTGCCAGCGCGAGACATAAAGCGCCGATGGCAATTAAAAAGAGGTAAGTGGACCGGGCAGCCGCGCGACAGGTGTCATGATGTTGCGTGTGCACGAGGTCTTACTCCGTAGGCTGAGCCTGGAAAGTGTTGGGGTTCACCAACTGAGCGGGTGCGACAACATGGCGCGCCGGAGCAGCGGTAAACTGTCAAATCATTAGGTCTGAACCCTAGCGATGCTCTCGCCAGGCAAATGAAAACTGGAGATCGGAACAAGGGCAAAAGCCCAATCTAGTATAAACAGGTGGAATTTTTTTGACAACTTTACTGACAATTTGACGCGAAAACTTGTCGCCCGCTTGTGCCAACGCCCTGGGCCATTGGGGCGATTCCCGCGGTTTTTGGGGCTTTTGCGGTTCGCGGATGGATATACCGGCGATGGCCGAGCTAAACCGCAAGCGGCCGGCCAAGCGGCTAACGGGGTGGAGGGGGCCGCTTACCGGGCCTTTTCGTCGGCATCGAAGATGAAGCGGTCGATGCAGGCCAGGATGCCCAGGCCAACCGCGAATCCGACGAACGCCCCGGCCGCCTTGGCGCTGTCGCGAAGAAGCGAGACGTTGCCCCAGGGCTGGGCCGGATCGGTGCCGAGCGTGCCAAACCATCGCACCAGCCACACGGCGGCCAGCACGGCCGAGATCCAGGCCACGATCATGGCCACCCACGCCGCGATTTCGATCGTTCGTTCAAAGAGCCATTGCATGTGATTCGTTCCGAAAGTGTAAGCAGTAGTCCGTTGTCCGTTGTCCGTGGTCCGTTGCCATGCAATCAACTCAACGGACAATTAACAACGGACAACGGACAACGGACAACTGACACTAACTCTCGACAATTCCTGTCACGGCGGCGGCGAGCAGCGTGCACAAGGTCCAGCCGGCGAGCGTCTGGAACCAGAAGTAGGTCCGCAGCACGCCGCTCCATTTGAGCGACCAGCGGCCAATGTGGAGCAAGCAATTTCGGCTCGCGCGGGGACCGTGAAGTCGCTCGCCCGGCAACCAGTAGCAAATCTGCTGCAGGTCGACAAACGGCAGGAACACGTCCAACGAATATACCAGCGGATTGAACCGCGGATAGGTGGCCGAGACGAGCCGTGGCTCGTTTTCCTGGGAGAGGACTTGCTCGGCCAGCTTGGTTTCGGCCATCAGGTTCCGCCGTGCGCCAATCGCGAACACGATGGTGCCGACGACGACAATTCCCAGGCCGATCTTGATCGCTCGGAAGGGCTCATAGCCGTAGCCGATCAGGCGACCGAGATAGCGATACCACAAGCCCTGGGCGGAAAGCAGCGGCGACATCTCGCCGATCCGTTGGGCGCGGGCCACGAGCACGGCGTTGGCTTCTTCGTCCTGGCCGATGGCTCGATAAACAGTGGCCAGTTGAGTGTAGGGCTGAGTCAGATAGCGGCGGCCGGCCGGATCGGGCGCTGGGACGGGCGATAGTTGGTCTGCCGTTTCGAAACCGTCGACGTCACCGCCATCCGCTGTGCCTTCCGCGGCCACCGACGTTTGGGCGGGCACCCTCGATTCCGGGTCGGTCCCGGGAGCTGCCATGCTCGGCGCCGAGAACATGTCGGGCTCGTCGTCTGTCGGGACCGCCATGTTTGGGGTCGGCGCCGCCATGCCGTCGACCGCAGAGTCGCCGCTGTTTGAATCGTCGTCGTTCGCTTCGTAACCGGCCGGCATTACCTGACCGACGGCCAAGCGGTGGTCGACGAACTGCCCGCCGCCCGTGACGTGACTCCGCTTCACGTGCACGTCGTTGTCGATGAGATTGCCGTCGGTTTCGACTTCATCGACGGCGGCGCCCGCGGGCGCATACTGGCGCCGCAACCACTTCAGGCGGTCGTCGACGGTGAGCGGCGAGTCGTCGTCGAAATGGTCGTACACGAGGCCTTCGAGCTGAATCTGTCCGGCCGGCGGCCAGTCGCTGAGCCGGTCGTCCTTGATGACCCAGATGTGGGCGAAGCGCATGTCGAGCCGTGTCCGCTCCGGTTGGACCGAGTTGAGCAGGATCCACATGCCGTCGATCTTGGCCCGCGAGAAGCTGGCCCGGCCGTCGATGGCAACGCTGTCGAGGTTCACGTAACCGCCGACGCGGCAGTCGCTGGCATCGAGCGCATCGCGCCCCGGGTTGGAAAGTTTGGCGCCTGCGAAATCCCAGTGCATGTCGATGGTGGCGAAGGGCAGCGACATCTGGCCGTCGACCCGGAAATCGTACGTCTGATCGCCGACAGGATACTGGTTGCAATACAGGTGGCCGTGAACGTGCATCCCGTTGCCGACGAAAGCAATGCGTTCGCTCCCCTTCGAGCCGTCGAAATGGCCGCCGCGGCAGTCGAATTCGTGACCGACTTCGGCGGAGAAGAAGTTGGCAGTGCCTTCGACGCGAGCGGCGATTAACACGACGCGGCTCGCGACGGACAGGTTGCAGGCCATGATGGCGACGCCTTCGGGCGTCTCGAATTGTGCGCCGCCGCCGAGGATGTCCTGGTTGATCTTCGTGCCCCACAGCCGCACCGTGCCACGGGCCAGGAAGCCGGGCGGCAAATCGGAGTCGTCTTCGGTCGGCGCGGCGCCGTCGATGCCGATGCGGAGGCTGCGGCCGATTTCGGCGCTATCGAGGCTCAGTGCGTCGCCGTCTGGGTGGAGGAAGTGGCCGTTGTCGCAATCGACGTCGCCGGCAACGGTGGCGCTGATCAGGCGGACCTCTCCCTCGGCATGAAAGCCGTCGCCCAAGTGGACCTGGTCGCCGATGTCGGTGAGGTCGGCGTTGAGCGCATCGACGTTGGCGGCGATGAATCGTCCGCCGTCGCAATCGAGGTCGCCGCCAATTTGCGAGCGGCGCAGGTCGACGCCGCCGTCGGCCTTGAATCCGCCGTGCAGCAGGACGCTGGCGCCGAACTCGCAGCGCTGGGCGTCGATGGCCGTTTGGCCGGCGCCGGAGAATTGACCGCTGCTGCAGATCAGGCTGCGGCCGAGCTGCGCTCCGAGCATCCGCACCTGTCCCCAGGCGCGGAATTTGTCGGCCAGGCGGATGTCGCCGCCGATTTTGGCGTCGTGGAAGTTGAGCGAGATACCGGGTTTGGAACGGTCGTCGGCGGGCAGGCCAAAGGAGGCGAGGCCGCCGCTGAAATCGAAGTCGCCGCCGATTTTGGCGTCGATCAGATTCACGCCGCCGTAGACACACGTGCCCAACAGATAGACGTTCTCGCGCACCTCGACGTCCTGGGCCATAATCTGGGCGGAGCACGAATTGCGGATGTCCAGTTCTTGCAGCCGGGCATGCGCGATGTCCATTCCGCCGTTGAGCAGGCAGTCGAAGAGCGTTAGCGAGAAGGGAAGGTCGGCCCGGTACAGGTCGAGCTTGCCGTCGATCCGGATGCCGCGGAGCCAGATTCCGCGGCGGGGAACCAATGGGATGGCGGCCGCATCGGTGCAGAGCCAAATGATGCGGTCGGCGGTGAGCGTCGGCGCGTCGTTCCAGGAATCGGGTTTCTCGGCGTCGAACGTGGTATCGGCGGCGGGGCGAAAATCGGCCCAGTCGTTGGCGGCGACGGCGGCGAAGAACTTGGCGTCGGTTGCTGAGAAGTCGCTGCCGAAGCGATCGCGCGCCAGCCGCACGAGCGGCGGCTCGTTGGCCCAGATGCGGGCCATTTTTGGTTGCGGCGCGGTTGCCGCCGGTGCGGCGGTCGCCGGTGCATCGAGCGCGGCTGGCTCGGTCGGCGTTGGTGTCGAGGACTGCCCGCGGACTTCAACCGTCAACCAAGTCGTGGCGATGATGATGCCGATAACAACGAAGTGCCTTCCGCATCCGGGCATAGCGCGTACTCCTGCCTTTGATTTCGGGGCGTGGAGTTTAGCTATCGGATTGGCTGCTACCAATGGCAGTCCGGCGGTACCGCGTACATGGTACTCAGTACTTGTTTCCTTGGATTCCGGCGGCCGGTCGTCGGCCTTGCATAAGCCGGCTGCGGTCCGGCCGGTCGTTTTTCTTGATAGCATGTGGTAAACTGCCGCCGAATGTGGAGCTCACTTTCCTGATAGAGGACGACTGCACCATGAAACTTCGCTCGGCACTCGTGGTTTTTTGCGGACTGCTGTGGGTCACTGCCGGAATTGCCAAGGAAACGGCCCCGCGCGCAACGGGAGTCGAGATGGGCCACGCGGCGCAGCAGTTCCTCGCGTCGCTCAGCCCTGAACAGCGGTCGAAGGGAGTGATGAAGTTCGACGATCCGGCCCGGTTGGACTGGCACAACATCCCGAAGCCCGTGCGCAAGGGACTGCAACTGCGCGATCTGACCACCGAGCAGCAGGCGCTTGTTCACGGGCTGCTCCGGGCATCACTTAGCGAGACTGGATACGACAAAGCGGTGAAGATTCTCGCGCTGGAAAACAATTTGCACGAAGGGGAGAAGAATCTAACGAACGGTCACCTGCGCGATCCGCTGCGATACTTCCTCACGATCTTCGGCGAGCCGGGCGACCGGGGCGTGTGGGGCTGGAGCTTCGAAGGGCATCATCTGTCGATGAACTTCGTGATCCGCGACGGCCAGGTCGTCGCCGACACGCCCAGCTTCTGGGGCGCGAATCCGGCGACGGTGCGCACGTTTGTCGAGGGCGGCCCGGAAGTGGGCACGCGGACGCTGGCCGATGAGGAGCAGTTGGCGTTCGAACTGATCGGCTCACTCGATGACGCGCAGCGCGCGAAGGCCGTGATCAGCGACAAGGCGCCGGCCGATTATCGCGCCCCGGGCCAGCCGCAACCGCCGCACACGCCGCCGGTCGGATTGCCCGCCGCGGAGATGACCGACGCGCAAAAGAAAACCCTCCGCAGTCTGCTCGCGGCGTACAGTGGCCATCTGGCCGATGACGTTTCCGCGGCGCGGATGAAAGAAATCGATTCCGCGAGCTTCGACAAAGTCAACTTCGCCTGGTTCGGCGCCCAGAAGCCGGGCGTGGGCCACGCCTACCGCATCCAAGGCCCGACGTTCGTGCTGGAGCTGGTCAACATCCAAAGCGACCCGGCCGGCAACCCGGCGAATCACATTCATTCGGTGTGGCGGAATTTGGAAGGCGATTTCGGCGTGGCGGCGGGTTCGTAGGCACTGACCTTCCTCAAAAATTGCTGCAATCTTCGTGACATCTAACTCGTCGGAAGATTATTGGAATGCAGCTAACAATGAGCAGGACGATGGCGCTTGGTTCTGGCACTTGGCTAAGCTTAGCGAGGAACGCGCCATACGCGGCGCCGGCACCAAACAGGTCGCGATTACTTAAGCCCGTGACATAGACTCCGCCAAAAGCGTCCACCGCGACGCCATGAATTTGATCCTGACCTTCTGTAGCAAACACGGAATCCCATATACGAATGCCATTAGAATCGAATTTCGTCACCGATGTGTCATAATCCGACGGGATACCCGTGGTCAAGAAAGAATACGACGAAATGGTGACGTAGGCGGCTCCGCGCTGGTCAGTCGCGATCGCGTAGCTGAAGTCGACTCCGGTAGTACCTAGCTGTTGAATCCATTGGCGCTGGCCGTCGCTATCAATCTTTACAACAAAGGTATCCGTGTCACCGATTGCCGAATCCCCGAGTTTGCCCCCGGTGTGACCCGCGACAAAGATATTCCCGGCGTCGTCGACCGCGAGGCCGGTCGCGGCGTCTGCCCAGATGGCACCAAATTGTCTGCTCCAGACTTCGTGGCCGTCGTTGTCGAATTTTGCCACGATTACGTCATTTGAAAAGCAACGCCCGCAAAGTGCTGTATTTGCG
This sequence comes from Lacipirellulaceae bacterium, assembly GCA_044868555.1. Taxonomy (GTDB): domain Bacteria; phylum Planctomycetota; class Planctomycetia; order Pirellulales; family Lacipirellulaceae; genus JABDGM01. Next base: position 24,238 of record JBIOWO010000043.1, on the reverse strand, counting down.
TTGGGCGAATACAATGACGCCTCCGTATGACCGGCCACATAGAGATTCCCATTGGAATCCACGTCCGCGGCAAAAAACGTGTCGCCCAACTCCGTGCCCATCTGCTTAGACCAGAGCAGGCTGCCGTTGGCGTCATATTTCCTAATAATTGCGTCGTCGTATCCTGCATTCGGTTGAACCAGATTCCCGTTTGTCGATCCAAGAACAAACACGTTTCCAAGTGGATCGGCGGCCACAGCGTTGTACTGCTCGTAAGCCGCGGTCGCCAGGTCAGTAGTCCATTGACGATTGCCCGATTCGTCGAACTTTACAAGATAACTGTCTAGCTGCCTCTCCGCGTAGTTGTCCGCAGAATGTCCAACAACATAAACACTTCCAAGCGCGTCGGCAGAGACTCCTCGAGCGCCGAATCCGCTAGGCGAATCAAAGTATGAGGACCAAGCTAAGTTGCCTGCATCGTCGTAACGGCTAAGAAATGCGCTGTGATTCGAGGTGGGGCCCGTTCCTGCTCCTGCGACATAGATAGCACCGGAGGGACCGATGGAAATCGATTCACCCGATCCAGATGAGATCGGATGTTGACCCCATTGTACGACTGGACGTTCGGCCGCAATCGTTTCTATGCCGATCGTCGACGTGAACAGCGCAGCACAAATGCCTGCAACGCGGAGACGCCGTAACCCCAGCCTGTACATAAGGTCTCTCAAATCTTGTTCGCTTGATTCCAACGCTGAAAGACACCAGTACCAATCGTAGCGGCCGTTTTAGCGGACCAATGTCACGCCAATTAGTTGAATCAAGCACAGGCGTCAAGCGCGACGAATGATCATCGGACTTGAACTCTCGTCATCGGACGGACGTCCGCTCACGCTTCCGCGCCGATGTAGCCTTCCTTTTCCAGCCGGATGTAGATTTCGTTGGCGGCTTCTTCGGCGCTCAGCTTGAGCGTGTCGATGACGACTTCGGCGTCGGCCGGCGTGTCGTACGGGTCGCTGATGCCGGTGAATTCTTTGATGATGCCGGCACGGGCCTTGGCGTACAGGCCCTTGCGATCGCGTTTCTCGCACTCTTCGACACTGGTGTTCACATGCACCAGGATGAATCCGCCGTGCGGGGCGATCATCGCGCGGACTTCCTTGCGGATATTGTCGTACGGCGCGATCGGGGCGCAGATGGCGATGCCGCGGTGCTTGGTGATCTCGGCCGCCACGAAGCCGATGCGGCGGATGTTGATGTCGCGGTGCTCCTTCGAGAAGCCGAGCTCGCTGGAGAGGTTCTTGCGCACCAGGTCGCCGTCGAGGATCGTGACCGGCCGGCCGCCGAGCTCCAGCAACTTCGATAGCAGGACGTTGGCGATCGTCGATTTGCCGGACCCGCTGAGGCCGGTGAAGAACACGGTGAAGCCTTGCCGCTCGCGGGCCGGGTGGCTGCGGCGGAGCTCGCGGACTACTTCGGGATACGAGAACCAGGCGGGGATGTCGGTGCCAAGCATCAGCCGGTCGCGCAGCTCCGTGCCGCTGATGTCGAGCGTTTTCTTGTCCTTGGGCACTTCGTCGACCGGGTAGTATTTTTCCTCATCCGGCACGAACACCATCTGCTTGAAGTCGACCATTTTGACGCCCAGCTCCTCTTCATGCTTTTGCAGCAGTTCCTGGGCATCGTAGGGACCGTAGAATGGTTTGCCGCTCTTGTCCTTACCGGGGCCGGCGTGGTCGCGGCCGACAACAAGGTGCGTGCAGCCGTGGTTCTTGCGGATGATCGCGTGCCAAATCGCCTCGCGCGGTCCGCCCATCCGCATCGCCAGCGGCAATAGCGAAAGGTACGCCGTGTTGGCCGGATAATGGGGCATCAGCGCCTGGTAGCAGCGCACCCGCGTGTAATGATCGACGTCGCCCGGCTTGGTCATGCCGACGACCGGGTGCACCAGCAGATTGGCCTCCTCTTCCTTGGCGGCGCGGAGCGTGAGCTCGTGGTGCGCGCGGTGCATCGGGTTGCGAGTCTGAAAGGCGACGACCTTTCGCCAGCCGCGCTTGGCGAACTCATCGCGCAGTTGTGCGGGCGTGTGGCGGAGCGATTTGTAGTCGTAGTGCAGCGGCATCTGCAAACATTCCACCTGGCCGCCCAGGTAGACCGGCTTGCTCTGATTCATGAGATAGTTGACGGCCGGATGCTCGGTGCTCGTGGTGCCGAAGACGCGCTCGGCCTCGGCTTTGCGGTCGGGCGACCAGATGTCGTCGACCTTGATCACGGCCAGCATCACGCCTTCGGCATCGCGCAGGGCGACCGTCATGCCCGGCTTGAGCTTGTCGGCGAATTCCTGGGAGACATCGAGCGTGATCGGGATCGGCCAGAGGGTGCCGCGGGCACCCGCTTCGGCGGGTCGGAGCCGCATCTTGTCGCAGACCGATTCGTAGTCGGCCTGGCCCATGAAGCCGGTGAGCGGCGAGAAGCCGCCGTTGCACAAGAGTTCCAGGTCGCACAGTTGGCGGGGTGTGAGGTCCCAGGAAGGCCAGTCGCGGGATTGGGACTTGATTTCGTTCGCGCGGGCCGGCGACACGGTGAGATCGACTAACTTTCCGCCGTGGGGTTCAATCAGGTGGCTTGTCACGTTGGTACTTGCTCCAATTTCGATGTGGACCAGGAAAGTGGTTGAGTGACGCGGGCCGCTGGTGACAGCGTCAGCTCAAAGGATCGAGGCCGGCAGCCTCGAGAGGAAGGTGTGCCAGGGGGAAGCGGGCCAATAATATAGAGCAAATCGGGGGCCGGCTCAATGTCGGCCGCGGATCGAGCCCGGATGCGTGGTTGCCCCCAACGTATGGGGCCAGCGCGGACGGCTATTCCTTGCTGCGAATGAACGGCCGGTCGTCGTCGACAGATTGTCGCTTCACCGGCTGGGCGCGAAGAAAAACAACGACGCCGGCTGCAAACACCGCGGCGCCGCAGACGCCGAGCGCGACGCCCGTGTAGTCACGCCGCGTGATTGCCGAATTGAGCTCGGCCTGGATCTTTTCGAATCGCTGCTGAGCAGCGACAAGCTTGGGATCAAGCTCGGCGGATGGTGGTCGAATGCTTCCGGTGGCGGCCGTTTTTAGTGCGGTCGAAGCCGCAACGTATTCCTTGGCCTGTTGATCGGTCCAATAGGATTTCGGAGAGAAGAAGTGTTTTGCAGCCACGCCGACCATAAGCATTGCCGCACCGAGCAGCACCAGGAGAATTGCGACGACACGGAGCAGCATGGTACAGGGACACGAGCTCTATTGGGTCGTCGCTTATTCGACGGGAGGTGGCCCGGCGTCATCGACGGAAATCATTAGCGCCATCGAGACTTCATCGACGTCGTTCGCCAGGAACTCAACATGGCCGTCGAGAAATGCCGAATTTACGCCGCCAATATGACTGCTACGTGGTGCAGCCGACATGTAGCCCGCCGAGGTGAAATCTTGGCAGGGCATGCTCTCCAATTGTTCGCCGACTGCATCTGGGCATTCGTAGAGAATGTCGGGGTACTTTCCGTTCGGGGGCTGCGTGTAACCCACGCTGCCTAGCCAAGGGACGTACGCGGGCAACTGGTTGCGACTGGATGAGTCTCCGTGTAACAGGGAGACAAGTTGGCATTGGTACGGCTTACAATTGTCTGTGCGGTACGGCGATGCAGGATGCATGTCCATCGACAGTATCGTCGCGCCAGACCAGGGCAATGCCCACGCGCCACGCACGTCCCGGACATTATCTCGCGTGCGAACTTCGGCGAAGACAAGAGTCTGCGCCGTTCCGCTGGTGACTTGTCCGGGTTTCAGGCCGTATAACGAGATCGCGCCCGGATAAAACCAGCTGTCAATGTGGAACGGACTGTCAAACGTTGCGTAGTTGCCCTTGCCAAAGCGAATCACGCGATCGGAATTCGGATCGGGCATCTCGAAGATGCGACCTAGCGATTGATCGCTCGGGCACAAGAACGAGGGCGGTTGCTGGGCTTGCGGATCGCTCGGGTTACGAGTCACCGGCAACGAAAAATCCATGCTCCGATACAAGGTATCGCCTTCCATGTATGGCAGCAGCAGGACGACCCAGCTGTAGTTCGTGCCCGACCGCATATCAATCCGCCAATGATGTACCACTCCGCTAGGCGTGGGAATGTGAAGGACGGCGTCGTCGACGGGCGCAAACGTTCCCGCCGGTGGAAGCATTTTGCGGGCCGAAACATAATTCTGCAGCGCAATGCCCAACTGCTTCAGGTTGTTGGCGCATTGAATCCGCCGGCCCGCTTCACGGGCTTGCTGGATCGCAGGAAGTAGCAAGGCGGCGAGGATCCCGACGATCGCAATGACGACCAGTAGTTCGACCAGTGTAAACCCCGGCGAATCGGGCGCCCGATGCAATTGTGAGGATCGCCGGCCCAATGATCCCCGCCAAATTGGCCAACTGCACGACGCTCGATACGGCTCGATCATGCCTGCCACGTCGATTCGAGAAGGGAGAGGAGAATAGCCTATTTGCCTGATCTGGTGCGCCGTGAGCGACCAACTGCAAAAGCAGCCCGGCCGAACATGCCCCATTGGCCGTACATCCTAGTATACCGCGTCGGCTGGTTTTGCCTACAATCGGGGCCGACCCAAAGCGGGATTCGGGCGGTGGAATTGGCCGCCGGTAGGGAATCGGCCGGGATTTTTGCGTTGTGGTGCTGTGGGCCGCTCGTTGCCGATTTCTTTCTTTACCTTGCACTTGGCCCGACCCGTCCGCTACGATGATCCACCCATCCTGAAAGGTTTAATCATGCGAAGGTTTTCGATCGTCCTTGCCGCGTCCTTGTTGTGCATCATCCTCGTGAGCGGCGTGCATTCGCAGACTGCGCCGCCACAGCAACCGGGCGCGGCAGCACAGCCGGCTGCGGGGGCCGCACCGCCGGCTGCCGCACTGGGGGCAATTCCGGCGCCGCCCGCGGCGGCGGCGAACGCGGCCATCGACCAGAAACAGGTGAGCTACGCGCTCGGCCGACAATTTGCGATGAATATGAAAAGAAACGAAATCCCCTGTGACATCGAGTCGTTGTTCGCTGGCATCCGCGACGTCGTGACGGAAGCCCAACCGAAATACACCGACGAGCAGCTTGGCGCGACCATGCAGCTGTTCATGCGGGAAATGCAGCAGAAAGCGATGGCGCGGGCGGAGCAGCAGGTGGCCCAGAACAAGAAAATGGAGGCCGATTTTCTTGCCAAAAACAAGGTCAAGCCGGGAGTGCAAACCACCGCCAGCGGCCTGCAATACAAAGTGATTCAGGCCGGCAAAGGGGCCTCGCCGACGCTTGGCGACGCGGTCCGCTGCAATTACAGCGGCAAACTGCTGGACGGCACCGAGTTTGACAACTCGCAGCTTCACGGCGGCCCGGCCGAGTTTCGCGTCGGTGGCGTCATCCCAGGTTGGAATGAGGCGCTACAAAAGATGAAGGTCGGCGACAAATGGGAATTGTACGTTCCGGCCGCCTTGGCCTACGACATGGACCCGCCGCCGGACTCTGGTATCGAACCGGGAAGCATGCTGGTTTTCGAGGTCGAGCTGCTGGGAATCGGCGGGCAGTGAAGCGCAAATGACGAATGACGAATGAGTCTGGGGCGTGTTTTGTGATCGCCCCGCAGATTCTCCGCGGGGGGCGGCGAGAACCAAGCTTTTTCGATGCGCCACGGCACGCCGTTGGTTTGCCGCCGAGCAGCCGATTGTTGTGGCAGTCGCTGATGTCGGCCTGACCGAAAAGTTTCGCCTATTTTTCTATTTTCCCTCTTTAGCCTCTTCACACATTTGTTGGCCGAGCGTATTTTGGAAGGCCGACTTTCACGCTCCCAAGGTTACGCCTCGCAGTCGCGTCATCGGCGGATTGGCCGACTTTTCCAGGCGCGGACGATGCGAGGCGGGAGCGAAACCCAGGTGTGGCCAAAGCGGCGGGAAGCCGCTTGACGGGCCCCCGAATCGGGCTAGAATCAGCGGCATTGTTTACCCAGAGTTCGCAAACCAACTCGTTGATGCTAGCGCTGCTATCATTCGCAGTTTGGTGTTGGAAACGCCAGATACAGGGCGAGGGTCGCCCTGACACGTCATTTCTTTCTGCAAGACATTGAGGAGGACACACCGATGATTCGTCGTTTGTTGGTCTCGCTGCCGGCCGCATTGCTGCTGGTGGCCATTGCCTGCGCTCCCGCCTGGGCGTGCTTGCGATGTGGATGTAACGCGTGCGGCGGCTGCAACGGCGATGGCGGCAGCGCCTGTGCCGGCGCGGCCGGCGCCGAATGCGCGCCGGCCATGGTCACCAAGACCGTGTACGTGCCCGAGTACACCACCGAAATGCGCTCCGTCACCAGGACGAGCTACAAGACCGAGCCGCAGGAGCGCAAGATCACGGTTTACAAGCGCGTACCGATCACCGAGGAGAAGACCGCGACGTACACCGTGATGGTTCCCGAGACGCACACCAAGACGGTGACGTACAACGTGTGCAAGCCGGTGTGGGAGACGAAGACCAGCGAATACACGGTGAACGTGCCGTACACGGAGCAGGTCGAGCAGAAGTACACCGTTTGCGTCCCGTACACGGAGCAAGTCGAGCAGAAGTACACGGTTCGCGTGCCCCATTATGAGGACGTGCAGCAATCGTACACGGTGACCGTGCCGTACACGGAGCAAGTCGAACAGAAGTACACGGTGAGCGTTCCGCACTACGAGGACGTCGAAGTGAAGTACACCGTGAAGGTGCCGTACACGGAAGAAATGCAGGGCACGAGGAAAGTGACGAAATGCGTTCCCCAGACCGAGACGCGGACCGTGAACGTGTGTGGCGGCCATTGGGAAACGACGATGGAGGAAGTGGCTTGCGGCGGCGGTTGCGGTAATTGCGGCGGCGGCTGCGGTAACTGTGGCGGTGGCTGCTGCGGCGGTGGCGGTGGCTGCTGCGGCGGTGGCGGTTGCGGCGACTGCGGCAGCGGCGATTGCGGCGGTACGCGTACCGTTTGCAAGCGCGTCTGGGTGCCGGAAAACACCACCAAGGAAATCCAGGTAACGACCTATCAAAGGGTCACCGAAGACGTACCGTACACGTACACGGTGTGCAAGTATCGCGACGAGGAGAAGTCCCGCACCGTGAAGAAGTGCTCGTACGTTCAGGAGGAGAAGTCGCGGATGGTGACAGTCTGCAAGACGCGGCAGGAAGAGAAGACCCGCACGGTGAAGAAATGCACCTACGCCGATGAAGAAAAATCGCGGATGGTGACAGTTTGCAAAACGCGGCAGGAAGAAAAGTCGCGGATGGTCAACGTGTGCAAGTATCGTCAAGAGACCAAGACCCGCGAATACAAGGTCTGCCGGTACGAGACCGAGCAGCAGAGCAAGGAAGTGAATTACACGGTGTGCACGCCGCAGCAGAAGACGCGGACGTACACCGTCACTCGTTACGAATGCCAGCCCGAGGAAAAGACCATCACCGTCAACGTGTGCGTGCCCGTCACGACCACGGAAGAAGTGCCGGTGAAGGTTTGCCACATGGTCGCCAAGCAGATTGAAGTGCCGGCGTGCGGCGGCGGCTGTGGCGGTTGCGGCGGTGGATGCGGCGGTGGATGCTGCAACTAGGCAAATCGTCGGTGTGTTAGAATCCTCACGGCCGGGCTCCTTTGGGGGCCCGGCCGTTTTCGTTGTCGTGTATCGTGTGCCAGCGGTGCTGTCGGCAGGACGGCTGTGGACCTTGAGGCGGCCGGCGGTCGTCGCTATAAGTGCCGACTTCTTGCGTCGGTCCGCCGCGGACCACGTAGTGGCACGATTCTTTTCCCGGAGGGTCGTCGTGCGCCGAACGTGCGCCCTCGACGGCCAACAAGTGTTTGCTCCGATGCGCTCCACGACGTGCTGCTCGGTGATGACGGCGGTGTGGCTGATCGCCATGTCGTCGGCTGTCCAGGCACAGCCGATTACGCCGACGCCCGCTCCGCCCGATGTGTCACCATCGGAGGCGTGGCAGCCACCGGCTGCGGACGACGCTGCGCCGCCCGCCGCAATTCCAAACGAATCGTTGCCAGAGCCCGTCGACTCGAACGGCGACTTGCTGGTGGACGGCATCGTCGTCGAGGAGCAACCGGGCTGGTACCAGACGACGTACTGGTTCGGTCCCGCGCCATGGGACACGGGCATCGAGCTGGGCATCAACGGCTCGTCGGGCACCAGCGACTCGCTCAGCATCCAGACGGGCGGATACGTCAAGCGCGAGTCGCGGTTCTCAAAGCTGGACCTGGACGTCGATTACAATCGCACCACAAGCGGCGGCACCCAAACACAAAACAACGCTCAGCTCGACGTGCGGAACGACTGGCTATTGGACGAAGATTCGCCGTGGACCCTGTTTGCGAGCGGCAACGCGTTTTACGACGAGTTTCAGGCGTTCGATGTGCAAACCAATGCCAATTCCGGCATCGGCTACCGCTTCATTCATGTGCCGGGGATCGACTTGATCGGCCGGTTCGGCGCGGGTGCGTCGCGGGAGTTCGGCGGGCCCGACGATGACTGGGTGCCGGAAGCGCTGTTCGGCGGCGAATTCAGTCAGCAGATTTCCGCGAGCCAGAAATTTTACGCCAAGCTCGACTACTTCCCGGAGTGGGAGGAGTTCGGCGAGTACCGGCTGGTGGCCGACGCGGGCTGGGAAATCGAGCTGGTGCAGCCGGAGAACCTGAGCCTGAAGATCTCGGCGAACGATCGGTACGATAGCACGCCCAACGGCGCCGAGCCGCATTTGGTCAATTACTCGGTGCTGTTGCTGTTGAAGCTGTAGGGAGTCCGTTGTCCACGGTCCGTGGTCCGTTGCCAGGTCTGTACAGCGGACAACGGACCGCGAACCGCGAACAATTCCGTCCGACTAGTGAAAATGCGGCTGTTTGACTAGTATGGACTTGAAATGTCCGTGAAGCCTCTAAATCCGACACTGTCTCCATTGCTCGGCGAGCTGCAGGCGATGCTCGAGCGGGAGATTCCGATGTGCGCGCAGATGGGCATTCGCGTGCATAACGGCGGGGCCGACGGCCTGATCATGCGGATGCCGCTGGACCCGAATCGCAACCACCAGCAGACTGCGTTCGCCGGCAGCCTGAGTGCTTTGTGTACGATTGCCGGATGGGGATCGGTCTATCTGCTGCTGCGGGAATTGGGCCGCGGTGGCAGCATCGTCATTCGTCGCGGTGCGATCCGGTATCAAGAACCGGTGACGTCGGCCGAGATTCTGGCCCGCTGCCTGCCGGTCTCCGCCGAAGCTCGGCAGTATTTCCTGGACATGCTCGACGATAAGGGCCAGGCGAAGCTCGACGTCACCGTTGAGGTTTCCGGATCCGACGGCCCGGCCGTTTCTTTCCACGGCTCTTATGTGGTGTTGCCGGACGTGCCCGCGCCCTAACCGGCAACGCACGCCAAAACCGAATACGGTAGGTGCCAAATTGGCACTCCCGCACGTCGCAACCCAACCTCAGGTGCCAGTCTTGCGCCTGCCATTTTGGCGTCGAGTCCATCGGCAGGTCTTTTCCTATCGTCGTAAATCATTGAATAGGAATGGTTTGTGTCTCGAACTCCTCCGCTGCATCGAGCTTGGCACGGACCTTGCTTTTTCAGTCCGTCGGAGTGGCGGGCCGGCCGCATCGGTTGGCACACCACTATCTGATCCGCTGACCAACGACGCGGCGCCGGCCGCGGGGCCGGAACACAGAAGAGTCATTTGGGGGAGATGTTTCGAGAAGGGAAAGAAGGAGGAATTACGATGAGAACTGCATTACAACGAAATCGCTTGGGGCAGTTGCTGCCCGCCGGCTTGCCGGAATTTGACAACCTGTTCACCCACTTTTTCCGTACCGAGGAAGTGGGTGTGTGGCGTGCGCCGGCTTCGATCTGGGAGGCCGATAACGCGTTCCACATCGAGATCGATGCGCCCGGCGTCGCAAAAGAAGACGTCGAGCTGACGTTCGACAAGGGTGCGCTGCAGGTCACGCTGGAACGGAAGGCGCCCAGCGGCGAACGGACCAGTTGGCACAATGAGCGCGGCTATGGCAAGGTGTCGCGGAGCGTGTCGCTGCCCGACAAGGTCGATCCGAACACCATTGCGGCCGAGCTCACCAATGGCGTGCTGCACGTCACGATCGCCAAGGTGCCCGAGGCGCAGCCGAAGAAAATTGACGTAAAGGTGTCGTAACCTCCAGTTCGGGTGCGGATCGCCGCGGCGAAACTCACGCTTCGCCGGGCGATCCGAGTCATTGCAGCCGGGGCCGCGCTCGTTGCGCGGTCCCGGTTTTTTTGTTTTCTGTGGGGAAGTAAATGCGTGGCTGGGGTCGAGGCCCCGCCGAGCCCCCAGTTCCGTTGAGACGGGACAAGCTGGGGGCTCGCTGACGCTCGACCCCAGGCACGCGTCGCGTTAGGAGGTGCCGTCGTTGTGGCGGTAGACCAGGATGTTGACCTTTTCCAGGGTGACCATGCCTTCGGTGACCATTTTGTCGAGCGTGGGCAGGAAGCCGGCGATGCGGTCGGGCCGGTCGACGATCTCGATGATCATCGGCAGGTCGTCCGAGAGCCGCAGCACTTTCACCGTGTGAATCCGGCTGCTGGCGCCGAAGCCTTCCAGGCCACGGAGGACGGTCGCGCCGGCCAGGCCGTGCTCGCGAGCGGCCAGCACGATTGCCTCGTGCAGCGGCCGGCCTTCCCAATGGTCGCTCTCGCCGATGAAGATTCGCAGCAATTGGCCTTCACCCTCGATCTTCATGATGCACCTCCAATGGCCTTGGCGACCGTCCAGCCGACGATGACCGCACCAAGGCAGAGGACGACGTTCAGCACGATGTTGGCCAAAGCCCAGGGATACTGGCCGTCGCGAATCAATACAAACGTTTCGAAGCTGAACGCCGAGAACGTCGTGAACCCGCCAAGGATGCCGACGGTGACAAAGATTCGCAGTTCAGGGCTGAGCCACTGGCGGTACTCGACCAGCGACCAGACGGCGCCGACCACCAGGCAACCGAGGACGTTCACCGCGAGTGTGCCGATCGGGAAGCCGACTTCGGTCGACCGCTGCGTTAGCCCGGAGAGCCAATATCGCAGGATGGACCCGACGAATCCGCCCAGGCCCACGAGAATCACGTGGTTCATTCCATACTCCTACCAGGGTTTCCAATCGTGAAACGTCAGGCAGGAGTCATCAGGTCGCCGCGGCGACCGGTTGACGGCAGACCCCATTGCCGGGCGGCATGGCCGCTCAAATGTTGGTTGTCTTTTCAGCATAGGCTAAGGCGGAACGAGTAGCAACCGCCGTGCTCCCAGGTGGTTGCGACGCGAAATGCCTTGCTAGCACGCGCCCGCTTGAATCGGCGATTCTCATTTTATGAGGACGACTCAATTTACCGATCTTAGCTAGTAGCCGACTTCTGTGTCCCCCGATACAGGTGCCGAATGTGTCCGCAAGGCCGGGCACTGCTTGGCGCTGCGCTCCGCCGCAACCCCCCACGGCGCATGGCGGTATGTATCACCGTGCCCACGCACGAGTGACGGGCCAGTTGTTTGGTCAGTCCGTCCCACCATTTGCCCCAGCGCACCGGAAAGTCGTCGCGAATGTCTCAGCGCGGCCGGAATCGAAACATGCAGATTGAGCGCAAGCCAAGCCGTTGGCCATACGTGGGAATGTTAATTGGATTACTCGTTGCCTGCCTGCTGGCGCCGAGCTATTGGCACTCGGCCGAAGCGCCCGAACAATCGCTCGGCGGGCCGGCGAGCGATCTGCCGCGACGGGTGGCGTACTTGCCCGGTTCGGCCGCCAAACTCGGCACCAGCCCGACGAATTCGGTCACCAAAGAGGTGCCCTATTTGCTTCCCGGTGGTCCGGCGCTCGACTGGATCGCCGCAACTGGGCTGATCCCGAATGTGGAGCGGTGGCCCGCCGCGACGGGTCGCGGTGGATTCGCGGTGGCCCCGTCGCCCACGATCGACGACCTGATTTCGTCGCTGGACGGCAATTCGCGATTGCCAGCTGCCGAGGCCCGGCAGTTCAGCTCAGATGGGAGTGGGGAATTCACGTTGTGGTCGCCGATGGCAGTCGGTTCGCCGGCGTTGTCGGCCGATCCGAATGCGTTGGCGGCGATTCCCGGCCCGCGCGTAACGGCCGCGTTGCGATGGGTCGGCGGGATGGCGGCCGACTATTCGCCAATCGTCATTGGCCGCTGGCTGGGCCAGGCGGTGAGCCGATATTGGTTGCAATTTGCGGAGGGTCCCACGGGAATTGGGCCGGAGATTGGTCCGCTGGCGCCGAATTTTCCAGACGATTTCCCAGCGTCAGAATTCCCGGCCGCTGACTTCGACAAGCTCAGTCCAGGGAAAGCGGACTCGCCCCGGGATGCGTCGTCGGGGCCGATTTCGGCGAGCCCGTGGAGCGTGCCCGATGCGCTCTTCGTCCAACTGGCACGGCTGACGCAGGATCCTTACTCGGCGTACTGGGCTCAGGAAACAATTTCGCATTTACAGGCGCTGTTGCAGGTTGATCGACATCAGGGCGATGAAGCGGCCGCGGTGCTGGCCGCGCTGAGCCACTCGGCCGAAGTGGCCAATCAATTGGCAGAGCAGGCGGGCGACGACCGGATGCGGGTCGAGTTGCTGCGGGCCCATTGGGCGCTGGCGCGGCGGCTCGATTGCTGGAAGGTGATGAACGACATCCGCGTCGCGGCCGTCACGCAGGCGCGGGTCGCGGCGCGAGGTTCGCTCGATTCGCTGCTCCACGGCGTGGCCCAACGGAACGATCTGGAGTCGCTCAGCTCCCAGTTGGAGGCCTACGAACGGATGCGCGATCCGGCACTGGCCTACCGGGTCGCTCAGGCGCAAGAAAATCTCGCGGCGTCGCCCGATCCGCTGGATCATGCGCTGGCCGACGCGGTGGAGCAACACTATCGGAACGCCAACGTGCGGGTGGCCATCACCAGCACGATGCTGAACCGGTTCGTGCCCGAGGCGGAGAACGAGTCGCAGCCGGTGTGGGACCGCATCGCCGGCACGCCCGTTCGCGGGCAGTCGGAGACGTCGACCACGAATCGGCTGCGGCTGGAGCCAGCCACCGGCCGCTGGCAAATGAACCTGGAGTCGAGCGGCGTGGTCGAATCGAACACGCTGGCCAACGGCGGCCGCGCGCGGCTGCGCAGCTACGGTGCGACCGATTTCACGGTCCGTAAGTCGGTAGTTGTCGAGAGCAACGGCGGCGTGCGGATGCAGCCCTCGGTGGCCAGTGCCAACAATTACAATCACCTGGCCGGAGTGACGACCGATTTCGATTGGGTGCCGCTGTTTGGTTCTTATGCCCGCAGTCGGGCCGTGGATCAATATCGAGCGAAACGGCCGCAGGCCAAGGCGGAAATCGAGTGCAAGGTCACGGCCCGCGTGGGAGATCGGCTCGACGAAGAAGCGGCCGAGGCGGTCGACCGCGTCGAGCGGGAAGTTCATCAGCGGGTGACCGATCCACTGGCCGCGGCCGGCGTCGAACTGACGACGATCGAGCTGACGACGACCAGCGAGCGAGTGGTCGGCCGATTCCGGGTGGCCGGCGCCGCGCAATTGGGCGGTCACACGCCCCGGCCGCGTGCGCTGTCCGACAGCCTGGTGAGCGTGCAGGTGCACGAATCGGCGCTGACGAACGGTGCAGTGAGCCTGGGGTTGGATGGCGAACGGCTCTCTGCGCCCCAGTTGCAGGCGAGACTGCGTGAAAAGTTGCCGGATCTGACGAGTGCTACCCCGCCCGAAGCCCGCGAGGACACAACCTTTCAGTTTGCCGATCGGGGCGCCGTGCAGTTCCGCATTGACGGCGGCCGGTTCGAAATCGCGGTGTTGGTGGCCGACTTTGTGCAGGAGCGACAACACATCCGCAACTTTATCGTACATGCGTACTACGTGCCGGTCGTGAACGGCATGTCGGCCGAGCTGGTACGCGACGGGGCACTGGGCATCGAAGGCCGGATCAGCGCGACGGAACGGGCCCGCCTGTACAGCGTGTTCAACGAAGTGCTGGGAGCCGAGCGGCACTTGCCCGTTGTGCGGCTCAATGATCCGGCCGATTCACGCCTCGCAGGGCTGATGATCACGCAATTCGTGCTCGAGGATGGCTGGCTAGGATTGGCAGTCGGCCCGGACGCCGGCGGCCGAGTGGCAGAGCGCTCGCGGTCGCTGCGATAGCGTGGCACCAGGATGGGTGGCTGGGGTCGAGGCTCCGCCGAGCCCCCAGGATTGAGAAGACTGGGGGCTCGCTGACGCTCGTCCCCAGCCACCCATTATTTCGGTTACCCATCGCGGCCGGTGATCGTTTGCCGCACGCGGTCCCACCACGTTTTCACGCGGTCCTGGGTCGAGCCGTTGCGCCGGACGCGGCCGCCGAGCAGCTCGGCCTCCGCCGCTTCCCAATCTTTGCTGCCATCGCCCTGGGGGCAGCCGCGGGCCTGCCAGAGTTCGTATGCGCGGCGGGCGATGTCCTCCTGGGAGACTTTTGATTTGGTGGTATTCATGATCGTCCTCCATTGATCTATGCCGGGGGGTCGTGCCGCAGCACGAGCCGTATCGCCTGACGGGCCGCCGTCGCCCGGTATTCAACCGCAATTGCCGCGTGAGCGTCAATAGCCAATGGCGAATTCCAGGCGTCGAAAATCTCCTAGAATCTGGGAATAAACTGGCGGGAAGCGGTAGAATCAATTCACATCGGAGTTACATCGGATTCTGGCTGCGAGAGATACCAGTCGGCACAGGCGAAGGAGAAACTGCCATGACAGGTTCCAAGGAACGCAAGGGCTGCTGCAAAGGGCGATGGATTCGAGTGTTCGTGGTGTTGGGTGGCTGGCTGACACTCGGCAACGCTTACGGAAATGAGGCCTCCTATTCGACGACTGCCGAACGGCTCGTCGACGAAGCGCGGCAGGCGGAGGTGAAAGGCGATTCGGCTCAGCAGTTTGCGCTGTTGCGGGAGGCGGTCCGAGTGGAGCCGGACTTCGAGCTGGCCCGTTGGCAACTTGGGCAAGTCAAGATTGGCGATGCATGGGTGGCAGTCGAGGAAGCGCAGCGGCAGTCCGCCGCGGATCCCCGGCAGGCCGAGTATCGCGACCTTCGCAAACGCTTTGGCGACAAGCCGGCGGGGCAACTGGCGCTCGCGCGGTGGTGTCGCAAGAACGGACTGGAGGATGAAGCCCGCTTTCATTGGGCCAGCATTCTGGCGGAGCAGCCCAATCATCGCGAGGCGCTCCGCGCTTTGGAAGCGCGCTGGCAGGAAGGCAAGCTGTTGACGCGCGACGAGATCGAGGAAGCGAAGGATGAGGAAATTGGCTCTCGGCGAGCGGGTCGGATTTGGAAATCGCGGGTCGCTGCGTGGCAGCGTGTCCTATCCCGCGATCGTGTCGGCACGGCCCACACCGTGGCGCTGGGGGAAATCCGCGCGATAACGGAGCTGGCGGCAATTCCCGCGATGGAAGCGGCCACACTCGTGGCCAATCCCGAGAGCGAGCCGGGGCCCGTCGGGCGCGAGCGGATGGGCCAGGCGTTCGTCAGCGCGCTCGAGTTAATCGACGAGCAGGCGGCCACGGAGTCGCTTGTCCGCCACGCGGTGCTGGCCGGCAGTGCGAGTGTCCGCACTGCGGCCACCGAAGCTCTCGGCGAGCGACCGCTGCACGACTTTGTGCCGATCCTGCTCGATGGCCTGGCGATGCCGATCGAATCGTCGTTCCAGGTGGTGACCAGCGACGACGGCAGCGTCCACTACCTCCACTCGCTGTACCGCGAAGGTTCGCAGAACGATTGGAAACATGAAACGACGCGGGCCGCCTTTCTACGCGCTTCGAATCGTCAGGTTCTGGCCCGGCTGGCGAACGACGTCAGCCAGGGCACTCTGGCGGCCAATGCGCGTGAGGCCGGCCGCGGCACCGCCACCGCGGCCAGTTTTGCAATGCAATTCAACCGCGAGGCGCGTGCTGCCGAGCAACAGGTTGCCGCGATGAACGAGGCCACTGCGGCGCTCAACGGGCGGATCATCCCGGTCCTGACTTCGGTCACCAGCAAAGACCTTGGCAGCGAACCACGGGCGTGGTGGGATTGGTGGACCGACGAGAATGGCTACTACCAGGACGACCGCCCCGTCTACGAGTCCAACGACTCCACGTACGCCGAATACACGCCGCCGGTGGCGCCGACAGGCGGAGGCGGATGCGAATGCTTCGCAGCCGGGACGCTCGTTTGGACCAAGACTGGTCAGCAGCCGATCCAAACGCTTAACATGGGCGACCTGGTCCTCGCCCAGGACGTGAACACGGGCGAGCTGGCGTACAAGCCGGTCATCGGCCGCACGATTCGACCGCCGAGCCCACTGCTAAGATTTGCGATCGGTGGCGAGACGCTGGTGAGCACGCAAGGACATCCGTTCTGGGTGGCGGGCGTCGGCTGGCGGATGGTGAAGGAGCTGGGCGACGGTGCGGTGTTGCACGGCGTGACCGGTTCGACGCGCGTGGCCGACGTCAACGCCGTCGATGAAGCGCCGGCCTACAATCTGGTCGTGGCCGATTTCAACACGTACTTCGTCGGCGAGAGCGGCATCCTAGTACACGACAACACGCCGCGCCGTCCGACGCGAGCCACCGTGCCGGGGATGGCGGCCACGAAGTAGTCGACATTGGCAGTCGAGTTCTGCGTCAGGCGGGTTCGAACGAATTGAACTCCAAAAATCGCGCCATCCCTGTCTGGGCAAGGTGAATGATTATCGATGCCGTCCAGCCTGGCTTGATTTACACAATTGTTTGTGTAATACTTTGGTAGCACTCCGAAGCTTTACGGATCCTGGAAATGACAATGGCCACCAACCTCGGCATCGACGAAAGACTGCTGAACGAGGCGCAGAAACTTGGTGGCCTTAGAACCAAGAAGGCGACCGTCAACGAAGCGCTGCGCAAATACATCCAACATTTGCGACAAGTCCGGGCCCTCAAATTGTGTGGCAAGTTCGACTGGGATCCGGACTTTGATTACAAGCGCGAGCGCCGTCGTAAACGGGGTGGGGCCGACGGGTGACCGTGCTTGTCGACACTCCGATCTGGTCGTTCGCCTACCGGCGCGCGAGACGAACCGCGCGGGAGGAGCTCGCTTTCGAGGCATGGAGATTGCTGGTGCGCCGGCAGGAGGCCATGTTGATTGGGCCGGTGCGGCAAGAAGTGCTGAGCGGATTTGCGAATACGACGCGATTTGAACTGCTCCGTGCAACGCTCCGCGCGTTCCTCGATTTGCCAATCGAGATCGAGGACTACGAGCATGCCGCCGACCTGGGCAACCGTTGCCGCCGACAAGGGGTGCAAGGATCGGCGACGGATTTCTTGATCTGCGCGGTTTCGTTGCGCTGCGACGCGCCGGTGTTCACGACCGATCGCGATTTCAAGCGGTACGCAAAAAGCACCGGCGTCCGCCTGCACCATCCACGGTCAAAGTAGGTCTGGCCGCCCGCCGGTGCGCGAGTTCGTTACTTGCTGGCCCACATGCCTTGCGAGATGCCGGGCGCGGGGAGATTGCTGTGGCCCATCAGGAATTCGTCGACGGCGCGGGCTGCGCCGCGGCCTTCGTTGATGGCCCACACGACGAGCGATTGCCCGCGGCGGCAGTCGCCGGCGATCGCAAAATCAGATCACTCATTGGAGGCCGCTAAAGATGCCATTGGCGCGGCCAGTGGCATCAAGCCAATGTGCTGTCTCCAGAATGAACAGGATTTCTCGCTGCCGCTGGTAGTGCAATGTTCGCTCAATAGCCCACTGTGTCACATAGCTCAACACGGCTACGATCAATGGAGCGAGAAAAATTGGACCGATTGGTACTTGGTGAGGTGTTTGGAATGCGTGTGTCACGAGAACAGCTAGGAAGTACGTTGAAATGCTAAATAGCGACGTCCAAAACAAGACGCGCGACACATACCACATTGTGGACGAGAGTCGGACATGAGCTTCGTTTCGCGCGATTGTCCCGAGGCTTCCAGGCGAATGCAGTGCGATTCGAATTTTCAGTGCATTGATCCAATGTTTGCACCGCCGTTCAAGACTCTTATTTTTCTTCTTCGCGTTCGGATCCCACGGCACTCGATTTGCCAGGTAGACCAACCCTCGATCTTTCAAATAGCACTTCAAATGATAGTACGGAAACTCCACGTCGCCCGGCACACCCGTCTGCGCGCGCGACATTCCATCTCGCCGATCGTCGTGTGGAAGCTTCTTGTAGCTTGCTGCATCAGGGCGCTTAGGATTCTGGCGGCAGAATAAGTGACCCGCGATATAGGATAGTGCCAAGAACAGCGCTGATCCAGGCAACAGAAGCAGAAGAATTGTGCTTATGGTTGATGGGAACTGCCCTTCGACGCGCGGCAATTGCCATTGCCAATCTGGAAACAGTCCATGGAGCACCGCAACGATTGGCAGGACTAATCCCGGAATTAGTGAAAGCAGAAACGTTCCGCCCGGAACAAGGCTTCCTAAGAATTCAACGATGAAATCCGACGTAGTCGATCGGACCGTGGAATTGGTCATTAAGGCATCGTCGGAGTCATCATCGCCGGGCGCAGATGTAACTACTTCAGCGGATTTAGCCATTTGACACACTCCTCCCGACCGGTAAGGAATCGACGAGCCGGGCCGATGTCCAACCAAGCCAAGGGCCGACCGTGATGCGGGTCATTGGAGCGGAATAATCGAATTTTTCAATTAGTTTTTTGGCACATTTCGCCAATTTGGAAAATGGCCTGGAAGTACGATCGACATACTAATTCACCCGGGCCAATGAATTGCGCGGGTGCATTGGCGACGGATTTCGATCTTGCTCGTAGCCATAATGCAGGGCAAATAGGGGGCGAACGAGGCGCGATCGTCCTCATTCCAGAGACTATTTTGAAGCCCACATGCCTTGCGAGATGCCGGGCGCGGGGAGATTGCTGTGGCCCATCAGGAATTCGTCGACGGCGCGGGCTGCGCCGCGGCCTTCGTTGATGGCCCACACGACGAGCGATTGGCCGCGGCGGCAGTCGCCGGCGGCGAACACGCCGGGCACGTTCGTGGCGAACGGGCCGTGGTCGGCCTTGAAGGTTTCCCAGTTGCCGCGCGGCCGCTGCGTCTGCACGCCGAGCATTTCGCCGACCGTCAGCTCCGGGCCGAGGAAGCCGGTGGCCAAGAGCACCAGATTGGTCGGCCAGATTTTTTCGCTCCCTTGCACTTCGCTAAACGGCGCCTTTTCGGCCGGTTTCGACCAATCGACGACGACCGTCTTGATGCCGGCGACGTGGCCGCGGCCGTCGTCGACGAATTCCTTGGTGAGGATGTTGTATTCGCGAGGGTCGTGGCCGAATTTGGCTTTGGTTTCGGCGTGCGAATAGTCGACGCGGAAAATCCGCGGCCATTCGGGCCAGGGATTGTTGGCGGCCCGCTCGGCCGGTGGGCGGTCCAAGAGCTCGAAATTGGTCATGCTCTTGCAGCCGTGGCGCAGCGAGGTGCCGATGCAGTCGGCGCCCGTGTCGCCGCCACCGATCACAATCACGTCGAGGCCCTTGGCGGAGAGGTAAGAATTTCGGATTTCGGATTTCGGATTGCGGATTTCTCCGTCCAATCCGCAATCGCGGGTACCCTCTGGGTGCCGCAATCCGCAATCGAGCAGCGCCTTGGTGTTGCGGGTGAGGAAATCCATCGCCAGGTGGATGCCCTTCAAGTCGCGACCGGGACAGCGGCCGGTGGGATCGAACGATTTCGTGGCCCCGGTGGCCAGGATCACGGCGTCGTTCTCTGCCAGTAGCTTGTTCGGGTCGATGAATTTCACCGGGCAACCGCGTTCCTGCATGATCTGCGTCATGTGACCGGTCGGAAAATCGTCCTGGCGGCCGACGTGTGCGCAGGTGACAAACTCGACGCCTTCGGCCGCCAAGAGATCGATCCGCCGCTGCACCACGCCCTTATCGAGCTTCATGTTCGGGATGCCGTACATCAACAGGCCGCCGATCCGGTCGGCCCGCTCGTAAACGGTAACGTGGTGGCCGACTTTGTTGAGCTGCGCGGCGGCGGCCAAACCGGACGGGCCGCTGCCGACGATCGCCACTCGCTTGCCGGACCGCTCCGGCGGCGGCTGCGGCGTCACCCAGCCTTCGGCGAAGCCGCGGTCGATGATCGCGTTCTCGATGTTCTTGATCGTGACGGGCGGGTCGGTGATGCCCAGCACGCAGGCGCCTTCGCACGGGGCCGGGCAGGTGCGGCCGGTGAACTCGGGGAAGTTATTGGTTTTGTGGAGCCGGTCGAGCGCGTCGCGCCAGCGGCCCTGGTAGACGAGGTCGTTCCACTCGGGGATCAGGTTGTCGATCGGGCAGCCGGACTCGCTCTGGCAGAACGGCACGCCGCAGTCCATGCAGCGGGCGCCCTGCGTGCGCAGATGCACGTCGGCCGGGGAGGTGAAGATTTCCAGGAAATCCCCAGCCCGCTCCAGCGGATCGCGATACGGCACAGTCTGCCGCTCAAATTCTTTAAAGCCTGTCGGTTTGCCCATTTGCTAAGTATCAAGTACTGAGTTGATCTTCGCCCCTTCGGGATGAATTCAATCATCATTTTCCTAGGATGACCACGGCAGAGTCCGTTGGATATCCGTCGCGCTTCCACCAATCAATTCCGCCAATCAACTCCTTCACCTGAAATCCGCATTCGGTCAACTTGAGCGCTCCTTTGGTTGATGCGTTGCAGCCGATGCCGTCGCAATACGTGACGTACAATGCGGAGCGATCGAGGTTGCGGGTGGACTCCGGATTCATACTGCGATGCGGAAAGCTGATCGCCCCGGGGATATGCTCCTGGGAATAGGAAGCTTCCGACCGCGCGTCGACAACAACGACGTTTCTTCCCTCGCGCAGCATTTGATTCAAATCCCACGCATCCGTTTCGAATTCCAGTTTGTCGCGAAAGTGCGATAGCGCTGTGGGCAAGATCATGTGCATCTCTCATGCTACGGCGGCGGGTTGGCGGAGCGCGGCGGCCTTGTGTTCTTCCAGCACGCGCTTGTAGTCGGTCGGCATCACCTTCACGAACTGGGGCAGCACTTCTTCCCAACGGGCCAATACTTCGGCGGCCACGGTGGAACCGGTCAGCTCCTGGTGGCGGCGGATTAACGACTCCAGCTCGGCGATGTCCTCGTCGGTCTTGACTTTCTCCAGCTCAACCATGCCCAGGTTGCAATTATCGAGAATACTTTCGTAGGGAGTCCACACGTAAGCGATGCCGCCGCTCATGCCGGCCGCGAAGTTGCGGCCCGTCGGGCCGAGGATGACGACGCGGCCGCCCGTCATGTATTCGCAGCCGTGGTCGCCCACGCCTTCGATCACGGCGTGGGCCCCGCTGTTGCGCACCGCAAACCGTTCGGCCGCCCGGCCGCGGAAGAAGGCTTCGCCACTGGTGGCGCCGTACAGGGCCACGTTGCCGATGATGATGTTGTCTTCGGGCGTGAAGCTGGCGTCAGCGGGCGGGTAGATGATGACACGGCCGCCAGAGAGACCTTTGCCGACGTAGTCGTTCGCGTCGCCGACCAGCTCGAGCGTGACGCCCTTGGCCAGGAACGCGCCGAAGCTCTGGCCGGCCGAGCCGGTGAATTTGAAATGGATCGTGCCGTCGGGCAGCAATTCCTCGCCCCACCGTTTGGCGATCTCGTGGCTGAGAATCGTGCCCACAGTGCGATTCGTATTGACGATGTCGAGCTCGACGCGGACCGGATTGCCGTCCTCGAGCGCCGGCTTGGCCAACTTCAAGAGCGTCGTGCGGTCGAGCGACAGGTCGAGGCCGTGGTCCTGCTTGCGGGTGCAATAGGTGCCCACGTCGGCGTGCGGCTTCTTGATCGGGGTCAACAGGTCGGTGAGGTCCAGGCCGTCCGACTTCCAGTGCTGGATGGCGGCGTTGGTATCCAGGCAATCGACGCGGCCGACCATCTCGTCGATCGTGCGGAAGCCCAGCTCGGCCATGATTTGCCGGGCATCTTCGGCGACCATGAACAGGTAATTGACGACGTGCTCCGGCTTGCCTGCGAACTTGGCGCGCAGCACCGGGTCCTGCGTGGCGACGCCGACCGGGCAAGTGTTGAGGTGGCACTTGCGCATCATGATGCATCCGAGCGTCACGAGCGGGGCGGTGGCGAAGCCAAACTCCTCGGCGCCGAGGATCGCGGCAATCACGACGTCGCGGCCCGTTTTCAGGCCGCCGTCGGTCTGCAGGATGACGCGGCTACGGAGGTCGTTTAATACGAGCGTCTGGTGTGTTTCCGCGATGCCCAGCTCCCATGGCAGCCCGGCGTGCTTGATGCTGGTGAGCGGCGAGGCGCCCGTGCCGCCTGTGTCGCCGGAAATCAGGATGTGGTCGGCAAAACCCTTGGCGACGCCGGCCGCAACCGTGCCGACGCCGACTTCCGAGACGAGCTTCACGCTCACTCGGGCCGACGGGTTGCTGTTCTTCAGATCGTGGATCAGTTGCTTGAGGTCCTCGATCGAATAGATATCGTGGTGCGGCGGCGGGCTGATCAGGCCGACGCCGGGCGTCGAGTAGCGGATGCGGGCGATGTTGGCATCCACCTTGCGGCCGGGCAATTCGCCGCCCTCGCCGGGCTTCGCGCCTTGCGAAATCTTGATCTGCAATTCGTCGGCGTTGGCCAGATACCAGATGGTGACGCCGAACCGGCCGGACGCAACCTGCTTGATCGCGGACCGCTTCGAGTCGCCGTTGGGCAATGGCTTGAACCGCTCGGGATCCTCGCCCCCTTCGCCCGTGTTGCTCTTGCCGCCGAGCCGATTCATCGCGATGGCCAGCGTTTCATGCGCCTCGGCCGAGATCGAGCCGAAGCTCATCGCGCCGGTGCAGAAGCGTTTGACGATGTCCTTGGCCGGCATCACTTCATCGAGCGGAATCGGGCCGCCATTCGCGCCGGGTTTGAAGGCCAGCAGGCCGCGGAGCGAGCAGCGGGTCTGGGCGTCGCGATTGGCGTGTTCGGCGAAGCGGAAGTAGGCATCGCGGTTGTCGGTGCGAGCGGCGATTTGCAGGTCGGCGATGGCGGGCGGGTCCCACATGTGGCGCTCGCCGTCGGGCCGCCAGTGGAATTCGCCGGGATTCGGCAGCACCGGTACCCGATCCATCGCCTGCTCCGGATAACCGAGCGCGTGCCGGCGGAGCGCCTCCTCGGCCAGCACGTTGAAATCGACGCCTTGGATGCGGCTGGCCGTGCCCGCGAAGCAGCGGCTGATGACCTCATCGCGAAGTCCGACCGCCTCGAAAATTTGCGCACCCTTGTAACTTTGCAGCGTGGAGATGCCCATCTTGGCCATCACCTTGAGCATGCCCTTGGCGACGCCCTTGCGGTAGGCGTACACGAGGTCCTGATCTTCCTTGGTGACCGGATCGTAATCCTCGCCGTTGACGCCGGCCTCGATCGCAGGGTGGGCCTTGCCTTCGCCGCCCTGGTCCGACTTGTCGAGGCCTTCGGGCCGCTGCAGCAGTCCCTCGCGGCGCGACTGCCAAAGGGCCTCGAATGCCAGGTACGGATTGATCGCGTCGGCGCCGTAGCCGACTAGCAAACAGTGATGATGCACTTCGCGGGCCTCGCCCGATTCGACGACGATGCCGATCCGTGTTCGCTTGGTCTTACTGACCAGATGGTGATGGACGGCGCCGGTCGCCAGCAGCGTGCTGAGCGGCACGCGGTCGCGGCCGATCGCGCGGTCGGTGAGGATCATCAGCGAATAGCCTTCGTCGATCGCCTCCTCGGCCTCGCGGCAAATGCGATCCAGCGCCTTGGTCATGCCGGCCTTGCCTTCGCTGCGCGGCCAGGTGATGTCGATCGTTTTGGTGCGCCAGCCGTTGTGATCCAAGTGCTTGAGCGCGGCCAATTGCTCGTTGGACAGGATCGGGTGCGGCACGCGGAGCCGATGGGCGTGCTGCTCGGTCGATTCAAGCAGATTCCGCTCCGGCCCGATGTAGCACTCCAGCGACATGATCACTTCCTCGCGAATCGAATCGATCGCCGGGTTCGTGACCTGTGCGAAGAGCTGTTTGAAGTAGTCGTACAGCATCCGTGGCTTGTCCGAGAGACACGCCAGGCACGAGTCGTTGCCCATCGAGCCCACCGGGTCGCGCAATTCGCGGACCAGCGGCAGCAGCATGAACTGCATCGTTTCGACCGTGTAGCCAAACGCTTGCAGCCGTTC
>JBIOWO010000042.1:0-22826 GCA_044868555.1 Lacipirellulaceae bacterium | reverse complement strand
AACACGTCTGGGACGATTTCTTTCGATACGGGTCCATTCAAATGGACGATGACGAGTTTCTTTCTCACTGGCACTGCCGCCGGTGAAGTGAACACGATTCGTCACATCGGCGGCAATATCCAGACCGACTCGATTCTATTGGGAAATGACCCGAGCACGTCGGGCAATTCGATCGAAGTGACCGGCGCCGGCACGCTTTGGCACAATACGGCTACTGGCGCAGCTGTGCGAATCGGCAGTGGCGGATCGCTAAATTCGACATTCACGGTTCACAATGGCGGCAAGGTGACGACCCTTGGCCAGACGACCATGGGATTGGCTGGATCCGGCAACGGCCGGCTGTTCGTGACCGATACCGGCGTACTGGAAACGGCCAACTACCTCGGCGTGGGCCATAGTTCAAACGCTACCACGCTCGTAAATGCCACGAACAACGAGGCTCACATTCTCAACGGCGGCACGGTCAAGGCTTCCCACACGCTAATGGGAATAACCACGGGAGCCATCAATAACAGGACGCTGGTCTCCGACGCCGGCTCGACTCTGACACTCACCGGGGTTGGTTCTCAGGCGCAGATTGGCATGGCGGGCATTAATAATACGATGGAGATTGCCAGCGGCGGTGCCGTGCTTGGCGGCAACCGGTTTCGCCTGGGCGTTGGCGCGGCAAGCACCGGGAACAAGCTGATCATCAACAACGGCAGCCTTGTCGGCACCGCTATCGAGGCGATCCGCGGCGATGTGACGATCACCAACGGGTCGGTCAATCTGAACGATTACTTCAGCATGACCGACTTTATCGAGGGAACACTGGCCGCCACGGGCGTCGGCACGTCGTCGATCGCGTTTAACAGCGGCACGATCAAGGCAGTTAGGGCTAATATCAACAACGGTGCGCTGTTCACGGTCGGTGACGGCGGGGCGACATCGGCAACGTATGAGATGAAGAAAACGTCAACCGGCCTAAACGCTACCCATACCTTTGCCAATGGTCTCTTCCTCAATTCGAATGCGGTGCTCAACGGCAATGGCAACGTCGTCGGCGCCGTGACCGGTGCCGCGGGAGCTCAAGTGAACGTCGGTTCGTCGCCCGGCCTGATCAACGTCAACGGCGCCTGGAACAACACCGGTTTGAACGTCGGCGTGGAAATCGGAAATTTGGCGTTCCTGCCCGGTCAGGCGGGAGTGGGCTATGACCTGTTGGACGTTGCCGGTGCGTTCACGCATGGCGGGACGATCAACATCGACGTATCGTCGTTTGCTGCCGGATCGGGATATGTGAAGGATCTCAAGCTTGTTGGCTGGAGCAGCGAGGTAGGAAGCTCGGCCGCCACGGGCGTGTCATTTGTGGGCGGTCCGGCGCTGCCCTATCAGTTCCGGCCCGACGGACTATACCTGACCAACGTTTCCTATTCGTTCATCCCAGAACCATCGTCGATCGCGATGTTTGTGATCGGATTGATTTGGTGCGGCGCACGATATCGACTGAAAGTCCGCTGATGTATTCGTTCTTGAACTTACTCTAGGGAGGTTGAACCAATGAAACAGTCAAAGAAAGTGCTGACGTGGGCTCGGACTTCGACGATCAATTGGCCGGGAAGCGGATTGGATTCGTTGGCCATTGCGTTCACATTGTTAGGAATGCTGGCTATGGCCGGGGTGGCACAGGCGGCGACTGCCGTTTGGATCGGCCCGGCGACAGGCGGCGACTTTCAGACCGGCACCAACTGGACCACAAATCCCAATCCACCGGCGGCGGGCGATTTGGCCCTGATCGGAGCCGTAAACGGCACAGTCACCTTTTCCGCCAGCACACCAGTGCTGCTGCACACATTCTTTACCGAGGCAAACTTCAGCACGACGCTCGACGTGGGCGCCGGCAAATCGCTCAGCACATCGGCGCTGTTTCTTGTCGGTTCCGATAATCCTAATCGCGACGTGTCGATCATTAGCGGTACGGTGAATGTCGGCACAACCATTTTTGTCGGCAGCGGCGTCCCTGCAGCGAATTGCGATGTGCTCATCACCGGCGCGAACACACTTGTGCGCACGAGTAATGCGGGCATCGCGAGCGGAGGCGTGTTTGTCGGCGTTGGTGGAAATAACCCAACGCTCACCATCCAGGATGGCGCTGACCTACTCGATACGAATGCGACTGCTGGGCTTGTCGCCGTCGGTCTACAGCGCACGAACAACGGCCTTCTTACCATCACGGGCACGGGCTCTACGCTCAGCACTCTGGGTGACCTCCAAGTCGGATCGAACAACGATCCGGGTAATCCGGATATGTTCAACAACCAGGCTAAGGTTCTCAACAGCGGTTCGCTAACCGCGGGCCGGATGCTGATCGGTGTTCTCGTGTCGGCTAAGCAGAATACAGTAACGGTCTCGGGGCCGAATTCGGTCATGAATCTGACAAGAGTAGGCACCGCGTCCACAATCGGCCGGCAGTCGATCGATAACACGCTGATCGTCGATAACGGCGGCTTAATTGACGGCAACAACCAGTTCATCGTGGGCCAGGATGCGACCAGCACCGGAAATGTCGTTTCCATTCTCTCCGGTGGACGCGTCAACGGCACGGGCCTCGACGTCCGGCGTGGTTCGGCTACGATCACCGACGGTTCGCTCTACTTGAAGCAGTTTTTCAATACCACCACCATGTTGAACGACGGCGGCAGGCTGATCGCCAATACAGGCGCCACGGGCACCGTCGCGTTCAATAGCGGAACGATCGAGGCCGTAGGCGCGGACATCAACAACGGTTCTGCGTTCACAGTGGGCAACGGCGGTGGAAACTCCGCCACTTACCGCATGGTAAAAGGCACCGCCGGCCTTAACGGCACACACTCCTTCGCCAACGGCTTGTCGCTTAGTTCGAACGCGATTCTGTCGGGCAATGGCAACATCGTGGGCAACGTGAGCGGCTCGGCGGGCTCCCAAGTGAATGTGGGCGCTTCGCCCGGCGTGATCCTCACCACGGGTGCCTGGAACAATACGGCATTGAACGTCGGGTTGGAAGTGGGCAACCTGGCATTCCTGCCTGCGCAGCCAGGCGTGGGCTACGACCTGCTGGATGTGAATGGCGCGTTCACTCATGGCGGGGCGGTGAACATCGACGTCTCCACGTTCGTTGCGGGATCGGGATTCGTCAGGGATCTCAAGCTCATTGGCTGGGACAGCGAAGTAGGGAGTTCGGCCGCCACGGCAGTTTCGTTCGTTGGAGGCCCAGCCCTGCCATACCAGTTCCGCGCCGACGGGCTGTATTTGACCAACGTATCGTTTACGAATATTCCTGAGCCGACAACGTTCGTCCTGCTGTCGATCACTGTGGTCCTGGGCATCACGAACCGGCGTCGCGATTGTTGATACGATTGATGAAGCCAGGCGGGGCATGCGATCGACATCACCCGTCGCGGGACACGTGTTTCAGCGACGGGTGATGCTGCAATCGGCGTTTCGCAGTGCTTCGTCCGCGCAGCGAAACTCCGTGTGATTTCGCGCCAGCCGGACGTGGAGTGATCGGCGCCACTGGCCGCCGGCAGTTCGGCGATACTCGGCTGCTTCTTCGTGGATAATCGCACTCCTCAGCTTCGTCCAATCGGTATGGAAAAAATGATCGACATTGTCGGCGGTTTACGGTTTGCCCCATGGCCAAGTTAATCCATTGCTTTGCCGCAGTCTTGCTTGCACAATCGACGCTCGCCGAGCAATTTGCGAACGAGGGCAAGTCGCCATCGAGTGCTGCGCCGGGAATGGTCGAATCGCGATCGGTCGTTTTTGAAGACAGCCGTACCGATCCCTACGACCGGGCCAATTATTATGGCTTCAATCACGCCGCAAGTGTCACCGTATTAGGAGGCGAGCGGGTGATGGCGGTGTGGTTCAGCGGGCCATTCGAAGGCTCCGTGCACCAGGTGATTCTCGGCGCGGTGAGCGAGGACGGCGGCAAATCGTGGGCGGAAGCGCGCGTCATCAACGACGCGCCGCGCGTCAGCGACTTCGATCCGGGCTTCATCAACGCCGGCGACCGCACCCTATTGTTCTACTCAAATGGCCGCTGGGCGGACCTGCCATCGCCCGGGCCCAGCAAACAGGGCAGGCCGCAGGTCGGCGTCGATTCGTTTCATATGCTGTTGATGTCCAGCGACGACCAGGGAAAGTCCTGGAGCAAGCCTCGCGAAGTCGGTTCCGGCCCAGGTTGGAACTGCCGGTCGAACGGCGTCAAGTTGAAGAACGGCACGTTGCTGATTCCTACGCATCATCTCAGGTTTCCACACATTTCCAGTGTGCTGCTGTCGTCGGATAACGGACGATCGTGGACGCGGGGCCCGGAAATCGTCACGCCGGGCGACGTCGGATCGGCTGAACCGAGCGTAGCGGAACTGCCGGACGGCAAGTTGGTAATGGTGTTGCGCACGACGGACGGCAATTTGTGGCTGGTGCGCTCCGCGGATCACGGCCGCACTTGGGAAGCACCGGAGCGACACGACCTGCCCGCCGCAACGTCATCGGCCAGCTTAATTTGCGCTTCCAACGGAAAGCTCGTACTGACCCACAATCCAACAAAGCCGCCGTTACGAACCGAGTTGACCATGCGGGTCTCCGACGATGGAGGGCGAACATGGTCTGCCCCATTGACGGTGGCGGAAGTCAAGCCGAATGTTGACTCCGAGCCGAAGTGGAGCAGGCAGGTCTGCTACCCGTCGGTGTGCGAACTATCGGATGGAACGTTGTTAGTAGTGTGGGCTCGCATTGCTTTAGGTGCTGAGCATCAATCCGGCGCAATTGATTCGGCCCGCGTTCGATTGAACTAGCCGCAAACTTCAGGATGATGTGACATGACGGCTCATAAACCCGGTGGGGGATAAACCAATGAGCATTCGTTCCGATATGCGAGGTCACCCGGCGGCGGACCGACCTTTTGCGGCCACCTTCGAAGCCAG
The DNA here is from genome assembly GCA_044868555.1 of Lacipirellulaceae bacterium. Classification (GTDB taxonomy): domain Bacteria; phylum Planctomycetota; class Planctomycetia; order Pirellulales; family Lacipirellulaceae; genus JABDGM01. The sequence goes on along the minus strand of JBIOWO010000042.1, from coordinate 17,880 downwards.
GCTCGCCAAGCTCGTATCGCCGTCTCCCCTTTGTACGAATCACGTTTACGTAGCCACAGCAGCGACGCTGTTAATCTTGATGACTCGCCTATCCTACGGTGCGCCGCCGAAACTAATTGTTGCCGAGCGGCTTGCAGATTTGCCAAATTCGCCGGGCGTTGCGGGGCCCTACGTCGGTGTTGCGGGCGACGCGCTGATTGTTGCCGGAGGAACCAACTTTCCGGATGCGCCGCCTTGGAGGAATGGAACGAAGACGTGGCACGACTCGGTTTATGTGCTGCCTTCGCCAGATGCTCAATGGCTGCAGGGATTCAAGCTGCCGCAGCGCATGGCATACGGTATTTCCCTGACCACCAAGACGGGCGTGCTTTGCATTGGCGGCTGCAACGAAAAGTCCAACCTGGACGACGTATTCGAATTACAATGGGACGGCGAGAGATTGACTCAACGAGAAATGCCGTCGCTGCCGCGACCAACGAGCTGCGCCGCCGGCGCGATGGTTGGCTCGCGCGTTTATGTCGCCGGAGGGCAGGCTGGACCGGACCCGACAACCGGACCATCGTTCACTAGTTTTTGGATGCTCGACCTGGATCAAGACACGCCAAGCTGGCGCGTGTTGCCAACATGGCCGGGCCCGGAGCGTTTCTACGCGATCGCGGGCAGCGACGGCAAATCGTTCTTCCTGTTTAGCGGCATTCGTCGAACGGAAGACGAACAAGGTCGGCCAAAGTTGGAATACTTGAGGGATGCATATCGATTCGACCCGCTGGCCGAGATGTGGGAGCGGTTGGCGGACTTGCCGCGCGCCAATGCCGCAGTGGCGTCGCCGGCGCCGTATGTGGACGGCGGGCTGTTGCTGCTTGGCCGGGGGGCGGACGGCACCGGTACCGATGTGCCGCTGGATCAGCGTCGGCCGTTCGGGCGCGAGGCGCTACGCTTCGACATATCGGCCGGAGGCTTTGACACGATCGGCTCGCTGCCGTTTGGGATCGCGGCCGCGGTGTCGACGCAATGGCGAGGATCGATCATTATCGCCAGTGGCGAAAGTGGGCCCGGCGTGCGGTCGCCAACGGTGTGGTCGATGAATCCCAAGTCGCTCGGGGTTGGCTCGCAATGATCCAATGGTAGCTCAACATGACAGATGCGCCTACAATTATTGATAACTGCGCGGGAAACGGGGCCGCCTACGAATAAGCACGGAGCGGGGAGCTAGGAGCAGGGAGCCAGAAATCCTGCTCCTCGCTCCCTGCAATCATCGAAGGGGTTCTTTCGCGGCGCAGACATCAATGGTTCTGCCCTGCTCAAGTGAAGGCGTAAATTCCCAGTCCGTTGCCGTGAATTGTAACTATCCTGTTGCCCGACGACGATTTACAGGGCGGACTCATCTCCATGAGCGTGTTGGACAGGTTCAAACTGGACGGGAAGACGGCGCTCGTCACTGGCGGGGCCGGGCTATATGGCCGGCAAATTACCGAGGCCTTGGCTCAAGCCGGCGCGCGCGCTTACATCGCGAGCCGCAATCGCGATCAAAGCGAGCGGTTGGCGAGCGAGCTTCGCAACTGCCGCCTGGACGTAAGGTCGTTGACGCTCGACCAGTCGGACGAGTCCAGCATCGAGCAATTGAAAGATGCGCTGCTCAAGGATGCCGGCCGAGTGGATGTGCTTGTCAACAACGCAGTTCTGCGCCCGGTGGCGAACTGGAACTGCTCGGCCGCGGACTTTTCCAAGAGCATGCAGGTAAACGCCACGGGGTTGTTCCTGATGACACGGACGTTCGGCGAGCTGATGGTTCGGCAGGGCGGCGGCAGCATCATCAACATCGGATCGATCCAGGGAAACGTGGGGCCGGATTTTTCCCTGTACGAAGGCCTGGGTTGGGAGACACCGCCCGACTACTTCTTCCACAAAGGCGGCATGTTGAATTTTACGCGATTTGCGGCGGCCAAACTGGGCCCCGGCAAGGTTCGCGTCAACGTCATCAGCCCGGGCGGGTTTTACACGGATCAGGATCCGCAATTTGTCGCTCGCTATGCCGCGAAGACCATGCTGGGACGAATGGCGGATTCGTCGGACCTTCAGGGCGCCGTCGTTTTCCTGGCGTCAGACGCGTCGGCGTACGTTACCGGTGCAAACCTGCTTGTGGACGGCGGTTATACGGCCATGTGAAGTCCTGAATCCACTGCGTGGTGGAGATTGTTATGCATAACGTGAAGAACAGCTGTTCAGGATTCTCGCGAAGATCGTTCCTGAAGCTTACGGGAATGGCGGCCGCGGCCGCGGCGATGCCGAAGGTGACATTTGCGCGGGAGCCCGAGCGAAAGCTTAGCCGGCCACTCGATCCGCAGGAGTTCAAAAGGAATTTGGCCGGTCCAATTCTCTCGCTGCCGGCGACCTTCAACGAAGATCTGACCGTCAATCATGAGGCCATTCATCAGATGATTGGCCGGGCGATCAGGTACGGCGTACCGATTTTTGAGTTGACGGCGGGCAACAGTAAGTATGCCTGCCTGGAGTTTGATGAGATCAAAGCCGTCACACGTTCGATGGTGGAAGCGGCCGATGGCAAGGGTTTAACCATCGCCGCGACCGGAGCGTGGCCCACCGAGCAAGTCATCGACTATGCGGAGTTCTCCAAATCGCACGGCGCCGACGCGATACAAATTCTGCTTCCCGAGGGCGTCAAGGATGAGAATTTGCTGTATGAGCATTTCCTGAAAATCAGTAAGAGCACACTGCTGCCGATCGTGCTCCACGGGGAGTATTCGCGTCCGCTTCTCGAGCGGCTTGCCGAAATCGATTCCATCGTGGCCATGAAGGAGGACGGACAGTTAACGTATTACATCGATCGGGCCGTTAATTTTGGGGATCGATTCGAGATATTCTCCGGCGGCGCGGAAAACCGATACCTGGTCGGCTATCCGTACGGCGCGCGGGCGTTCTTCTCGACCTACACCGGCTTCGCTCCGGACAAGCCGATGCAATTTTGGGATGCCATTCGCAAAAACGATCTCAAACAGGCGGTGGCCATTACCAAGAAGTACGACTATCCCTTTATCAGCCGCTTCACGCACCCGTTTTGGCACGCCACGCTGGAATACTTTGGAGTGGCCAAGCGCTTCATGCGCAAGCCATTCGAGACACTGCCGGAAAGCGAGCTGCCCGAGGTCAAAGCGTTTTTCGACGGTCAGGGGATCGACCCAGCCGACTACCAGGCGTGAGTTTACATCCAGATTTCCAGCGACGTCCAGTTGGCACCAGCGAGGCAATCGTTATGCGTCGACTCCACCTAACAACGATCGGCATCGCGTTGCTAACGGCAACCATGCTTGCGAGCTCGCATCATTTGTCACTCGGCAAATCCCCGGAGGAAGGAGATTTCTTACCCGGGCCGGTGCGCCTGATCTTGCCGCCGATTGTTTATGCGGTACCTGGCATCGAATGCAACATTTACTACGACAATATCATCCTGACGTTGAACGTACACAACTTCGCGTTCGACGTGACATGTCCGAAGGGGCTTCAATTTCAAGAGCGATGGGCCTACACGCCGACTGCTGAGGAGGTGGGAGATTATCCAGTCACGATCGAGATCCGCGACGACTCCAACAAGGTCGTCGCGCGCGGTCGTACAACTGTTCGTGTGGCAGCAGAACAGCCAGCGGCTGATCCCGCAACACTGTTGATCGTCGGCGATAGCCTGACTGAATACTCGATCTACCCGAAACACATCCTCGAATTGAGCAAGCGCAGAGGTGCAACGCGCCTGCGCATGATCGGCTCTCGCGGAGCCGGGAACATGCCCCCGACGGATGAGCTGCGTCACGAAGGGTATAGCGGTTGGACGGCAGAAGCGTTTGTCGTGCTGTCCGGCCCACTCTCGCGCTCCGGGTATCATCATCGCCCTGGGACCGGCAGCCCTTTTGTGTACGAATCGGAGGACGGCACGAAGACAGTGGATTTCGGGCGATACTGCGCAGAGTTCAATGCCGGCAAAGGGCCCGATCTTGTCACGATCGGCTTGGGCATCAACGACGTCTTTACGGCGAACGACGACTCAATCGACAAGCGGATCGATGGCATCCTTGGTTTTTACGACGTGATCATCGAATCGATCAGGAAGGCTTCCTCGGAGACTCGCATCGGTTTGCAGATGGAAGCGCCGCCGACGACCTCGCAGGACGGATTTCGAAACTACATCGGGGCCGGCAAGCAGACCCGTTGGCAGTGCCGCAGGAATCAACATCGGTTGATGGAGCGCATGGTTCGCCATTTCAGCGATCGTACGGATGAACATATTTATCTCGTTCCCAATTATCTGAATCTCGACGCCGCGAATCACTATCCGACTTGGTCACCTCCGATCAATGCACGAGCTGACGAGAAAATGCCCCGGGTTAACGACGGCGCGCATCCGTCAGAAGCGGGCTTCCGGCAAATCGGCGATTCAGTTTACTGCTGGATTGTCGACATGCGCGCTGTCCAATAACGCCATCATCGAAGTTGCACTTCCAGAGTATTCCCCTAGATGACGATCGCAGAGGGCCATGCAATGCTGCGGATCATTCAGACAACGATTTTATTTGCGGCCGGAGTGTTTGGCCTGGGGAAATCGTCTACACTCCTTTGGGCTGCTGATGCAACACCGCGGCAGCAAACCGCTATTACGCAAACGATCGTGTCCGAGCAACAGGGCATTTCCGCCAAAAACATTGCGTGGGCCAGTATTGGCGCCTATCGCGTGCTACTGCAAGTCGACCCCGTCGACATCGGCGAACGGGCAACCGACGAACTGCCAGCGCAAGCGGATATCGACTGGGAAGATCTCTTGAAAAGCATCGGAGCCAGTGGCAAGGCCGATCTGCGGACGATTCAAATCATGCAGTTTGACGCCGATACCGGGCGGCCAATCCTGCATTCCGATTATGCCTACCAGCGGGGTCCTTACGATCGGGCGTTTCGCTGGTACGACGCTGCTATTCCCTATGATTTCTCCGAAGTCCTCGCGCCGTCGAGCTATACGGATGGTGAGCGGCGCCGCAGGACCAATGTTCGGGCCGGATACATGTACAACGCCATCGGCGATTGGAAGTCGGGCAAGTTGGCGTGGACTCATACTCAGGTCGGCGACAAGCCATCGTATTACGCGGTTTACTTCGACCGGATGGACAGCAATACACTTTCGCCAGACGCACCGCCGACCGGCTGGTTGGGCGATGCCATGCCACGGCACGACCGCTGGAGCGAGAACACTACCGGTGCGGATACCACACAGATTACGTTAGATGATTGGGACGAGGATGGGCTCGTCGATATCGTGTACGGTGAGCAATACGGCCAGCTATTTTGCATGCTCAACCGGGGCTCGCGCACAGCGGCCGACTTCGGCCCAAGCCGGATGATTTTCGAGTCCGATGGCAAGCCGCTGGATATTGGGGTGCACGCCGCGCCGCTAGTGATCGATTGGGATGGCGACGGCGTGAAGGACCTGCTTGTTGGCACCTATCAAAACCGCATCGCGTTTTTCCGGAGCACGGGAACCAACAAGGCGCGTTCGTTTGAGTTCCAGGGTTTCCTACGGGATTCGACCGGCAAGTTTCTCGCGCTGCCGATCACGCCGGTCGCTCAAAAAAGCGAGGGGGCGTTCAAGGAGGACTATTTTCCCGTGATGACGGCGGCCGATTGGGATGACGACGGCGACTTGGATTTATTGTGCGGCGGTTATATCACAGGGCGCGTCTATTTCTATCGAAACACGGGCCGAAAAGACGGCCTGCCGGTCCTGGAACTTGCCGGCCCAGTTGCTGCCGGTGGGGATCCCATCAACGTACGCGACTGGTGCGCCGCGCCTTGCACCGCGGACCTGAACGGCGATGGATTGCTCGACCTGGTCGTCGGGGCGTACACATGGCATACCAGTCAAATCGAACGGCCGTCGTTCTTGCGATACTTCGTGAACACCGGTACGGCAGCCGATCCAGACTTTGAGGAACAGCCATTGCCCGTGCGGGGCGAGATCGAGCCGCTCCGTCTTCCTCACCCGTGCGCCGCCGATTTCAATGGCGATGGATTGACTGACCTGGTAGTCTCGACAGGAAGCAGCATCGTCATCTATCCAAACGTTGGAACTCCGACGGATCCGCTATTCGACATCGATGGACAACCGATCCGCGCCGCCTGGGGCAATGCACCTGCTGACGACGATCATCAAGTTCTTGATTGGAATGACGACGGCTGGCCCGATCTGGTGGACGGCTACACGGTTCGAATCAACGCCAAGATTGGCAAACCTTATTTCTGGACCAAGTCCGAGACTGTGTTGCCGGCTGGCATGCGGATCGAGCATCGCGTCGACTTGGGTGACGGCCATTTTTATCCCTATCTGCACGACTTGGACCGAGATGGCAACATCGACGTGCTCTTCGGCGACTGGCATGGCCACGTCTGGTTCCACCGAAACCAGAGCACCGATCAAGACAAGAGATTTGACGCTGAGGGGCGGAAGCTCGAAACATCCGATGGCGACGCGATCAAGGTGGGTCTGATGGGCGGCGACAGCGAAAACGATTTTCAAGCGCTGCAAGGCGCTCGGACGACGTTGATTGCGGGCGACTACAACGGCGACGGCCTAGACGACCTGATCGTTGGCGATACCTACGGAAAGGTTCGTTACTACAAGAACATCGGTCCACAGGAATCGCCCCGCTTTGCGCCGGCAGAACTGATTGCCGATCTCAAGTCGCGGCTGCACGTGGAAAAGGCGGACTGGAACCGGGATGGGCGATTGGACGTAGTTGTGTCGGGGAGTAGTCACAAGATCTATCTGCTTCTCAACGAAGGCTCAGAAAGCGACGCCAAATTCGGAGAGCCCGCTGCATTGAGTGTCGAGATCAAGGGACCGATTGCGATGGTGGCCGACCTCAATCGTGACGGCGATGAGGACTTATTGGTCAATGGGACGCAAGGAACCACGTTCGTCGAGCGCTCGTTTCTGGAACATAGCTATGCTCCGGCGCGGATCGTTAAGATCGAAAGCCTCACAAAGGAGCGCAAGGATTAATTCGGCGCCGGTGGCACTCGAGTTAGCCCCCGCTCACGCGCTCACCTTCCTTGTTCTTGGGCATCGCCGCCGGCGTAGTGACGCCGCTAAAGGTGTTCCGGATTTCAACGATATCCCTTGCACTCGAGGCGCTGATCCCGCAGGTCTCGATTGGCGGGTTTGACTTACTGGACGCATCGAATCGGTTGAAGCCCACCAGTGCCGACGCGTCGCCGCCCAGGCATACACCGAATTTCATGTTGCGGATCGTGTTATCGACGATCGCCGCTTGTGCGTTCGTCGCCACCCACACGCCGTAGCTCTTGGGCAATACGTCGCTGGCGACCATTTCGTTCTTTGCCACGAGGCATTCCTTGGTAACTTCGGCGCTGAATAAGACGAAAACGGTTTCGATGTTTACGTCCTTGGCGGCCATCTGTGGGCGGGCAATGAACCGATTGTTCGTAATCACAGCGCCTTGGGCACCAATGTTAATTGCAACGACATAATGGCTCGTATCGTCCTTCGGCAGGTCGTAACGAAAATTCTCGAACAAATTGTCGCTGATTACGACATCCTTCGATTGTGCCACGTTGATACCAATATAGGGAATGTCGTCGAAATGGATATCGCGGATTCGAAGCCTCTCGTTTTGCGTACAGTGCATATTGAACCAAAAGCCGCCGACCGTGCCGTTGGTGATCGTTACGCCCGTTCGATCCGGCGCCGCAATTCCAAAAGTGCCCGCTTTGGGTACGCCGGTGTAGCGCAGGGCGTGCCCGCAGAGATCGATCGTTACGTCGTCGGCCTCGATCTTGATGCCGGTGCCGCGGTCCACTTGAATATCCTGCGTCAAGCCGTATCGCCCTGGCTTTGCAATAATTCCGTTTTCGGGAATGAGCTGCCACGCGGTTGACTGCGACCTGTTCGAAATGTCGTCAGCTGAAGCAGCGCTGGAATCGATGACTGATACGCCGGTTGCCAGCCAGAGAATCGCGATTAAGCATCCGGACCACATTGTGCATTTCATATCAGCTCCTTTTTGAGTTCGTTGGTAAGCAAGGCATGCAAGGCCGGACGACACTCGATTCGGCCTTGAACGTGTCGCACCGCGCGCACAAGATGTTCGACGTCAGTTGGCGCGATGCGCCAATCGGAATGTCCACTTGCCGTCGGCGCCGGGCCCTCATCGGTACGCCATGCCGGTTCGGCGACGTCGATACCGCGAAGCAGGAAACGTTTTTGCAGTGCGGCAGCCAGCATCACAGCAAATGTGTAAATTCCCGGATGGGGTCCACCAGCTTCATGCGTATAAAGTCCCGAGCGAATCAATAGCGGCAAAATGGGCACAGCGCGCGGCAGTCCGTGCTCGGCAAAGTTCAAAAAGGGCTGGTGCGGCAGGTAGGGATGCATCAATAGCGGCCGGTTCTCGGACGAAACAAATCGCCGGGCCACTGCCGCCAGAAGATCGGGATCGTGTTCGAGGAGCACGCCGCCAAACCGCTCAAGCGAGCAATTGCCCGTAGCGTAAACCTCGCCACTCACAATCACTGCGACATTCGAGTCGTTTGCAACACGGGCATCGTTGTCGGACGTTCCTGGCCCCAGCACTGCCAGGCAATCGGCCGCGCGGAACCACTCGACGAGCACGTCGCATGGATCCGAAAGCTCCGATTCCGGGATCAGCGGCAGCTTGTTGTGGTGTGTGAAACGATGGAGATATCCTTGGCCCCAGCGCGGGTCTTGGCGGATATCGCACTCAACTTGGACCGGCGGCTGATTGGCATTCACAGCGCGAATCTCCCACCAACATTGACCGCAATGGTTGTGCTCGTGGGCGGCCACTTCGAACCCGGCTTGATCGAGCGCCGGGCCGATCCAGCCGATGCAGTGATCGCAATAGTCCTCGTCGGCGTTGAGGTCGTTATCGAGTAGAAACCCCTTACTGGGGCATTGCCGCATATCGAGACGCACGAGATTACGATTTTCGTCCAGCGTTACCGACCAATCGCAGTGCTCGTCGACGCCGGTCTTGGACCACGAATCGTAGAGCCCTCTCAGTCCGAGATTGTGGGCCGCGGCGACATAGTGGAGCTGCGAATCGGAGGCGATTGCTTGAGCCCAATATTTTTCCAGGCCGCTGCGTCCAAAATGCCGCCGCAGGTAGTGGAACGTCCACTCGTAATATCCGCAGAAGTCGTGGCAGCCAAGCACGGTATCTACTCCTTTGCGGCGGAATAAGTGCGGGAGAAGGTTTGGTGGCACGACCCCATCCCACCCGATCGGGAAAAGCGGTAGCCTGCCTGCTCGGCCATACTGCCGCACGTGTGATCGCAATGCTCGCAAAAATAGGGCACAATATCCCGCCCGCAATCTCGGAGGTGTTTGATCGCCGGACATACGCGAACGTCTAACTGCACGGCATCGTCCTCGACGGTCACTTCAACAACCGCACCCGGTTCCTCAAGGAAGTACTGCCGCCAATCTTCTGCGATTGCCGGCAGGCCGCCGTCGCGCCAATCGGCTGATCTTTGGTTGTAGTACTCACGGCCCAGCGAGCGCCAGTAGTCGATTAGCACGTCCATTCCGTACTCGTCATGGATATGCCGAGCCGTCGAATTTACGGCAAAATAAAAGTCCGGCGCGCCCATACGAGCAACTCCGTCCAAGTCGATTACTTGGGAGACGGCATCCAAAGCGATTACTTCTGCAACAGCTCCACGGCCTCTTCCAGGCTTGCTCCCCGGTGAACGATTGCCATGAGGGCCCTGGTCATTCCTTGTGGATTCTCGTGCTGGATGATGTTCCGTCCGTAGACAATTCCCGCGGCGCCTTGAGCCATCAGCGTTTTTGTCCGCGCAAGCGCCTCTTTGGCCGGGACGCGGCCACCACCACGCGGCAGCACGGGACATTCGCCGCCCGCCTCGACGACAAGGTGATACTCCGCGACATTGTCACAAGGATCCGCCTTAATTATATCCGCTCCCAGCTCCACGGCTTGCCGAACCAGCGACACGATTTTCCTCACATCGCCGTCCACCATGTATCCGCCAGCGTCATTATTCGGCCGCATGACGAGCGGTTCGACCATGAGCGGCATGCCGGATAGCTCGCACAGCGGCTTAAGCCGGCTGACGTTCACCACGCATTGTTGGTGAACCTCTGGCTCATTGGGAATCTGGAACAAATTCACAACTACGCAGGCCGCGTCGAGTTGGACCGCTTGTCCTACGGCATTGTCCACTGAGTGACTGAATAATGTTCTTGACAATTCCTTCCCATACACGTTGGCTACGTCGGTGCGCAATACCAGCGAGGGCTTTTGCTTCCCTGGAATCGACTGCAAATGTCGCGATTGCCCGATGGTCAGTTGAATGGCGTCCGGAGCCGCATCCACGATGGTGCGAACGGCTTTCCGCATGTCTTCAATGCCTTGCAAGAACGACGGCTCATTAAAAAAGCCGTGGTCCAGCGCCACATCGAGGCACTTGCCATCTGCGGCGAACAGCCGATTCAAACGCGGAGTGACAGACATGAGTGCTTTACCTGTGGAGTAGTTCTCGCTCCGTTTCACCAATTGCTTCGTCAATGATATCGAGGCCTTTCAGAAGCATATCGGGGTCCATGACGATTGGCGGGCTCATGCGGAGAATGTGCCCGGCCGGAATCCACGCCAGTCCCTTCTGGAAAGCGCGCTGGTATACCATTTCGCCTGCGGCAGCAAATGGCTCCTTGGTCAGACGGTCCTTGACCAGCTCAATTCCCATCAGGCAGCCGCTGGCTCGCACGTCGCCTACGATCGGGTGCTCGTCGCGCATCTTTTTCATTCGTTTCAGGGCAATTTCGCCAAGGCAGGTCGCATGGTCGAGCAGGTTTTCTTCTTCGATCACTTCGGTTGCGGCCAAGGCGGCCGCACATGCCATCGGATTGCCGCCGTAGCTCGACGACGCGCTGATCTGCTCGAAGGATTCCTTATAGGGTTCGCGCACGGCGACGCACGTCACAGGGAAACCATTGCCGAAGCCTTTGCCAATCGCCACGACATCGGGAATCACATCCCAATTCTCGAGGCACAACCATTTGCCGGTGCGTCCCCAACCCGTCAGCACTTCATCCGCCATCAGCAGGATGCCCAGCTCATCGCACAACTTGCGGAGCTTCGGAAAAAAGTCGTGGGGCGGAAAAATGGAGCCGCCCCAGCCTTGAATGGGTTCGAGCACGAATCCCGCCACGTCGTGGATGGTACCTTTGTCGAGGTACTCACGATAGAAATTGATGTAACCGTCGGTGTCGATCGAGCCGTCCGCTTTCGTCCAAAGCGGTCGATAAGTGTCTGGCCGCGGCACCATGTGAGATCCGGGCGCACGCGCCGCGCCGTAGACGTGCGACCGGATGTGCGCCAAAGAAACACTGCCGTAAGTCTTACCATGGAAATCGTAGAAGCACGAAACCATTTCGCTGCGATTGTTGACGGCGCGCATCACGCGCATTCCGGCTTCCACTGCCGTTGTGCCAGAATCGTAGAATTGAAATCCGTTGAGATCGCCCGGCAGAACTTGGGCAAGCTTCTCCACCAGCAACGTCTTGATCGGAGTCGTGAAGTCGTGGCAGTTCATCAACGTGTTGGCATGCCGGGCAACGGCTTCACTCACCTTGGGGTGGCAGTGCCCCAGCGTGGTGACGTAGATACCGGAGGAAAAGTCGATGTATTCGTTGCCGTCAACGTCGCGCAGGGTGCAGCCGCGACCCGATTCAAAGGCAACTGGGAATAGCTTGACTTGCCCGGACAGGCCTTTGAAATAGAGCGTGCAGCGATCGTGGTACTCGCGCGACTTTGGGCCCGGCGGGGTCACGACGATACGGGGGCAATGGGCCGACTCGCGACTCGCCCATTCGAGACTTGAAAACGAAGGCATCGTCGTAGCAGGCATGCGCTAGTAACCTTTCTCCCAATCCGGCTTGATGTCCTGTGCAATCAATTCGCTGATATAGCAATCGGTGCGAAGTTGTTGGTGTATGGAGCTCGGCAGGCGGGGCGTCACCGGACCGTGGTAGCACAGTCGGGCGATGAGCCGCTGCCAAGCCGTAGCTGTTCCATGAACAGTGATGCCGGCCATTTCGATTCGATGCTTGGCAGCGATGACTTGTGCAGGGCCAATCGTCGCTGCCTTGGGAGGCACGGCGGCCAGGTCACCGCTCATGCCGAAACTTCCATGGAGCGAGTTTTGCGCCAGTGTGAACGGGCTCAATGTGCAGATGCGTGGTCCAAGTTTCCTCCACTCTTCGAGGGGCGCGTCAAACTCCGGTGCATCCGGCTCGACGAAAGCGACGTGGCCCGTCCAGCCCGGGCCACTGTAGCAGGCGTCCGCCTCACCCAAGTCGGTGATCATCTTTCCGTACACGGCGATGTTGTCGTTCGTCGGGCCGTGGAACTGGCTGCGAGGGGGCCGCAACTCTTCGCGCAATGGACCGTAAAGATTCTGCAGCATGGAATGCACAAACCCAAATCGCCAAGTCTCGGGAGCGATGCGCCCATCTTCATTCGCGTATTCGTCCATTGCGAACACGTGGAGATTGCGGCACGACACAGAAAACGAATTAACCAGGTGCGCAACCTTGCGATAAACGGAATGACATGGATTGGGCAGGATCAGCAACACGGGCCGATCCGTGTCGTCGGACTCTTTGATCCGGCGAAACATGTCCGTCACCCAGATAAACTCAATCTCGTCTGCCGGATAGACGCGGATGCAAAAATCGAGGTTTGGATGCTTCTCGATTTCCTCCCGTTTGATCTTCCGACAGCGCTCGATCTGCGGCAGGTCACGGAACGGGACGTAGTGGGACGGGCAATAGTGAAACGAATCGGTCATGGATAGAAGCACCTATGCATGGGCAGGCTCATGTTCGTACACGGATTGTCCGGCGACCCATGTCTGGATGGCCTGCAACGTCGCGTTCTCTTCGCGCCACAAGACGACATCGGCGTCTGCGCCGACTTGCATTACTCCCTTGCCGGCTAATCCGGCCACTCCCGCCGGATTGCAGGTGCCCATCGCCCAGACGGCGTGTGCAGGAATCTCCAGCCACTTCAGCAGGTTTTCAATAGCACGATTCATCGTCAACGAGCTGCCGGCCAGCTGACCGTGAAGCGGATGCTGCGAATCGTGGACCCGCGCGGCGTCGCCGCGGCTGACTTTGACGGGAAATCCCCACGGAGTGGGATAGACGCCATCGTCGAGGCCGGCCCCGATATTCGAGTCCGTTATGGCGACGATACCGTGCCAGCCCTTGGCCGCAAACGCCAGGCAAATCGCTGCTGGATCGACATGGACCCCATCACAAATGAAGTCCACCGTGCAGCCCTGATCGGCGAGTAGAACCTCTACTGCTCCGACAGGACGGACACCAGGCTCGGCTTCCGGGGGCGGCGGAAACACGTCGTAAAAATGAGTCGCGTGCCAGGCGCCCGCTTCGATGGCGGCTTTGGTTTGCGCCACGTTGGCGCGCGTGTGCGTGAGGAACACGGCGATATCTTCGCCGCGGAGTCGTTCAATGATCGGTAGTATATTCGGACAGTCCGGACTCACCGACATGGCACGCACTCGGCCCCTCGTGGCCGATAGCAATTCGTCCAATAGCACAAGGTCGCCCGGGATGGTCGCCGCACCGGCTCCCGGAAGGGCCAGAAACGGTCCCTCCAGGTGAAAGCCAGGGGCCGAAACTCCGTCAATCGCGGCCAATGCAGCCGACAGTTTCTCGAGCAAACACAGCGAGAGCCGGTCGAGCACGCGATACAAGGTCGGCAGTACGCAGGTCGTACCATAGCGGGGTAGGATTTCCACTCCAGCGACCAATTCCTCCGGGCTGCGTTCGTACAAGTACTCGTGAACGCCGTGGGTGTGAACATCGACGAGGCCTGGCGTAAGCACGGCCCCTTCCGCATCGACGCGCCTGCACAAATTCGGCAAGTGCTGCGGCTGCGGATCGAATTTCGCGATCTTTCCTTCCGCCAACAGAACGCTGCCCGCTGTTACGCCGATTCCCGGGCGAACGATGAGGGCATTGTCGATGCACGTCGCGGACATCAAACGCTCTCGTCTTCTTGGTGATCGACGCTCAGCCGAACGGTCGATGTGAGTCGAAATAACTCATGCCGATAGTAGCTGACAAACAGTCCACATGGCGCACCGGTGGAAAGAAATATCACATCGGTTTCCTTGAGCATCGGGTCGCCCACTGTGACGCCCAGGTATTGTGCCTGCTCCGGGGCCGCGGCGATCGCTTCTATGTATTGAGAAAGGTGCCCAAAACGAATCTGCTGCACACTTTGCCAGCGTTCCAGGAACCGCAATTGGCCCAGATCATCTGCGCTCAGTTGATCCGCAACCTGTTCGGGGAGATAGATCTCGTCAAATGCGACAGGTAGGCCGTGGAGCAGGTCGAATCGTCGCGCGAACAGTACGCTTGCGCCGCGGTGTGTTTGCAGACTGGCTGCTACGTCATCGGCGGCCTTCAACCATGCTTGCGATTCGAGCTCGCGATCGATGTCCGGGGCATGGGTCGCGATGGACCCACTGAAGTCCGTGCTGAGCAAAGGGATTTTTCGCGATGGAGTCGGGCTGACGAACGTGCCGTCGCCCTGACGACGCTGGATGAGCATTTCGTCGGCCAGGATGAGCAGTGCGCGGCGAATCGTGATTCGAGACGCGGCAAATTGCTCACACAATTCGCGCTCCGCGGGCAACCGCTCTCCCGGACCATACTGACCCTGGAGGATTTGCCGACGCAGAGTATCAGCGACGTATTGATATGCCGTGGCGGAGCGAATAACTGCCATGGAAGATACCTTTCTCCGCTAGCACCGCAGCAAACTCTTGACTGTCGGCTGTCAAAATGGTTATAACATTATTGCAACTCCCACCCGGAATTGTCAACTCCTGGAATCCCCGTGGGCAAACCAAATTCGGACAAGGCTGCCAATTTTGTCGCAGCCGGTGGGGCTTCGTTCGACATTACGCCGCCCAATGCGACGTTTCTGTACGGATATCCCCACACGCCGCGGCTTAGCACGGGCATCCTAAACCCGCTGCTCGCGTCCGCTTTGTATCTCGATAACGGATCGACCGCCGTCCTGTTCATCGAAGTTGATCTAATTTGGCTGCCGAAGTACCTAGTGGCAAATGCGCGCGCTCAGATCGCCGCGCGCACTGGTGTCGAACCCGACCATATTATGGTGACTGCATCACACACACACTCCGGGCCGGTCACGTTGGCGATGTTGAGTAACGCGCAGGACTCAATAGTTCCGCGTCCGGATCCCGATTATCTAGCCTTTGCGGTAATGGGAATCGTCGGCGCCGCGGAGAAGGCCGTACGTTCGGCGGAAGCTGCCGAAGTCACAGTGACTTCGGCCTCGTGCATGACGATCGGTTCAAACCGCCTCGATCCGGCCGGTCCGAGGATAACGGAAGTTCCCGTGCTTGCGGCGCGAGCCGCTGGCGATCCAGACCGCTGGCTTGGCCTGATGTTCATCAATCCAGTGCATCCAACTGTATTGCACGCGGACTCGAAGCTCATCAGTGGGGATTTTCCAGCTATGTGCCGGGAGTTTTTGCAGGCGCAAGTGCTTGGAATGAACTGCCCGGTACTGTGCCACTTGGGTGCGGCAGGAAACCAAAGTCCACGATACGTCATACGCGACCATTCGATCGCCGAGGCGCGACGCTTAGGCGACTTACTCGGCGCGGAAATCGGGCGGGCGTTGGTGTCCGCTCCCTTTGTGCGGCAACTCAGCTTGTTCAGCGAGTCGACCGAGATCGAACTTCCGCCACGGCAAATGCCGTCCGTTGAAATCGCGTCAAACGCGCTTCGGGCCGCCCGGGAGAGGTTCGCAGAATTGCAGGTATCAGACGCCCCGTTTCCCGCGATTCGTACGGCCGAATGCGCGATATTTGGCGCGGAAGAGACGGTGGCACTCGCGCGGGCTTCCGACTCAGGCGAGCTAGATGCCGCCCGGGAGAGTTGCCTGCCCGCGGAAATTCAGGCAATCGGCGTGGGGGGACAAACGTTTGTCGGTTGGCCGGGGGAAGCATTTGTGGAATTTGCGCAGCGGCTTCGTGATCGACACCCTGAAGCGGCAGTGATTACGCTTGCCAATGGTGAGCTGCAAGGCTATCTCGTTACCGCGGAAGCGGTTCAGCAGCGATGCTATGAGTCCGGGAACGCGATTTTTGCGAGCCCAGAGAGTGGAGAAAGACTCGTTGCTGCCACACTCGGGCTGTTGTCAAAGACTGGCCTTCGCTCGGCTGCTGTCGCAACTGACGAACAGCGGAGCGCACATTGATGAGCAAAGTGCTCACCTTCGACCTGGGCACCACCTATTTCAAGGTGTGCCTATTCGGCGACGGTGCCAAGCTAATTGCCCAACACCGAATTGCCGCGCCGGTCGAACGCCCTGGTCATGACCGGTGCGAACTGCCAGTCAGCGTATTTTGTCGCTGCTTGATCGATGCGGCTCATGAAGTGGGCCGGCAGACTGGTGGGCTGAGCGACGTGAGTCGCGTCAGCTTCGCCTCTCAAGCAAACACCTTTACGCTGCTGGATGAGCATTCGCGGCCACTGCTTCCTTTTCTACTTTGGACCGATGAGCGGGCGCGCGGGGCGCTAGCGCCACTGCAAACACTGACAACGCGACCTGACTTCTATCGTATCACCGGCGTCGCAGAGCTAAATCACTTCTTCCTGCCGGCAAAAATTCTTTGGCTGCATCAGAACGAACCGGACATTGTATCGCGAGCACGTCGGCTCTGTACGCTCGGCGACTACCTTGTGTGGTGGCTGACCGGAAGTCATTTGACAGAGGCTAGCTTGGCCGGTTTGACGGGAATGGCGGATATCCATCGCTTACGGTGGTGGCCTGAGGCGACTCGACTCGTTGGTTTGCCGTCTGATTGGCTCCCACAAATTGTTCGTGCGGGAAGCGATGCGGGCCGGTTGAGGGCGGATCGAGCTCAAGCGCTGGGGCTTCCCGGTGATTGCCGATGCATCATGGGGTGTCTTGATCAATACGCTGGCGCGATTGGGGCCGGAAACGTCGTAACTGGCCGAGTGAGCGAAACGACGGGCACAGTCTTGGCCACCGTTCGCCGTGCCAACAGGTTCCGATCCAGTGCCTCGCTCGGCGTCTATCAGGGACCTGCATCGGTGCCGGGCGAATATTACGAAATGATGTTTAGTAGTTTGTCCGCGGGGCTGCTGGAGCGATACCGCAACGAACTGCCTGATCGGCCAACATTTGCCGAATTGGACACGCTAGCTGCCAAAGTACCGGCCGGCGCGGAAGGTCTGCAACTTCATCCATTAGCGGCTCAGCAATCTGTGCGCGAGATGTTCGTTGGTCGCACTTCAACGCACCGGCGCAGCCATGAGGTACGGGCCATCATGGAAGGAGTGGCCATTGAGCTGCGCAGACACGTGACTACGTTATGCGGCGACAACTGGCCCGCATCAGTCCAGGCAGCCGGAGGCGCAGCCCGCAGCACCGTTTGGCTGCAAATTAAGAGTGAAATTCTCGGATGCCCTGTGAAAGCCGTGGTTTGTCCCGAACCCACATGTATGGGAGCAGCTCGCTTGGCCCAATCCACGATTGGCACCTGACCGTCGGGTTTACGCGAGAGCGCCTGCCTTCGAGTCAGAAGACGCTTTTTTTCTAAGTGGGTAGATGCAAACTTCAAATGCAACAGTTTTGAGAACTGATATTGGTTAAAGGGTCGCTGGGTCGTTTGAATGTCGCGGTTGTCACAAGCGGCGTTCGCACGGAGGCCCAGCGATGGCTAATCATC
>JBIOWO010000041.1:0-5344 GCA_044868555.1 Lacipirellulaceae bacterium | reverse complement strand
CCTCCTATGTTTAGAAACTACTGCATCTACTCTTGCCGGTATTCCGCCTTTGGCACCGTTCAATTAATCAGTGGGTCGCTGACGGTCTAGCTAGGACAATTACCAACTAGCGCCAGAATTGCTCGCTTGACAACTGGCGACAGGGATTGCCAGCGATGGACTATAATGGCCAATTCAGCGTCGCTCAAAAATGCGCCGGTTTCTGCGCCGCCAATTTCCTCCCTGTCAGTTTTTCCCGGCGATTTTGCAGTTGGTTCGAGTCCTACCGGGGGAGGAGTTTGGCGACTTCAAAGTTGAAGCCAGATATTCGACGAGGGTAAACTCATTGTGAGTGTCTTCGGCGCATTCAAATCAGTTGCCGAGATTTACCACCCAAGTTCGATACTCTAGGGCGGGCGCGCGATGAGCAGGGCTTTGATATTCGTTCATTTGGATGTCACGATTCAAGAATTTGACTGCCATCTGACTGCCAACTCGGCGCATAATGGCGTTTTTTGGCGGACGTACGTGGAAACAAGAAAAGCCGCTTACCCTTGGCGAGTAAACGGCTTAGGACGTGAGCGGACGATAGCGGAAACTACGCTAATCCAACTGGAAATGTGGTGCCGGGAAACCGGTTGCGGGTTCGAGTCCCGTGCCCTCCGCTCAGAACGCGACACGGCTTGCAAGCGAGTCGGAAGCAACGGCCTGCGCGACGCTCGGGCACGATGAGCCCGACGTAAAGCTGAGTCGGACGTGAATTGGGCGCTATTCGACCAGCGGCGTCACCACGACGCCATACATGCTCACGCCGATTTTCTCTCCAACGGTCTGCACGTCACTCAACAAGGGCGCATTGGCCCCCAACGTGACTTCGCCGCCTCTCTGCACTACCCGCTTCCAGACAGAGTGAACGTTGTCGACGCTCTTCCCCGGACCGCGGTCCGCAACGTAGTTCGTTCCCGTGGCGTCATCCGGCGGATCGGGCCACACTTCGTCAACGCCAACCTCATCCCCGGTGTTTTCAAACGATTCCGTCACCCAGCGTGGCGGCGGCATCCGCTTGTCGATCAGCAAGTACACGACGGCCGGCTTATCCAAGCGGATCGTGATCGCCAACTCCTCGGTGACTTTGTCGTTGTTAAATGTCTTCACATAGTCGCCACCAACCAAATACGGTGGCATCCCGCGACCATTGACACCGTTCCATTCGTGCAGCCGATCGACAAAGGCCGGGGCGTCCTCCTGCATCCCACCCGGAACGATTTGGTAGAAATCCCACGTGCCGCTATCCCGTGCCAAATTGTCGCGGACGGCCGAGATCAGCGGCGCCCGCAAATGCTCGGGACCATATTCGGTCCGGCGCACTTGAACAATGCGACTCAGCGTGCCATCGTTGCCGACGCGAATCGCCTCGCCCATCCGCATGCGTTGCACGGCCGGAGGCGACGCCGCATCGCTCGTCGCTTGCTGGCCGGCAACTTTCAGATCGACCTTTCCCTGAAAGACGACCACTTCCGTCGCTCGATCGCCCACCCTTACCGAAAACGATGTCCCCAAATCGACCACTTCCGCGGACGCTGTCTCGACCTTGAAATTTTCCGCACCTTCGGCCACGTCAAACGTGATCCGACCGCGCAGCACGCGGGCCAGGTTCAGGGATACCATTTGCAGAATGACGGGTGCTTCCAGTTGCGCCGTAGTGTTATTGTTCAAGCGAAGCTGGGCGGCCCCGCGGTCGAGCAAGACGGTTTCCCCGGCCACGAAACTGCTCGGATTGTGCGCGATTGACTTACCGAAGGACCAGCGCGTGTCCGGCATCAGGGGCGTCAGCGTTCCGAGAACGTCCGGCCCAATTGCTGCCGCGCCGCCAGCGCGCATGTCCGGACCGCGATCGGCAATCGAGCGACTCAGACCGGCGATGAGCGCTGCAACGAGCAGGCAACCGGCTACGGCAAGAGCCCACGACGTCGCCTTGGAACGAGCCGCGACGCGACGCGGCCGAGCTTCATTCCGCAATGATTCTGCTGAATCGAGCACCAGCCTGGCAACTTCGTGGTTGCACGCGGCCTTGCCGGCAAATTCCCAGCCCAGGTTGGCGTGAATCGATAGGCCCTCGCAGTAAATCGCCCGCGCCTCGGCCGATTCGGCCAGCATTCGCTCCAGCTCGTCGTGATCCTCGGCTGAGAGCGCACCGTTACACTTCTCCGCAATCAACTGTTGGAGCCGCACGGCATCGAAGCGTGGCGTTGTATCGGACACAGTTTCGTCGGCGACTAAATCAGGGATGCTGCGCCTGGGCCAGGGTATTCTGCACGCATTTGCGCAGACATTCGCGGGCCCGGTCCAGGATGTTGTAAACGGTCCTCAGCGGTCTGCCGGTTTCATCGGCGAGCTCTTGGGCGGTCACGTCATGGCGATAGAACGCGGCGACAAACTGCTTCTCTCTTGCCCCAAGTTTCTCGAGGCAGGCCGCCAGCGCGTCGCGGCGTTGCTCGTCAATGTCCAAGTCGGTCGGCCATTCGGCGGCGAACGCATCTAGTACCTTGTCACTATAACACAGACGCCGGTGAGCGCTGCGGCTGCGAAAGCCGCGGATTTCAACAATGGCAAAACCAAACGCCCACCGCAGAAAGTCTTGAGTGCGATCGTAAAGGTGACGCTTCCGCCACAGGGCCAGATTCACTTCTTGCAAGATATCATCGGCATCGGTTCGGCTAGGCGCCATGCCGACGATAAACGCGTGCAACGGGCGCTGGCTGCTGGTAAAGCAGCGAATGAATTGATCGTCGCCATCCATTGGCAAACTCGTGGTGGGTTTCATAGCAAGCCGCTCGCACCCGACAAATGATGATCCTGCGGCATGTCGGCCGAAAGCGATCCAGCAGTGCGATACCAATGCCTCACCACCGGCGCCGAAATCGCCCTTATCCCATATTTCGCGGCTCGCCACGTCATTTTGCCGGAAAAAACCGCAAGAAACTTCGGTCGCGGCAACCGCCGTGCGGCGACCAAGGCGGCGGCACGGCCGTAGGCCGTGGCGCCGACTGCCAATTTGACCCCTCGATTTTAGACGAGTTCGACTTTTTTCGGGATTTCTCTGGCAATCGGACGGGTGTCGCTTTGAAATATGGGACGGGAGGTATTGCCTTAGGCGGCGGCTTGAGGTGCATAGTTGAATTCGTGCCTTTGAGACCGTTTGATTCGAACGTTCATGTCCGGCGAAGCGCGCAGCATAGGGGGTAGCGCGCCGAGCACTGACCGCAAACTATTGCTCTTCGTGCGGCCGCTCGTCGTTTACTTCTCGTCCGTGGCAAGTCGCAATCTGTCGTGCCTGCCCATCTGTGGATGGTGGGGCAGGCAGGCACGGCGTTACTCAATTTTTGACTCTCGACAGCGTGAGTTTCTTCGGTCGGTGCAACTTGCTGGAAGCGGATCGGGAGGCAAGCAAGTAGTTCGAGAGGGTGGGTGACGCCTGCCGCGTCGGCGGGAGAGCACGCGCGCGTTGGCGCGTGGTGGAATGCTTAGCTTATGTCGACGATGAATTGGGCGTGGGAACCCTGTCGGTAGGTCTTTTCGATAGGCACGAGGAAATCTCAGATCGGTCAACTTCGAGTGGCAAGCGACGCGAGTGGTCGGGGGACATCGTAATTCTGCGCTTCGTGGAGGAACGAATGGACGGCACAGAATCGGTATACAGGATGTCGGGTGGGAGGGCGCGGTGGTCAGCGGTCGGCCGCCGGCGATGCGGTTTTACCCTCGTCGAACTGCTGGTTGTGATCGCGATCATCGGCATCCTGGTGGCGCTACTGTTGCCCGCCATCCAAGCAGCGCGGGAAGCTGCCCGCCGCAGCCAGTGCGCGAACAATCTTAAGCAGCAAGGCCTGGCACTTCACAATCATCACGATGCACGGCGCGCGTTTCCGCCGGGAGTTGTGATGCCCGACACGATTGATAATTTTTCGAAGGGCATGAGTACCTGGGCAATCGAGATCCTGCCGTACGCCGAGGATGAGAGTCTTCGCAGACTTTATCAGCCCACGGTTGCGATGGGAGACAGCACTCAAAGACAGTTTCGCGAGACACTTATTCCGATATACCATTGCCCGTCAGATTTTGCGTCAGCAATTGTGGTTCCCGATAGTGGCCCCGACGTCAGTTTGGACGCTCGCTCGGGCGGCTATCGCACCAGCTCGTACCGCGGCAATGCCGGACGCACCACCGGACAGGTTACATGGTATCTCGGCGAGGAGCTGTACCGCATACCGGACGCGGCCGACCCGCACGTATATGGCTGGCGCGGCCCTTTACACGCTGTACTGCGGAAGGGCCACACCGTGCAGCCGACCAACGCTGACCGCGAAATCCTGATCAGGCTTCGGCCCGAGGCGATCAAGGATGTCACAGATGGCACGAGTAAGACGCTGCTCTTGGGCGAATCGACAAACAGGTTTGATCGACGGCGGACACTGTGGGCCTATTCCTGGGGGAATTACGTTCTCTCGCAGGTTTCGCCTCAGCCGCAAATACTCTGGGGAAACTATCGGGGCTCCGATACCGGAATATCGCCAGGCTGTATGGATGTGGGAGTCGTCGGCTCGCCCAAACCATGCCAGTCCGGCTGGTTTAGCGGACACACGAATGGCATGAACGTGCAGATGTGCGATGGTTCCGGTGAATTCCTCTCATTTGACATCGATTTGCGGCTGCTGTGCTTCAAAGCCAGCATCGCCGGCGGCGAAACCGAGTCCGATCCCATTTAAGCCACACGACCAGCCAGAGACGGTTTATGACGAAAAAGGCGGGAGGATGGCTTGTTGCAGTGCTTGTCGCCGTGATTGCGAACGGCTGCGGCGGACCCGATCTGGTGCCGGTCGAAGGAGTTGTCTCGTTCAACGGACAACCACTCTCCGGCGCCACCGTCCGATTCGATCGCTCGACCGGGCCTGTCACCGAGCGCTCTTACGTGGGAGAGACGGATTCCACGGGCCGTTTTGTGCTCAAGCGCGCTGGGAGCAATCGGTCAGGTGCCGTACCAGATGCGTATCGTGTGTTCATCACTTCGGTCAAAGTTCCGCCCGATGCCAATGAGCGCACGCCATTGCCACCCGAACGGGTGCCGATGAAGTTCCGAGACGGATCGCAAATATTCGATGTTCCAGAGAGAGGTACAACCGAGGCCAATTTTGCTATTGCATCTCGCTAAAACACCTACTTTTCGCCGCACTGCGGCCACGTTTCACTGGGAGGAGACTTGCGATGAATCGACAGCTGTACTTTGCCATCAACTTCCTAACAGCGGCCGTTTTGACTCTGCAATCGGCTGTACCCGCGCACGCCGTCATCTCGCACCGCTATAGCTTCA
>JBIOWO010000040.1:0-13153 GCA_044868555.1 Lacipirellulaceae bacterium | reverse complement strand
CGTCCGGTTCGATGAGCGGGAAGTGGAAACGGAAGCATGGCACGGCTAGTGAGGCACCGGCAACCGAAAGGGCCGGCCACCGATAGGCCCCACCTAAACCACCGCGCCACTTCTCGACTCTACAACTGAAAAAGCAACCTCACGCTAGCGCATTGCGGCTAATCTCATCAGCCGTTGGGCGCTAGCCCACGGTTTCGAAACTGGCTCTGTCCGCGATCGGCTCGCGGCCAGGAAGGATCGTCGTGCGCGCGGCCGCGCGCAGAAGCTGATTGGGTTTTCGCGCGGCCGCACGACGTCGAAGCGATGAATTGCGCCGCACGCGCGGGGGGATTTTGTCCACCCCCCGAGGCGAAACCCAGTGCATATCGCCTCACTGCCATTTACGAACCTCGGGCCGGCTAACGACTTGCGGTCACGAGGTGGGGCGAAATCGACCGAGTTTCGCCCCACCGAAAAAATAAAAAATTTAGTGGGGCGAAATGCACGTCAAAAACCGGACAACCGCGTGTCCGCGTCGCCAAAATGATCGAGCTGGATACCCATCCGATCCATGATCGACAGGTACAGGCTGCACAGCTTGCGGTTCTCGTCGCCCCCATACAAGTAGTCGAGCGACCGGCCCGTTTGCAGTGTGCCACCCAATCCGCCGGCCAGCACCACCGGCACCTTCATGTTGTCGTGCTTCCAGCCGGCCCACATGTTCGAGAGCCACAAGAGGCACGAGTTGTCGAGCACGGTGCCTTCGCCCTCCGGCATGGCGTCGAGCTTGGTGGCGAGGTACGCCAGTTGGCTCAAGTGGAATCGCGAGATCCGCTCGTAACCGTCCGACAAATCGTTGTGCGACGCGCCGTGGTGCCCCTCGCGCACGTCGAGGAACGGATAATAGAGCGACGACAAATCGCGGGCCAACAGCAGCGATGCCACCCGCGTCTTGTCGGTCTGGAAAGCCAGCGCGATGATGTCGCACATCAGCCGCGTGTGATCGCGCAGGTCCTCCGGCAATCCATTGGCCGGGCGATCCATCGTAAATACCGGCTTGCCGTTTAGCTTCGCTCGCTCCTCGGCCTTGTCCTTGTCCCGCCGCAACCGCTGGATGCCCTGCTCGACCTCGCGCACGCTTGTCAAGTACTCATCCAGCTTGCCCCTATCGCTCGCGCTCACCTTGCGGCTCAGCGCGTCGGCCCGTTCCTTCACGCGGTCCAGCACGCTCTGGTTCCGCAGGCTGCCGCGGTTCTCGAACAGGCTGTCGAAGGCCAGCGACGGATACACTTCGTTCGGCACCGGCGATTCGGGACTCCGCCACGAAATGTGCGAGCTGTAGGCGTTGGAGAAGTTCGTCTCGTGGTAACCGGTCATCGGCTGTTCGCAGGCCAGCACCAAGCTCGGTTGCAGCGTGTCCTGGCCGACGTGATTGGCGATCACCTGGTCCATGCTGATGCCGCCGCGGACCGTGGCACCCTTCTGAATCGGCACGCCCGACAACAGATTGCCGGTCTGCACTGGGTGAATACCTTTTCCGACGGCCAACGGGTTACAGGCCGTTGATGACGTTGATCTTCGACTTCAGCGGTTCGAGCGGCTGGAGGGTCTTGCCCAGCTTCATGTCGGCGCCCGAGCCCTTGGCCCACCAATGGTTGCCGTTGATGCCGTTGCCCATGAACATCACGGCGAACCGCTTGGGCAGCGCCCCGGCAGCGCCACTTGCCGTGGCCGCGCTGCTCGCCGGCTCGGCGCCCCATACCGGAATCGACTCCAGCCACGGCAGCGCCATCGTCACGCCGACGCCATGCAAAAACGTCCGCCGCGATAACTGGTGGCGACGAGCAGCGGCCAAATTTGCCGTAAATTGACCCATCTTATTCTCCTTGCTGGGCCAAACTGGTCTGGCCGCGCTTGGTCAAAAACTGCCGGCTGGTCACGATATTCTCCACCAACGCGCCGCAGCGATAGTCGCTCGCCGCCAGCTTCGCGCGCAGCTCCGCGATCGTGCCATCATCCGACCAAATCAAGCTGCGATTGAGCCCGTAAGCGAGCAGCTTGCGGCACAGATTGTCGACAAATTCGTCTTGCCGGTGCTGGCGAATGTAATGGCGCAGGCCATCGACTCCGACTCCCTCGCTGCCGCCCGGAAACATGGCGTGCGTGTCGACCGCGTGACCGGCCAGGTCTGTGTCGCGTCGCTCGCCGACCGGGCCAAACCCTTCGAACACCAGGCCCATCGCGTCGAATCGCTGGTGGCAGGCCGCGCAGCTCGGATCGGCCCGATGCCGCTCCAGCACTTCGCGCAGCGTAAATTCACCCAGGTCCTTCTCCGCGCGCGGCAGCTCCGGCACCGCGGCGGGCGGCGGCGGAATGACTTCGCCCAGCACGTTCTTCACGACCCAGTACCCGCGCTTGACGGGGCTGGTTCGCAACCCGGGCGCGTTCTTCGTGAGGAACGCGGCCATCGGCAACACGCCGCCGCGGCCATACTCACGCGCATTGTCCACCCGCACCCATTCGTCCGGCGCCACGCCGGGGTCCGGCATGCCATAGTGCTTCGCCAACACCGGATTCACAAACGTGTGGTCGGCGTAAAGAAAATCGAGGACCGATCCATCGCGACGGAACTCGTCGACCATGAAGCGAAGCGGCTCCTGGAACATGGCCTCGCGCAACTGGTCGTCGAAGCTGGCGAAATGTTCACGGTCGACCGTGTTGAGCTCTTCGAAGCGGCGGAAGTCGAGCCAGTTGCCGCCAAACTCGGTGGCCAGCCGCACGATGCGATCATCCTGGAGCATCCGCCGCGCCTGGGCCGTCAGCACTTCCGGCTGGTGCAAATCGCCGCTGGCCGCGTGGGCGAGTAGCTCCTCGTCTGGCAGGCTGGACCACAGGAAATAGCTCAACCGGCTGGCCAGGGCGTAGTCCGACAACGGCTGCACGCCTTCGCCGTCGGCGACCAAATCGATCCGGTAACAGAAATCGGGCGACATCAGCACGCTCACAAGTGTGTCGCGCATCGCGTCTTCGTGGCTCAAGCCGGTTTCGTTGCGCAGAGTGCGATAGAAAGCCCGCAATTCATCGCGCTCTTCGTCCGCAAGCGGCCGTCGATAGGCCCGGGCTGCAAGATCCAGAATCGCCTCAACATGCTTCGGCTCGGCCCCCAATCGGGCCTGCTCGACCCAGCGAATTGTATTATTGACAAAGTCAAAGTGTTCTTCGACTGCGTCGACGACGACCGCGTTCCCACCCTCGCGGGCCCGACTCAGAAAACTCTCCTTCACCCGGCGGATCATCGGCTCCGAAGTGATTTCCCGCTCCTGGTCGCTGGCGTCTTCACCGACGGCTCGCTGCGCTGCTTCCCGCGCTTCGCGGGCCTCGTTCAGATAGAACTGCGTGTACGTGCGGTGGCAGGCCAAAGCGATGAAATCGAGCTCCCGCCAATATTCGTCCAGCTCCTTTTGTTGCGCCTCGTCGAGGATCAACTCGTACAGCGGCTGATCGTCGCGGAAGTATCCCATCACGTTGTGGAATCCGGCGCTCAGGTATCGTCCCCGGTCCTTGGTCTTGTCAAAGTAATTGCGGCCCCGCTCCGAGACGATGAACGCATCGGGAAACACGGAACAGAACCTGGCGAACGCCGCTTCGTATTCGGCGCGCTGCTCGGCCGGAACAACGAGGTCCGGATCGCCGGGTCTGTTCTTCACTGGCGTCGTCCGCCCGGGGCCGAATTCGTCCTCGGCGCCCGGTTCGTCCGACTCGTCCGCCGGTGATTCATCCTTGGCGACCTTCGCTTCACCTTGAATCTGCAGCGCGGCCCGTTCGTACGTCCTGCGGTGCGTCGCATATTGTCGATTCTTCCACATCAACATCGGTTGGCTGCTCGCCCCCAGCCGCCGGCCGCCCGCGATATTTGCAAACCGCGGCTCCAACTTCTTGCGAAGTTCTGCCACAAGGTCGCGCATTCGCTCGCAACCGTCCCGCGCTATGGTTGGCGTTTGATCGCCTTCCGGCGCGGGCAGCTCGCGCCACATCGTCCGCAGCTTCGCGATCGGACCGATTTCATCATCCGTGTCGTCAAGCAGCGACCACACCGTCGCCAGATACTTGGCGCTGACCTTGCACTGGGCGGCGACGTCGGCCAGGCTCGCGTCGGGCTGGCCGAGCGCGGCCCGATGCTTGAACCGCCACGCCGCCTGGAAATAGTCGGCGTAGTTCATGTTCTGCCGACCGTAGAAATCCATGATCTGTGCGACGCAGTACTTGTCGCGGTCCGTCTCGACGAGCATCGAGTGGGGCGCGAACGCGATGCCGCTCGGCTTGAACACCAAATGCTCGGCCACTTCCCGCGCCGCCTGCAGATACTTGGCCAGCAGCGTCGGCGACATCGCGAGCGATTCGCCCGAATTGTCGAAGCCGGCCGGGTTGGTCGGATCGACCGGAAACTCGCGGGCCGGCCGCATGTCGACCCCCGTCAAATCGCAGATCGTGTAGTTGTACTCGGCGTTGCTCAACCGCCGCGCCAGCACGACGCCCGGATCGCCCGCGTTCGCCACCGCCTCGTTCCGCCGCATCGCCGCCACCCAGTCGATCACGCGCTGGCGGGCTTCCGGCGACGGCTGCTCGTCGGCATCCTCGGGCGGCATCTCCTTCTTTGCGAGTTTTTCCAGCACGCGCGACCAGCGGGCGTGATCGCGGACCACCACCGGCACGCTCGTGTACGCGCTCAGATCGAGATCGGCCTCGGCCGACTCGCCGCTGTGGCACGGCAAGCAATACTGCGCGAGGAACGGGCGCACTCCGTCGGAAAACTGATTCTCCAATGCGACGGTCGCTGTGCCCGGCGTCTCCGCTCGGGCGACGAAGGCGCCTAACATCAGAGCCAATGCCGAAATCGTCGCGCGCCGGAGCATACCGCCTCGATATCCGGTCAATTTGCTGACGGGATCATGCGCAGATAAGTACATCAAACCTGAAACGGTAGCATTTTGCAAGCTTTCAAAGTAGCAGGCACACTCCGTGTGCCGTAGCAGAGTCACCAGCAACCGCCGCGAAACGTGTACAATTTTCCGCGCGATAACTACTTTGGTTACGGCACACGGAGTGTGCCTACTACGGTTTGCGTTGACGCAAAATATCAATTGCGCGACCGAAAGTCGTAATTGTTGTCGCGCGGTCACTACCAGTTGGAAGCTTGATTTTGTCCGCAGATTGCGCAGATGAGCGCAGATGAAAAAATCCGATCGCTATCGGCGCTGCCGTCCGCTACTGGCTGGATGAGGGTTTCTTCTCTCGAAATCTGCGTACATCTGCGTCATCTGTGGATAAATATGATTCGGATCCATCCACATTCAGCTGAACTACTTCGGATAATCCCTCCACAACCAGCGCATCGTATCGGGGAAGATCGCTCCGCCGTGGTTGCCGCTGTGCGGGCCCTCGCCGTAGACGTATTTGTAATCGTAGTCCTTCTCTTCCAGCGCGGCTGCCATGCGGTGGTTGGCGATCACCCAGTTGCGGTCCGGGTCGCGACGGCGATTGTCGCTCGAGCCGTCCTGTAGGAAGACTCGAATGGGCTTGGCGTCGACGGCGCGAATCATGTCTGGATATTTGTGCCCGCCGCGGATGTTCGTGAAGCTGCCCACGTGGCTGACCACCTTGCCGAACTTGTCGGGCCGCTCCCACGCCACGGTCCACGCACAGATGCCGCCGCTCGACATGCCGCAGATGGCCCGGCCGGCCGGATCGTCGGTGAACTTCACGTCGTATTCCTGTTCCACGTGCGGCAGGATCTCGGTCAGCAGGAATTCCGAGTACTGCGGGCTGAGCGTATCGTATTCGACGCTCCGATTCTCGGCCGTGGATCTGGCTTCTCTCCCGGTCGGCAGCTCGTCCCGCTTGTAGCCCGGATCGAGGAACACGCCGATTGTGACGGGCATCTCTTTCGAGGCAATGAGATTGTCGAACACGATCGGCACGCGAAAGTCCTGATCCTCGGTCAGATAATGGCGGACTCCATCCTGAAACACCATCAGCGCAGCCGCTTGACCCGCCTCGTACTGGGCCGGCACGTAAACCGCACAGCGGCGGATCGTGCCCGGAAACACTTTGCTGTCTTTCCACACAAACTCCGTCACCTTGCCTTGCGGAACGCCCTCTTTGCGCTGCGAGTCGGGACCAAATTCGTAGCGCACGACCGGGTGTTTGTGCGTGGGAAAATCATCCCTGCGGCCACGCCGCTCGGCAGGCCGCGCGTTGCCATCGTTCGACGCGGGTGCCTGCGCCAGTACATTGAAGGACGAGGAAAGTAGAATCAAGCTGCCGATCAGAAGTGTCTTCATTTCAGCCACCTGCCGCCCCCTGAGTATTAACGAACAACGAATACACCGACGTGCTCGCGCACATGAACAGCCGGTTGCGGTGCCGGCCGCCGAAGCACAGGTTTGCGCACCGCTCCGGCAGGTCGATGCGGCCGATCGGCTGGCCGGCCGGATTGAAGATCGCGACGCCGTCGAGCCCCGCCTCGCCCATTCCCCAGCCGACCCACAGGTTGCCGTCCACGTCGACGCGCAGCCCGTCCGGCGTGCCGTTCTGCTCCGCCGTAACGAACGCCCGCTTGCCCGACAGCCGTGTGCCGTCGTCCGCCACATCGTACACGTGGATCACGCGCGGCGTGACGCCTGCCTCGACAATGTACAGCTTCGATTCATCCGGCGAAAAAGCCAGCCCGTTCGGTCGATTCAAGTCGCCCACCACCACTGCCAGATGTTGCGACTTCGGATCCCAGCGGTACACATTCGTCGGCAACTCCGGCTGGGCCCGATGCCCTTCGTAATAGCCGAGGATGCCGAACGGCGGGTCGGTGAACCAGATCGAGCCGTCCGACTTGCATACCACGTCGTTCGGCGAATTGAGCGGCTTGCCGTCGAACTTGTCCGCCAGCACGGTGATGCTGCCGTCGTACTCGGTCCGCGTCAGCCGCCGTGTATCGTGCTCGCACGTCACGAGCCGCCCCTGCCGATCGCGCGTGTTGCCGTTGGCAAAGTTCGACGGCTTGCGAAATATGCTGACCGCACCGGTTTCCTCGTCCCAGCGCATGATGCGGTTATTGGGGATGTCGCTCCACAGCAGGTATCGGCCGTCGCCAAACCATACCGGCCCTTCGCACCACCGCAGGCCCGCGGCGATCCGCTCGACTTTGGCGAGCCGCACCTGGTAGTTGGCGAAGCTGGGATCGAGAATTCGAACGAGCGGGTCCGGGTACCGCTGGCTCGGCTCCCATTGCTGCGCGATGCCGCGCCCGGCGGCCGCTAACCCGGCGATCGCGCCGCCCGCGGCCAGAAACCCACGGCGGTTGAGTGCCATCGTTTGCTCCCCCTGAGTCGACCGTAGTCGTGGGTGGCATGCTTTCGCGGCGCCAGCCGCGTAAGCATGTTCAATCCGTCGACACATGCCTACGCCGCTGCGCGGCGAAGGCAAGCCACCCGACACAAAACCAATATCAATCCCGGCGGCCCGATTTTGGCGGCGGCAGGAATTGGACGCACACTGGCGACGGCACCTCGGCAAACACGCCCGATGGCTTCAGCCGGCCGTTCCCGTCGTCAATCCGGCACAACAGCAGCGTGCCCGAATTCTGGTTCGCGATCGCCAGGTGACCGCCCGACGGCTGAATGCCGAAATGCCGCGGCGTCTTGCCCCCCGTCGACTGCTCCTCGACATACGTGAGCGTCCCCTGCTCGCGATCGATCTCAAACAGCACCACGCTTTCGTGGCCACGGTTCGATACGTACAGATACTTTCCAGACGGATGGACGTCGATCTCCGCCCCCGAATTGGGCCCGTCGAAGTATTCGGGCAGCGACGACACGGTCTGCACTTCCGTCAGCACGCCTTTTTCCGGATCGTAGCCAAAAACCGTCACCGTGGAGTTTAGTTCGTTGATGACGTAGGCGAATTCTCCGTCGGGCCGAAAGGCCATGTGCCGCGGCCCGGCGCCCGGCTTGACCGACGCAAACGCCGGGTCGTTCGGCGTCAGCTTTCCATTCTCCGCGTCGAATCGGTACGACAAAATCTTATCCAACCCCAGGTCGCACACGAACGCGAACTTGTTGTCCGGGTCGAGCGTCACGCAATGAGCGTGCGGACCCTTCTGGCGACCAGGATGAATACTGCTGCCCGCATGCTGAATAAACTCCGTCGCCTCACCGAGCCGCCCTTCGGCATTTACGGGCAGCACCGCCACGCTCCCGCTACCATAATTCGCCACCAACACATTGCGACCCGTGCGATCCAAAACCAAATGGCACGGCCCGCTGCCCTTCGACGACTGCTGATTGATGAGCGCGAGCTTGCCCGTCGCCGGGTCGATCGAAAACGCACTCACCGCGCCGCCCGGCTCCCCCTCGAACTGGTTCACCTCGTTCGCGGCAAACACCAGTCGCCGCTTCGGGTCGATCGCCAGGAACGACGGACTCGTCGTTTCCACCGCCAGCCCGAGCGGGACGAGCAGCACGTTCTGCGAGACGTCCGGGTTCTTCGTCTCCAGCCGGAACACGTAGATGCCCTTGCTATTGGACTTCGCTCCGGTATACGTGCCGACGTACGCCAGCGTGTCCTTTGCAAGATCGACGCTAGCCGAGGCCGCCTGATCGGACTCCGCCCCGCAGGCGGCTCCAACAAACGACATCGCAACAGCGAATACACTCAGCACGCTTCGAAGATTTCTCATAGTCCGCCCGACTCTCTCCATGGCGCCAACGTAGAAACAGCAGGCTCAGCCAAGCCAATACATGCTGCTGATGCTAATCGCCGCTGCGCGAGAGTCAAGGTAGCGGCTTCCGGCAATGCCGCGGGAAAGCGGGGTTTCCCGGCCGCGAAAAGAGACCACGTCAAATCGGTGGCAAGAAGTGAAGTGGGCGCTACAGGACTCGAACCTGTGACCTTTTCCATGTCAAGGAAACGCGCTAGCCAACTGCGCCAAGCGCCCCCACATTGAAGCCTTGTATGATAGCACGCACCCGCCGCTCGGTCAGGGCCGGCCGACTGCCGTTGCCGACCCGCCAAAAGGGCCAAAGCGCGCGATGCAAACGGCGAGCGACGCCACGCAAAAGGGCCCACCCGGAGTTGCCGCGACCGCGCAGCCTTCCCCGTTTAACTCTTACTCACGCAATTCCAGCCGCCACAGCAACTTCCGCCCCCGACCGACCTTGCCACGCACCGGCCGCTTCTATGTAATCGACTACTTGGGCGGTGCTGGAAGGCCCACGCCGGCTGCCGATGTGCGACGACCATGTTCATCGTCGCTTCGTTGAAAGTTCACACTTTGTGAACATTTCGCAACCCGGCCGGACACGGATGGCTCAGCACGGATCAGGCGGTTCCTACTCTCTTTCGAATTGCGGTCGTAAGCACGATGCTTCCCATGCGCTGGAACTGGCAAAAGCTGTTTTCCTACGGCGAGGTGATCTGCTTCGTCTCGGCGTGGGCGATCGGCTTGTTGATTGCCATGCAGGAGCAGCGGCCCGATCCAACCCGTACGGCGATCGCCCGCTTCAACGCCACGTCCGACGCCCTCGGCATCCAGGCGACGCTCAGCCGCTGAGGCGCTAAGGCGCGCAGTAGCTGAAGTTGCAAAACTTCAGACGCATCCTGAATTCTTGCGAAATTCAGCTACTAAATTTGGATCCAGAATTCTTGCGAATTCAGCTACTAGATTTGGATTACGCATCCGCTGGGGCCGCGGTGCGCTGCGTCGCTTCGTGTCCATTGGCCTTTTCGTCGGCCGCCGCGCCGATCTCATCGCGCAAGTCGGCCGGGTGACGGCGACGCAAATACAGCTTGATCGGCACCTCGCCGAAGCTTAGCTGATCGCGAAACGTGCCCAGCAGGTACCGCTGGTACGGCTTCGAAATGTCCTTCGGATCATTGGTAAACAGCACGATCGTCGGCGGCTGGATGCCGACCTGCGTGCCGTAGTAGATCTTCGGCAGCCGGCCGTGAGCCAGTGGCGGCGCGTTTCGGCGAACCGCTTCACGCAGCATTCGATTCAACTGGCCGGTCGTCACCCGGGCCCGCGACTGCTTGAACAGCATCTGCCCATGATTCAACAGAGCCTTGACGTTCTTGCCCGTCTGGCCCGTAATGAACGCGATCGGCGCGTATCGCATGGTGGCGAAATTGTCGTTCAGGTAGCGGACCCATCTCTCGGTCGGCATCGAGTTGACCAGC
Source organism: Lacipirellulaceae bacterium (assembly GCA_044868555.1). GTDB lineage: Bacteria > Planctomycetota > Planctomycetia > Pirellulales > Lacipirellulaceae > JABDGM01. Next base: position 2,944 of record JBIOWO010000040.1, on the reverse strand, counting down.
TCGTCCCACTTATTGACGACCAGGATCACCGGCTTGTACTGTTCGCAGATGTAATCGCACAACTGCTTGTCGACCTTGCTGATCCGCTGCGTGCAATCGAAGAACATGAGCACCACGTCGGCCCGCCGGATGCTCCGCTGGGCCCGGTGCGTGCTGTAGAAATCGATATCGGTCGTTCGGCTTTTTGCCTTGCGAATGCCGGGCGTGTCGATCGCGATGAACGATTTGCCGTCCAGCTCGAACCGCACGTCGACGCTGTCGCGCGTGGTGCCCGGCACTTCGCTGACGATCATCCGCGGCGCGCTTACCAGTGTGTTGATGAACGTGCTCTTGCCGACGTTCCTTCGTCCGACGATGGCCACCTTCATTTCCGGCTCGGCGGCGCCCTCGCTCGCTTCGTCTGCCAGCGGCGGCGGCAGCTTGCTGACGATCATGTTCAACAGCACGGCCCGGTTGCGATTCTGCAGCGTGCTCACCCGCAGTGGCTTGCCCGCCCCCAGCCGGTAGAATTCGTCGGAGTCCGTATCGTATCGCTCGCTGTCCGATTTGTTGGCGATCAGGATGATCGGCACGCCCACTTGGCGCAGCCGCCGCGCCACGTCCTGGTCCAGCGGCAACATGCCCTCTTTCGCGTCGACGACAAACAGAATCACCGCGGCCGAGTCGATCGCCAAACTAATTTGTTCCTCGATGTGCCGCGTGAGATTGTCCATGTCGGCAATGCCCATGCCGCCCGTATCGACCAGCTCGAAAAAGCGGTCGTCGTGGCACACCAGGTGCGTGATTCGATCGCGGGTCACGCCCGGTTGGTCGTCGACGATGGCGATCCGTACGCCGGCCAGCCAATTGAGAAGGCTGCTCTTGCCGACGTTCGGCCGACCGACAATCACTACTTGCGGTACGCTCATGGCGATGAAATCGAACGCACGCGGCAAACGCACCGCCCCACACGGCTACGCTCTGAGCGCAGCCGACGGCGCCTATCCGCGGGGAATTGGCCCACCTCAAAATGACGACACCAGGGAACCGCCCACTCAGTTCCTCCCATCATCCTAGTTGACGCCGCGGCGGCAGAGTAGGTCCCGACAACCTGTCTGGGGCGGCCATGCCACGCATCCGGCTGTTGTTGCTGCCGAGAAATCTGCGGGCCGCACCCCTGTGCAACCTGGACAGGCCGTCTAAACTTGCCAGTCGGGAGTGCACGGGCCGTGAATAGCGAAAATCGCGAGCGACTGAGACACGTACTGGTCGGACGGCTGGAAAGCCTGGCGGGGGCCGGTGTGCAGGCATTGCCCAAGCCGCGTATGGTCGAGGGTTTGCCCCCGACTGCGACCGCAGTTTCGCCGGCTCCTGAAACGCCCCCAGCGAAGGAGAGAACCCCGATGCCGAAAACCGCCGGCTGGGCCGAAGCGCATGCCAGCACGTTGTTCGAAGATGTAGATGCGTCGCCAAAAGTTGCCTCGGCCGCACCGACACTGGAAGTGCTGCAACAGGAAGTCGCCGCCTGCACGCGCTGCGACGAGCTGGCCCGCACCCGCCAGCAAACCGTCTTCGGCGTGGGCAATCCGCGGGCCCGGCTCTGTTTTATGGGCGAAGCGCCGGGGGCCGATGAAGATCGCCTGGGCGAGCCGTTCGTGGGCCGTGCGGGCCAGTTACTCGACAAGATCATCGTCGCTTGCCGCATGCAGCGCGAGGATGTTTACATCTGCAACGTGCTCAAATGCCGCCCGCCCGGCAATCGCAATCCACTGCCCGAGGAAGCGTCCAACTGCCGCCGATTTCTCGATCGCCAACTGGAATTGGTCCAGCCCGAATTCATCTGTTGCTTGGGGGCCGTCGCCGCTCAGAATCTCCTCAACACGCAACAGTCGATCGGCAAGCTCCGCGGCAAACTACACACTTATCGCGGCGCGAAAGTCGTCTGCACCTATCACCCGGCGTACCTGCTGCGCAACCCGGCCGCCAAAAAAGACACCTGGGAAGACATGAAATTTCTGATGCGCGAAATGGGAATCGAGTTGTAGTGTGGAAAGGCGGAAGGGGCAGTGCGGAAGGCAGACAGCAGCTACGTTTCGTACCAGGTGATTTGTTCTCCGCGCTCCTCCTTCCGCAGTACGCCTTCCGCACTCGCGTATCCGACTTTAACGCCTGCGCAGGATGTTCCGCTTGACATTGCGGTGTTTGCTGGTCGTGATTCTGCCAGCATCAAAACTCTATTGGCGCTTGGCCCCAAAACACTTTAAGCGCTTGGCGGTTGTTGGTAAATTCAAGGTTCCGGAGCATTGGTTCGGCGGCGCGCAGGCGACTTGGCACCCTGGGTCTCGCGCCCTCGGGAGTGGTCCGGCCGGAGATTCCCCTCACTTTTTGGCTCGGTTTTGGCGTTGCCGCACGTTCGACAACGCGACTAGGCGTATGTTTCTCCCCGACTCATCGAAGTCCGAAGACGTGGAGCATCTGCTCCGCAACGCTCAATTGCGCGACGAGCTCGAGCCGCTGTTGGACGAGGCCATCGACCGCGTCAACCCGGCCGTGATGACTACCCGCAGCGAGAACGAATTCCTCGAGTCGATGCTCGAATGGGAACGGGCGCCGATCCTGCCGATCTACCAGTGGTTCGAGCCGGCGCTGGTGCTGCCGCATCCCGATCGGCTCAGCCATCATCAACTGTCGCTGGTGCTGCGGGCCACGATCGACAAGTTGTTCGAAAAGCATGTCGTGCTCGACTTCACCGACCATCTGAGCGACTACCAGTTGTACGGCCTGGTATTTCGAGACATTTTGCCGTCGCAGGAAAAAAAGCTCGAACGCCGCACGACGTACCTGCATTGGGACTGCGCCGATATCGAAGAGAATCCCGGCATCTGGCTGCGCTACTACGCCAGCAACTCCGAGCGCGAAATGTGGGCCGAGGAAAATGACCAGCCCCTCCCGCCGCACGACGACC
>JBIOWO010000039.1:0-5509 GCA_044868555.1 Lacipirellulaceae bacterium | reverse complement strand
GCCCCCAGTCCTAACTTGCTGGGGGCTCGGCGGAGCCTCGACCCCAGGCACCCGCTATTTCTTAATGCGCGTAGATTCCGACAGTGCGGTGAGCCGCTCTTCGATCGCATCGAGGCCGATGGCTGGGGCCTGGCAGGCGAAATCCTCGCAGTTGTATAGCGCGGGATGGCCGAGGGGCGACGACTTGCCGGCGAACAGTTCATTGAATTGGGCTGAGTGCGGCGGGTTCGATTCCTGTGCCAGGTCGCGGGCGGCAATGACGCAGCGCGGCAGGTAGCGGCCGCGTAATGTTTTGATCGCTTGCGTGACGTCTGGATTGGCAAAGTCGCCGACCAGGACCAACTCGTACGACGGACCGAGGTGGCGGCCGAGGCCAAGAAGCATCTGGCCGGTGGCGAGCGGGGAGCGCTGCATGATGGGAGCGGCGGTGGCCAGCGTCGATTCGGCCACGTCGAGGTAGTCGCTGCGGCCCAGCAGCTTGCCGAGACGCAGCAGCACCGTGGCGGTGAGCGCGTTGCCGCTGGGCGTGCTCGAGTCGGTGAGCTCCTTGGTGCGCGCGATGAGCTGTTCGTGGTCACTGGCCGTGTAAAAGAAGCCGCCGGATGGGTCGGCGAATTTGGCGAGGACGGTGTCGACGAGGCTGGCGGCTTCGTCGATGTACGCTTCGTTGAACGTGGCTTCGTAGACCGTGACGAGGGAGTTAGCGAGGGCGGAGTAGTCGTCGAGGTAGGCGTCGAGTTTGGCGGTGCCGTTGCGCCAGGTGTGGGCTAGTCGATGGTCGCTAAGCCGCAAGCGGCTGAGGAGGAGGTTGGCGGCTTTTTCGGCGGCCGAAGTGTATCGCGGTTCGTCGAGCGCCGCGCCGGCGCGGGCCATGGCGTCGATCATGAGGCCGTTCCAGGCGACGATCACTTTGTCGTCGCGGCCCGGGCGCGTGCGTTTCTCGCGGGCGGCGAAGAGTTTGGCGCGGCTGTCGGCCAGCTCGGCTTCGAGGTTGGCCTTGTCGCGGCCGAGGATTTTCGCGCACTGGTCGATCGTCTTCGGCAGGTTGAGAATGTTGCGGCCTTCGAAGTTGCCGACGTCGCTCACATCATACACGCGGCCGAACGTGCTGCCGCGCTCGACGCCGAGCACTGCGTCGATCTCGTCCGGTGTCCAGGTGTAGAACAGGCCTTCGTGGCCGTCGCTGTCGGCGTCTTCGGTGCTGTAGAAGCCGCCAGCCGGGTCGGTCATGTCGCGGAGGACGTAGTCGAGCGTTTCGCGAACGATGCGGGCGTAGTTCTCGTCGTGAGTGACGAGAAAAGCGTCGAGATACGCACTGGTGAGGAGCGCGTTGTCATACAGCATCTTTTCAAAATGGGGCACGAGCCAGCGGGCATCGACCGAGTAGCGGCAAAAGCCGCCGCCGAGATGATCGTAGATGCCTCCGGCCGCCATGCGGTCGAGCGTCAAGCGGACGATGTCGAGCGGGCCGCTCTGGCCGGTGCGGTCGGCGATGCGGATCAAGAGCTGCAGGTCCATCGGGTGCGGGAATTTCGGCGCCTGGCCGAAGCCGCCGTAGGTCTGGTCGAATGCTCGGAAAAGTTGGCTGACGGCCGCGTTGATGAGGTCGCCGTTCAGTTCGGATGCCTCGCCGGCGGCGACCTGGCCGACGTTTTGCAGTTCGGCCGTGAGCTGGTCGGCGGCCGTGTAGGCTTGCTCGCGGCGGTTTTTCCAGGCGTCGATCACGGCGGCCAGGATCTGGTCGAAGCCAGGCATGCCGCGGGACGACTGCGGCGGCCAGTACGTGCCTCCGTAGAACGGCTTCAGGTCGGGCGTCAAAAAGACGCTCATCGGCCAGCCGCCGTGGCCCGTGAGCATCTGCACCGCGTTCATATAGATCTGGTCGAGGTCAGGCCGCTCCTCGCGGTCGACTTTCACCGCGACGAAGTTGTCGTTCAGCACGCGGGCGAGCGCGTCGTTCTCGAAGCTCTCGTGCTCCATCACGTGGCACCAGTGGCAGGCGGAGTAGCCGATGGAGAGAAAGATCGGCTTGTCCTCGCGGCGCGATTTTTCGATCGCCTCGGGGCCCCAGGGGAACCAGTTCACCGGGTTGTTTCGGTGCTGGAGGAGATAAGGGCTCGATTCGTGGGCGAGGCGATTGGGCATAGGAAAGTTGAGGGTTTAGTGTTGAAAGTTGAGGGACGAAGGATTGTGAAACACTCAACCCTCGACTCTCAACACTCAACCCTATTCGATCCAGCCGCCGCCTAGGACGCGCTCGTTATTTTCGGCGTCGTAGCAGACGACGGCCTGACCGGGGGTGACGGCGAATTGGGGGGCGTCGAACACGATGTGCAAACGATTCTCTGGCAGTTGTGTCATCGTGGCGCGATGGGCCGGGGCGTTGTAGCGGATTTGGGCATGGCAGCGTCGGGGTTCGTCGACCGCAATCTGTTCCAGCCAATTGCAGTTGTGGGCCGTAAGTTCGTGGCGGTCCAACTCATGGCGGTCGCCGATCACGACGCGGTGGGTGTCCGGTTCGATGCGGACGACGAACTTTCGGTCGCCCAGCGCGACGCCGAGCCCCTTGCGCTGGCCGACGGTGAAGCTTTCGATGCCGGCGTGTTCGCCGATCACCGTGCCGTCGGTGGTGACGAGTTCGCCCGATGTATTGAAATCCATGCGGCGGCGGACGAACTCATCGTATCGGCCACGGGTGACGAAGCAGATTTCCTGGCTGTCTTGTTTGTCGGCGACGCGGAGGCCGAGGTCGGCGGCCATGCGGCGGATCGCCGGCTTTTCGTAACCGCCCACGGGCAGCATCATTCGCGGCAAGAGCTCTGGGCGGATGCCGAACAGGACGTACGACTGGTCTTTGGCGTCGTCGATGCCGCGGAGTAACGCCGGAGTTTCATTCCCGCCTGCTGAAGCGGGCTCGCCGGCGGACTGGCCGAGGCGGGCGTAGTGGCCGGTGGCGACGAACTCGGCGCCGACGCTATCGGCGTAGTCGAACAGCTTGCCGAACTTGATCCAGTTGTTGCACTGGACGCAGGGGTTGGGCGTGCGGCCAGCCGAGTACTCGGCGACGAAGTAGTCGATGATCTGGGCAAATTCCTGCTGCAAATTCAGCGCGTAGAACGGGATGCAGAGCTTGTCGGCGACGCGGCGGGCGTCCTCGGCGTCGGAGGCGGTGCAGCAGCCTTGACGGTGGGGAAGCGGAGAGCGGAGAGCGGAGAGCGGAGAGCCGGATGTTAAGCACGTCGACTCTCTGCTCTCTGCTCTCTGCTCCAGGCTCGTCGCTGGCGATGCCTCGCCGTGGCGCATGAAGACGCCGATCACGTCGTGGCCTTGCTCGGTGAGCAGGTGGGCCGCGACGCTTGAATCGACTCCGCCACTCATGGCCAATACGATGCGGGACATAGTGCGAGTCTATGGCCATGGTGGGGCCGCGGCAAGTGTGGGCTCGTCGGCGGTGGGAGTGGGCCGTATAATGGCCGCGTAGAAAACGAAGCATGTCAGGCAGAGCCTGACCTACTTGGGAGCCGCTATGGAAAAAGAATATATCGACCGCGCGAAGGCGATTCGCGAAGGCATCCTCCAACTCCGAGACTCTCTTTGACTGGGAGAATAAGAAGGCGCGCATCTCGGCCATCGATGCCGAGATGGCGCAGCCGAATTTCTGGGGCAACCAGGAGCGGGCCCAGGCGACCGTCGAGGAGCGGAAGTCGCTCAGTTCGGTGATCAATCCGCTCGATGCCGCGATAAAATCGAGCGACGACCTGGCGGCGATGATCGAGATGGCGGCGGAAGAGCCGTCGTTCAAGGCCGAAGTTCCCGGCGAGGTGCAGCGGCTGGAAGGCGTGGTCGAGGCGCTCAAGCTGAAAGCGCTCTTGAACGGCCGGCTCGACGCGGCCCCGGCGATCCTATCGATCAACGCCCGCGACGGCGGCACCGATGCCAACGACTGGGCCGAGATGCTGCTGCGGATGTACACGCAGTGGGCGCAGAAGAACGGCTACTCGGTCGAGCTGCTGGAGCGTCAGGACAGCGAGCAGGCCGGCATCAGCCACGCGGCGATCGCCGTCCGCGGGCCGATGGCCTACGGCTACCTGCGGGGCGAGACGGGGATGCACCGGCTGGTGCGGATCAGCCCGTTCAATTCGGAAGGCAAGCGGCAGACGAGCTTCGCGGCAGTCGACGTGTCGCCCGAAGTGGCCGACTCGGTCGAGATCAAGATCAACGACGAGGATGTTCGCGAAGACGTGTTTCGGGCCAGCGGGGCCGGTGGGCAGCACGTGAACAAGACGTCCAGCGCGATCCGCCTGACTCACCTGCCGACGAACATCGTCGTGCAGTGCCAGAGCGAGCGGTCGCAACACAAGAATCGGGCGACGGCCTGGAAGATGTTACGGGCACGGATCGCGCGGGCGGAAGAAGAGAAGCGCGAGGCGGCCGAGGCGGCCAAGTATCAACAGCAGGCCAAGGTCGGCTTCGGATCACAGATTCGCAACTATTTTCTGCACCCGGACCAGCGGGTGAAGGACGCGCGAACGAAGTACCAGATGGGCAATTTCCAGGCGGTGATGAACGGCGACATCCAGGGCTTTCTCGATTCGGTGCTGCGCTGGCGGGCCGGTCAGCCGGTGGAGGAGGACGACGAGTGAGCGCGGAGGCGAAGCCGGCGGCGGCATTGACGGCGATGGCTGGGAACGGCAAGGGTTTGCGCGTGAGATTTCTGCGTGACGGCGACCGGTACAAACACGTTGTCGACGCGATCGTTAATGATGAAGTAACGCCGTTTTTAGCGTCCGTGGAGGGCGATCACGTACAGACTTGGCCACCGAGTCCACCGCTTCAGGAATTGCAGGTTCGTGAATTGGAGAGTGGCGAGCAGGTCATAATGCTGACGGGAGTCGGAGGACACTCCCATTGGTCAGCGAGCGTCGAGGTCAGCGAAGGAATCCAATTGGATTCGCCGACATCCGGGTTCGGTACACGATTTGCGCTCGGCACCTCGGTGCGTGCGCCTAAATACTTGCTATTCGACGTGGCATGTCGCGCCAAGGAAGCCAATGGGTTTATTGGCAGTACCTATCGTTCAGTTGGCGAGACAGTTAGCGGATTGGTGGACGCGTTCGGGTTTGCCGGCGACGGTCGAAACGCCTTTATGTTCGGGCCGCATCCCGCTCGGTTAAACGAGTGTATTGTGGTCAAGGATCGACGAGCTGACGGCAACGCTATGCTTTGCGTTCGTCCGCAGGAGTTTCACATCACCTCAACGCCAATCACACTTCGGTGGAAGTATGTGATGATTTGGTCGACGATCTAGCTTCTCGCGGGGCGAGCCCTGAATGGCGCGCTCCGCTCCGCGTCGCGGCTAAACGGGTTACGGGGCGGCGGCCGCTTGTTTGGCTGGCCATTCTTTTTTTGTGTCGTTGTTGCGGAAGTAGGGTTCGCGGACGCGCTTGCCCTCGATCGGCTTGGTCTCGCGGACCCAGATGTTGCGGTAGCGGACCGGGTTGCCGTGGTT
>JBIOWO010000038.1:0-2622 GCA_044868555.1 Lacipirellulaceae bacterium | reverse complement strand
ATGACGCTGTAGGCGCCTTGCCGGCGCGCGAGCTTCGGACTTTTCTCGATGCGGTAGATGGGAACTTCCGATGCGCGGCGAAAGACGGAGAACACCGCGCGGTCCTTGAGAAAATCGATGGCGTAGTCCCGCCATTCACCGGCCGCGACCTTGCGGCCGTAGAGGCTGAAAATACGGTTGAGCTCGCGCCGGTCGAACGTCACGCGGCTTGCGGGGGCGAAGGGCGAAGGGCCCGCCGGGGCGCCCCCGTGAAACTCGCTCGGTTCGATATCGCCGTGGCTCATGCGGCGCCTCCTTTTACTGTGACATGGCTGTGACGATGATTGCGCCGGATGCACCGGTCGGCAAGTGGAAACGGCTCGCGCCCACGGCAACCGTTGGCAACAGCGACATAGTGTCGATCATGCTTCACGAATTCGTTAATGGAATCATAATACTGCCCAATTCCGGCCAACCACGAGCCAAGCTGGAATGCGAATGATCGAACGTTGCCTCAGGGCCCGGTCTGCGTTTGGGCGCCGGATATCTCAGCCCCCCAGCCTCCCGGAGTTCGGAGCAGGCCGGGCCCGCTAGCTCGCTGCAGGTCAGATCGAAGCTAGAGTTCCGCGTACGGTTCAAACACTTCGGGCCGGCTTTGCGCCGGCCCGTTTTTCTTGTCCGACCAGAATCGACCGCGGAACGAAGCGCCCGGAACGGCGGGCGGTCGCATGATCGCAGCATCCGGCGATTGGTCTGATTCACTACGAGCGACCACAGCTCGACGCGGTGTCACCCGCGGGTCCACCCTTCTTCGCAAAAGGACTTGGCGACAAGGATGATCGCCCGGGTCATCCCGGCAACGACGACGACCTGCAAAAACGGAGAACGCTCTCGTCTAGTGGATGGCTGCCAGCGCGGCGCCGAGAATGGCCTTGGGCTTTTCCGCCGTGCCGCTCTGCACCATGACGGCGGCTTCGTCGACGCCGTCGCCCTTGAGCTTCTGCACCGGAACACTCCAGGTGTTGGCCTTGCCGTTCCAATCGCCGAGCTTGAGCCAACGCCGCGCCACGTTGTGGTAGGTGACCGAGCGTCCTTTGTTCTCACCGCGCCCGATCGCGATCGTGGTCGATTTCACCAGCCCGTACAGCCAGACCTCGCCACCCGTATCGCCTTCCGCCACATCGGGCACGACGACGTTCAGCCGGCCATCGGCGAATGTGAGGGTCACCGGCGGCAGCGACATGGCGCCGTTCTTGCGGCTCTTGGCGATGGCCTGTTCGATTGCGGCCCGGTCGCTGCCCAGAACGTGCAGGCTGCCGTTCACCACCACTTGTGGCGTGTAGATCTGTCCGTCTCCGCGCACATGCGCATAGGACTTTTGCCGGGCGGTGTTGCGGGGATCCGCGAGTGTATCCTTCCAGCCGAGATAATCCCAATAGTCGATCGGCACGCTGATGGGCACCAGCGACGGATCGGCCGCGAGCTCGCCGAGCAGCTTGTCGGCCGCGGGGCAGGACGAGCAACCCTGGCTGGTGAACAATTCGATGACGGCACGCGGTTCGGCTTGTGCGGATGCGTGCGGCGCCACGGAGGAGCAAATGACGACCGCCGCGTAGGCGAGACAACGTCGTACCATCACGATCCTTCCCGCCTCAGATAGACCGGGTCCGTTTCGTCGATCCGCCGCTTATTCATAGTCAGCTATGCCATCACCCGCCACTCAATTCGAGGTGAGCCGAAGTCTCGGCGCTAAGTGTCCCGATTCCGAAGTTCGCAAACTCCCGCGTCGCCTTCTGATGCGAACTTCGGAATCAAAGGGGCACTAGCAAATTTATGATTCTAGTGCGGTTTTTGGATTTGAAGTTCCTAAGCGAACTTGCGGCCAAAACGATAGGAACTTTCAAATCCACCGCACTAGGCCGCCACCAGCTGCCGCAAGACATAGTGCAAAATGCCGCCGTGCTTGAAATAGTCGAGCTCGTCGAGCGTATCGATCCGGCAGATGAGCGGCACGCGCTTGAGCCCGCCATCGGCGGCGACGATCTCCGCCATCATGCGCTGGCGCGGCTTGATCTCCCCGTGCAGCCCGCGGATCGTCACCTGCTCGTCGCCTTTGAGGCCGAGCGACTGCCAGGATGTGCCCTCTTCGAAGCACAACGGAAGCACACCCATGCCGATGAGATTGGAGCGGTGGATGCGTTCGAACGACTGGGTGATGACCGCGCGCACGCCGAGGAGATTCGGCCCCTTCGCCGCCCAGTCGCGCGATGAACCGCTGCCGTATTCCTTGCCGGCAAAGATCACGAGCGGGACCTTGTCGTTTTTGTAGCGCATGGCGGCGTCGTAGATCGACATGCGCTGGCGTGACGGGAAATGCACGGTCACACCGCCTTCGACGCCGGGCACCATCTGGTTCTTGAGCCGAATGTTGGCGAAGGTGCCGCGCATCATCACTTCGTGATTGCCGCGGCGCGTGCCGTACTGATTGAAGTCGGCCGGCTTCACCTTGTGCTCGATCAGATATTTGCCAGCGGGAGAGTCGACCTTGATCGAGCCGGCCGGGGAGATGTGGTCGGTGGTGATCGAATCCAGCAGCAGGCAAAGCACCCGCGCGTCGACGATGTCGGTGAGCGGAGCCGGATG
>JBIOWO010000037.1:0-12675 GCA_044868555.1 Lacipirellulaceae bacterium | reverse complement strand
CCCCCCCAACTCCGGGAAACCACTACGGATGCCCGCAATCAGTCCTGCAAGCGTAGCTGCGATTTCGTGTGGCGCCCTACCGTTTCATTAAATGCCAACAGTGTCCTGACCGAATCCTGACGGTCTGTTCCACGTGTTCAGTCCCACCACCAAGAGTTGGTGGGATTCGACGATGCGCGCATTCGCGCTTCCCGCACTTCAGCTTGCACGTCGGCAGCATTGACCACGCGCGGCACATCCAGCTCCACGCCGCCGGATACGCACACCACCCACGTGTGGCCTCTCCTCAGCGCGCTCGCCTGCGAGTCGACGTTTTTTGGTACGCGATGCGCCGCGAGCTGAAGTCGCGTGTCGTCGAGCAGCGTCGGCAATTCCAGACCAACGCGCGCGAGCAGTTCGTCGCTGGCGAGAATGGCCGTCACCAGCGCCAAATCCATGCAGCCGCGTAATTGACCGAACACGTGTTCGACGATCGCCAGTCGATCGTACTGCGCCGTCATCGAATCGGCCCATTGTTTTGCCATCGGATCGCTCTCGATCTGATTCGCAATCCGACCGTCGGGCTCCAGTCGCCCTGCAGCCGTGCGGACTTGAATACCGGGACGCGAGATTCGCCAGCCGAGCCCTTCGGAGTCCCGTTCCACGGGTTTTTGGCCGTAGGCGATCCACCAGCGCGGCAGGGCAGTTCGCGGCATTGGATCCGGGTCATCTTTCAACAATTCCAGGTAACTCGTCAATCCATCGACAGGCGACGGCGCCAGATCCATCGCTAGCCGCTTCATTTGCCAATCGGCCGCGACAAGCACCTGTGCGAAATGGCTCTCCGGTGACACGCCGGTCAACGTAATCGTCTGCGGCCCCACAGCCTGCTCCAAACGTCTCACGAATTGGGCCGAGGGCGACACCCGATCGCCGCGCAGGACTCGCGCAAACCGCTTGAGCCCTGCCGGAGTCGGATCGATCGAGCAGCTTATCAGCTCCCCAGCCAGCAACTCATCGGTCGTCCGCAAGACGGCGATCAGATCCACCAGCTGCAGCACCGCCGCACGCGAGTTTGCCCCAACGACATTGCCGGCGTCATCGACCGTCCATCCCTCCGCCGGCCCGGCCAGCACGAGGTCGTTGAAATCAGGATAGGCGAACACGTACTCGACGCGCTGCAAACCTGCGAGACAAAGCATATCCGACGGCAGCGGCTTATTCTGGCTCACGTGTTCGGCCAGAAGCGTGTCTAGCCGACGGAGGGAAATCTTGCGTAGCGCGCTCGGCTTGGCAATATCCCCCGCCAGACCCGCGAGCGCGGCGCGCCGGGCGTCACGCAGCGCGACAACATCAAGCTGCTCGGCCTGCTCGATTGCTCCATTGGCATCGATCGCCACGCCGCCAACCACGCCGTTGCCCACGACGGGCACGACACCGACGACAAACGGCCGCTGCGTCACCTCACTAACACTCTGAGCGTGCGCGACCGCGTCCCCACCAACGATGCATGTCGAGAGTACGACGAAGTGAATTAGAAAACGCGTAGACTCCATCCGTCGGCGCGACATCTTGATTCTCCCGCCACCAAGCGTAGCCATGGGCGGCGCTAGCCCGGCCCGGCTTGGCCAAGGGTCCGATCAGCAGAATCGCCTCTTACAACGCTATCCGTGAATTCTATGGAAACTGATTTATCGTCGCAAATACTTCTCGAATTTGTCATGGTTCTCGGCGTTTGAAGAGGGCCTCTCGGCCAAATCGAACTCTGGTTCGTCTCCGCTTCGAGATGCCTTCGTATGTCGAAGCATATGGGCACGTTGCCAAACTTGTGGCGTTGCCGGGATGGGATAAAATTGTTCCGCGGCCGCAAACGGTCTGCGTTCTCGCCGCAAATACCCATAACATTGGGCAACTGTTTCGCATTCGTAGCTTGTTTCCGATTGGCGTCAATCTTCAGTTCCATGAGCTTGCGAATGGCTTGCATGGCCATCCTTCAACGAAAGCGGAGCCAGTTTTGCGGCAGCAGTCAGTAGTTCGCGGCGCGGTATACACTACTCTGGCCATGACTTCGGTCGCCGTGATGGCGGCCGTGGTGAAGTGGGCCTCCTTCGGCTTTTCCAGCGAGCTCCTGATGGTGGTGCGCTGGGGAGCCGGGTTGGTTGTATTCGGCGTGTACCGGGTGCTCAGCGGCCACGTATGTTTGCGTACCGCCAAATGGCGCACGCAGTCGATGGTCGGCATCTCCTGGACGCTGTCAGTCTTCGTGTATTATGTTTCGCTCCGCACCCTCCCGTTGATGGACGCGACGTTGCTGCTCAATACGTCGGCGCTGTTTTCGCCCCTGTTGGCAGTCGTCTTCGCCGGCAAGCGAGAGCGGTGGACGGTTTGGGTGGGTGTGTTGATTGGCTTTGTCGGCGTGGTGGCCGTGCTGCGGCCCGGCTCGGCTGTCTTTCAGCCCATGTCGCTCGTTGGGCTCTTGTCTGGCTTGTTGATGGAGTTGCGGGTATTTCTCAACTCGCAACTTGGCGACGAACCCAAACAACGCACCACGTTCTATTCGCTGGCCGTGGGCCTGGTGGTCTGCCTGATGCTGTTCGCAGCCGAAGGATTTCAGGTGGCGCCGCCCGATTGGCAGGGCATGCTGTTTACTCCTCGACAGATCGCCTAACCGTAGTTTGTCGATGCCGCGCTGGGAGTCGCCGTTGTGGCGCTGGGACTGTTGTCGATGGCTCAGCCCATCTTGGTGGCGTGGAGCCTGCAATACGCCAGCGTGGGAGAGGTCGCCCCTTTCCGTTACACCTCCGTTGTGGTCGCGGCCGGAATCGACTGGCTGTTTTGGAATCAGTTGCCGTCCGGGACCGCGGTGCTCGGGTTGGTGCTGATTGCGATTGGCGGAACGGTTATTCTGACGACCCGGCGCAGCGCTCCGCAGGCCGTCGCACCTACCCCGGTCGATATGCCGCGAGGCAACTAGAGAATGCGTGTCACAAAAGGGGTCCGTTGACGATCTGTGTCACGTGTTAACGACTCATCGGCGTCGCTATGCGATCCGGGGCCGCCGAGGGCATACGCCTGCTGCCGCCAGCAACAGTAGCAGCAGCGACGTCGGTTCCGGAACGTTGGGCGACGGTGATGCGGCGGAGGCACCCAGAGGGTACCCGGCCGCGCCGCTGCCGGCCGTTTGCCCGAACTGTGCCCGCCACGCGTCGTAGTCGCTCTGCGTGTACGTCGTTCCCAGGCCTTTGCGCCAGACGACGTAGTCGGCTGTGTCGACCACCCCGTTCTCGTTGTAGTCGCCGTAGAGCGGCACGAGGCTTCGAGCGAGCGCCCATGAAGTGGCGAAATCCTCCGCCGACTCGCCGTATTGCTGTTCGATCAGCGAAAGGTCGGCGATGTTCACCATGCGATCGGCGGTGAAATCGCCGACGGCCCACGTGCCGTCCGATGCGCCGTAGTTCTGCGCGAGCTTGAGCAAGTCGGCGAAGTCCACTGTGCTGTCGAGATTGGCATCGCCCAGCTGCGCCGGCGCGACGATGAGCGAATCCGTGGTGACGTCGCGGCCATGGAAGCTGATGAGTCCGAGGTCGGAGTTGTCGACCACCGCCAGGCCGTAGTCAGGATTCGTCAGGATCCAGCTGCTGGTTAGTCCCTTGCCGGTGTTCTGGACCATGCCGGCGTTCTGCCAGTCCAGGAGCGTCGCGAGGGTGTTGCCCGCAGCCTTCGACGCGACGAACCCGCCGCTGGCGATATCGATCGTGCCGGCCGGCATGCTCGTCGTCCCGCCGATGGCCACCGTCTTGAACAGCTCGAGCGCCTCGTCGGCGCCAGGATCGATGCGCAGCACGCCACCGCTCACCTGGATCGAGCTGAAGCCCGCTGCCGCACGACTGGCCATCACCAGCATGCCCGCCTGTACGTCGGTCACTCCGCCGTAGGTGTTGAATCCGCTGAAGATCTGCGTGCCCGTGCCCACCTTGGTGACGTTGAGCAGCTGCGTGCTGCCGCCACCACCGGTGTTGCTCACCACGCCGCGGAAGTCGCCGTTGGCGTTGGCGTTGCCGAGGGTGAGCGTCCTGGTGCTGGTGCGGTTCTGGATATTGCCCGCGCCGTAGAGGCCGTTGATCGACATGTCACGGCCGTTCATCTCGAACTGGCCGTCGTTGATGATGAGGTTGCCCTTGCCCGCGCCGAACGGAAGGCGTGCGTTACCGTTCAAGATGAGAATGCCGGCGTCGATGATCGTGTCGCCCGAGTAGGTGAGCGTGCCCGCCGCGCCGCTCATGATCCAGCGGCCGCCTTCGTCCTTGCCCAGCGACGTCTTGCCGCTGGAGGGATCGCCCAGCGCGAACTTGAACTCACAGTCGGCGTTCACGCCCATGAGCGTGAACGTTCGGTCGCCCGTGCCGCTCTGCACGACGCTTCCGGTCGAATTGAGCACGAGCTTGCCAGTGCCGGCGCCTTCGATCGTCCCGCCATTGGCGGTGACGGTGAAGAGCCGGTCGGTGGTGCCGGTGGAACTGCCGGTGTAAACCAGCTTGCCCCCGTCGAGCACGAGCATCGAGGCCGACGCGCCGGTGCCCAGCGAGCTGTTCGAGCCGGCAAGGGCCACGCTACTGACCGCGATCGCGCCATCTTGAATCACAATCGGCCGCGCGTAGGAGCTGTTGCCAGAGAGCGTGAGCGTGCCCGTGCCCACCTTGTTGAACTGGCCCTGCGTCTGGGTCGAGCTGAGCACGCCCGAGTACGTGGTGTCCTGATCATTTCCGCCGACGTTGACGGGGAACCCGCCCAGCGCCAGCGGGCCCGAGCCCTTGAGCCCGCCGATGTTCATGAAGTTCGTCAACGTGATCCCAAGCGTTCCGCCGCCGGGCACGAGATTGGTCTCGGCCAGCGCGTCCTGGTGCGCCACGGTCAGCGTGCCGGCGTTAAGGTTCGTGTCGCCTGTGTACGTGTTGGCGACGTTCATACGCAGCGTTCCCGACCCGAGCTTGGTCATCGAACCGGTGCCAGCGATTGGGTTGGTCAACGTGATCGTGGCCGACGACGACGAGACGTCGAATCCGCCGTTGAAGGTTGACCAATTGACGTTGTTGGACGCCAGCGATGTGATCGCCGTGCCGCTGGTGCGCAGGATGCCGCCAGAAAAGGTGACGGCCGCAGTCGACCCGCCGATGTTGGAAAGCGACGAAATCTGCAGCGAGCCGCCATCGAGCCGCGTTCCGCCGGTGTACGTGTTGCTCGTACTGCTGAGCACCAGCCGGCCGGCGCCGCGCTTGGCCACCGAGCCGCTGCCGCTGATCGCCTGGCTCACTGTAAACGTGTTGCTTGAACTATCGATGTCGAACCCGCCGTTGAAGCTCGACCAGTTGACCGAGTGGCTGCCCATCGATGTGAGGCTAGTCTCGTTGATGCGCAGGAGACCGCCATCGAACGTGATTGTGCTGGTCGATCCTCCGATGTTGGCGTCGGTGGTGATCCCCAGCGCGCCATTGCGCAGCACGGTGCCGCCGGTGTAGGTGTTATTGCCAGTGAGGTTGATCGTGCCGGTGCCGACCTTCTCGACCGACGCCACGCCGCTACTGCTGCTGAGGTTACCGGCGAAAGTCGAATCCTCATTGCTGCCGCCGATGGTCAGCACCGTACCATGCAGGTCGAGACTGCCACTGCCCGCCAACCCGCCGACCGATGCCGCCAGGCCGTTGAGGTCCAACGTTCCGCCGGTGAGGTTGACCGTTGAGTTCTGCAGGGCCAGCGAATTGGTGATGCGCAGCGTCCCGGCGGCGATGGTAGTCGCGCCCGTGTACGTGTTGGCGGCTCCGAGGATCAGCGTGCCCGGGCCCGCCTTGGTCAGTGCGCCCGTCCCGCCGATCGGCTGCGACACGTTGATGATGCCGCCCGCCTGGGCGATGTCGATGGTGCTGACGTTGGTGAGCGCGGTGGCCCGCGCGACGGTGCTCGAGCCGGCCGTGGTGAACCGGAGCGTCCCGCCCGCCAGGCCCAGCGGCGCTGCCGGGGCGCCGAGTGCCGTGTCGTCGAGAACGCTCAGCACGCCGCCCGCCGCCACCGTGCCGCCGTGATTGTTGGCCGAGCTCAACTCGAGCGTGCCGGCACCGCGCTTCGTGAGCGTGCCGCTGCCGAAGAGCGTCTGGCCGATGGTGATGGTGTGGCCAGCGTCGTCGACGTCGATCCCGCCGTTGAAGCTGCTCCAGTTCACGCTATGGCTGTCGAGGTTCGAGAGCCCCGTGCCCGTCACGCGCAGCGTGCCGCCGGCGAAGTCGATCTGCGACCCGACGCCGCCGATGTTCGCGCTCGTGGCGATCGACAGCGCGCCACCGGCCAGCGTGGTTCCACCGCTGTAGGTGTTCGTCGTCGTCAGTGTGAGCGTGCCGTCACCCGACTTGATCAGCCGGCCCGCGCCCGCCGGGCTGGCGATGACAGACGTTATGGCGGCATCGTGGCCGGCGGTGTCGATCGTGCCGGTGCCGACGATGCTCACCGGCGCGCCGACCTGCAGGTCGTCGAGCGCTTCGATCGCGCCGCCACTGAGCGTGACCCCACCGCCGACGCCGTCGCGCGCGATCATCGTCGTCCGCAGCACGCCGCCGCTGCCAACGCTCACGCTTCCGCCAATGTTGAACGACCCGATGACGACGTGCCGTGCGGTGACGTCGCCTCCGTTGATGTCCACGGAGCCCAGGCCCTCGTAGCCCACGCTCAGCGTGTTGACCACACGCAGTTCGCCGCCGCTGTTCACCGACAGGTTAGCCGCGCCGTCGCCCCCGACGCGGACGTCCCACGCGTTGGCATTGGCCGAGTCGATCGTCGCCGAGCCGGACGCGCCTGAATTACCGCGGATAAACGCGTTGTCGTCGTCGGTCGGAAGGCCGGGCGACGTCCAAGTCGATGCCGTCGACCACGTGCCGCTATCAGCCCGCCACACCTTCTGCGCGTGCGCTCCGCCCAGCTCGTTCAGGTACTCTTCAATCCGCGTGTAGCTGAAGAGGTTGAAGTTGTTTCGATCGTTGGAATCGCTCGGATTGAGCCCGCGAGCGATTTCCCAGGCGTCAGGCATGCCGTCCTGATCGGTGTCGAGCGGCGCCGGCCCTCCGCTAAGCGTGTCCCACCCGCCAACGTCGGCCGGGTCGCTGATCAGCATGCCGGTCTGCGTGAGCACGCCGTTCACGAGCCGCGCATCGACGGTATCTCGCGAGAGCGACGCGCCGACGTTGTTCAGCACCTTTTCGTAGGCCCGGGTGGCCGTGTCGGTGGCGATCAACGGGTAATCGAATCGCTCGGGCACGTAGGTCACGTCGTCGTCGACGTCGGCCGCGGTGAACGGCGTGCCATCGAGCGCTCCGTTGACGTTGCCGTCGTAGTAGTTGCCCGACAGGTACATGCTGTAGTTGCGATTGCCGCGCGAAATCGGGTCGTGCAGCTCGCTGCTGCTCGGGCCGGCGATGAAGTAGTTGTTGACGACGTTGCCGTAGCTCAGCCCGGCCGAGTCGCCCGCGACGTAGGCAAAGGAGCCCCAGTCGAAGACCACGTTGTTGACGAAATCGAGGATCCCCTTGGTCTTCGGGTTCCGGTCGTTGTTGCTGATGTACAGGCTGTGGTGGATGCTGATGCCGTCGTTCCATTCGATCAGCCCGCCCATCGAATGGTTCAAAAGGCCCTCGGCGATGATCGAGTTCTGGATGGTGATGTTGCTGCTGCTGGTAATGCTGAAGTTCTCATCGCGGCCCCAGGACACCGACATGTGATCGAAGATGACGTTGCTCGCATTCGTGGCGCCGACGGCATCCCGGCCAACGGAATCGACGTACGGCCCCTGCCGCACGCGCAAGTGCCGGGCGATCACGTTGTCGGCGTTCGAGAAGCTGATGCCGTAGTTCTTCAGGCCGATGCCCTCACCTGGCGCGGTCTGGCCGGCAATGGTGATGTTGTCCTGCACGCTGACCGGCGAAGCCAGCTCGATCCACCCGCCGACGTCGAACACGACGATGCGGCCCGCGGTGCTGACGGCGTCTCGAAAGCTGCCGGCGCCCGAGTCGTTGAGATTGGTGACGTGATAGACGGTTCCGCCGCGTCCGCCGGTGGCGAAGGCGCCGAAGCCCCCGGCCTCAGGAAACGCCCGCACCTGCCCGAACGCGACGCCGCTACCGTGCAGCAGGATCGGTGCCGTCAGGATCGCAAGGCGCACCGCCGCCAGCCGTCGTCCGTTCGCTCGAGTCATGGATTGCCGTCCGCTGCAAGCGTACGCGCCCGCCAGGGTCCCCGCCAAAGGGCCTTCGCCCGCACTTTTACACACTACCAGCCGGCCGGCGCAGCAGGCAACAGCGGCCCCATCATTCATTATACGAGATTCTTCCTCGCTTTGAGGCGGATCGGGTTTAACTTGACGTCCACCGGCAGGAGTGATCCTACTCGACGGGAAAATAGAGTTCGTCCGGACAACGTTGGTTTGATGACGCGTTTTTTTGGCCCAATGGGCGATCGCTTTTCATTCCGAGAAAAGGTATGAGTTCTCGGCACGACCCGGCTGTGCCATCGACCGGATGAGTTGTGGGCACTCTGGGGGCAACGGTTCAAAAACCGGTTATTATTTGGCAATAGCTGTAGCGGAACTCGCAAGAGTTCCGAAATCATCGGAGGTTTTGCAACTTCCGCTACGCGAGATCGGCGTTTTGAGACAAAGCCTCGTGTGTCGAAGAAGGCGCGTAATCCGTCGTCCGGCGGTGACCGTCCGTGATTAAGGTGTACGGTCTCCTATGCACCGAGACGCGCGCCCATTGAACGACTAGCGGCGCCGACCCATCGGCGGCATGCCAAGGCAGCCAACCACCGCAAGCCAGAGCGTCGTCGGCTCCGGGATCGTTGCTGCTGCGGTGATTATCCGCACTCCGTCCAGCACAAACTCGACGTTGGCGTTGATCCGCACGGTTTGCGGCGGGCCCATCAACGGGTTGACGACTTCGACAAAATCGGTCCCTTCAATAGTTCCCACCATGCCGCGGAGCTCGAGGCCAGTCGGATAGAGCGTGCCGGGTGCGCCGAGGTGATCGCTAAAGTTTAGCGCCAGATCGGTATGGGCGACTCCGAGCACTTCGGCATTGAAGGCGATCGAACCGAACAGCGTACCGAGCGTCTCCCCGGGCGTATCGAAGTGAACGTAGTACACATCGACGCGCGTGAAGGGGGCAATCGTGCCAGTCGCGGGCGGCGGCGTGAGAAAATCGTTATCCTGAAGTCCCACGCCGAAAATATCCACGTTCACGGCGCCCGTCAGCGTATAGTTGGTCCGCTCCGCAAACACGCTCATCGTTGTATTGCTTACTAACGCATCCACCTGGACGGATGGCGGTGGAGCAATCGGAGTGATGTCGCCCAGAATGCCGGTGATCGCGGCCGGGGCGATAATCGGTGTCGATAGGCCCGACAGAATGGCGAAGCAAACAGTGCAAACGAGACGGGCACAAGCAGGTTTCTTCACTAGACGCCCTCCTTCCGCAGCGGGGGGGTGGAGACGAATAACGCCCACATTGTAGCCGCAGCTGTTCCGAACTGCAAATTTTTTTACTTTTCACATCGAATTTCCTGAAATTGAGCGGCGCGCAAACGGAAAAAGGGGGACGCAAGCTCGCGCCTGCGTCCCCCCGTGAAAGTTTACAACCATCGTCAATCAGCCACTCACACTACTTTTCCTCCGGTCCCACCGGCGTGTTCGTCGGCTCCGGCGGCAGCGGTAGCGGCGCCGGTTCAGGCGCCGGCAGTGTGCCGGCCGGCGGCGCGGGCAACACACCGTCCGGCGCCGGCGCAAATGGATCCGCCGACTGCCCTTCGGTCCCGAGCTTGCCGAGGGGCGGCTTAGCGACGTTCACCGCCGCGCCGCCCGACGCTTCATCCGTCTTCGGCTGGTCCAGACGCACCAGCTCCACGACCTTCATGTCGTTCGGGCCGTAGTGCACCATCGCCGTGGCCTCGGCCTGCGTCAGGTTATACACGCTCGTCTCCATCGCAATCTGGCGGCCGGTTTCATCCTTGTACGTCCACACGGCCCGCTGCGACTTCTTATCGACCGTGCCTTCGACGTCGAACGTCACGCCGGTCGTTTGGTTACTAACCGTACCGCCGATCACGCCGTCCTTAGTCACCGCCAGCTGCACCAGCACGTTGTTGTCCACCACGCCGTCGCGGCTGACCGCGAACACGCCCAGTGGCAACCACTCGATCTGCTGCGCTTGCTCCGGCGTGAAGTCCGGCGCCTGTTGCGCCAGCACCAGCGTTTGCTGATAGTACACCGGCGCCGGCTCAAACCACCGCCCATTGACGTAGATCACGTCGTTGTAGCAGTAGATGTACTCGCCCGGACCGTAGTCCCAGTAGTACGGCGTGCCCCAGTTGAACCCGACCCATGTCGTGAGCCGCGGCGCCGAGCACCAGTTCCACCAGTAGAACGGCTGGCCGTAGAAGCCCGACCAATAGCCCCAGTGGTTCCAACGATTGTGGCCCCAGTGGTTGCGGCCGCCCCACCAGTCGTTGCAGAAGGGGATGTCGCGATGGTGTTTCCAATTGCGGCCACGCCAATCGTCGCGGATGTGGTGGGCCGTGTCGAACCGCTTGCCGTCCTTCCACTTGCCGGACCAGTCGCGGTGGTCGCCCTTGCCGAGCTCGCCGCCGCGCCAGTTGTGGTCACCGCCCTTGCCGTCGCGCCAATTGCCGCCACGGCCGTCGTTGCTGCGGCCATCACCGCCGCGACCGATGCCGTCCGGCCCGCCATCGCCGCGCCGGCCACCGCCGTTGCGGCCGCCGCCGCCGGACTTGCCGTCGCCGAATTTTCCATCACCGATCTTGCCGTCACCGAACTTTCCGTCGCCAAACTTCCCATCAGCGAACTTTCCATCACCGCGGCCGCCGCGATCGCGACCACCGCCACCGCCGCCGAGGTTCGGGCCACCCGCGTTGTTATCGCCAGGCCCGTTGTCGCGACGGAAAGTATTATTGCCGTCGCCGCTTCCGTCGCCCTTGCCTTGGGCGTCGCCGTCGCGCCGGCCGAGCCGATTGCCAGATCCATCGCCGTCGCCAGTTCCACCGTCGCGATTGCGGAGCGCTCGGTCCTGCATCGAGCCGGTGAACTCATTGCCCCCGCCGCCGCGTCGCATTCCGTTGCCAAAGCGATTGGTGTCGCCGACGCCGGTCGTCGGATTATTCTGCCCGTCATTCTGAAGGTTCAGGAAATTGCGCACCTGGTCGTTCGTCGGCCGGCCGCCACCTTCCCGCCCGTTGAACTGGCCGCGCCGGAATTCGGAGCGCGAACCGCCGCCATCATTCGACGAGCCGCCAAGCTGCTGCGACAACGTCGGCGAGCCCGGCTGGCCGTTGTTTCTGCGGCTGAAGTTGTTGCCGCTATTGCCACTGTTGTTGTTGCCGCCGCGATTGCCCTGATTCGACAGGCCTTCCATCCAAGTCGCGCGATTCACGCCCTCGTTGCCGCTACGGCCGAGCTGCGAGCGGAGTGCAGCCGCCCGATCGCTCGACGAACTGCCTGTGGACGGCATTTCGAACGAATTGCGCGCCGATGGCCGAGAATCACCGCGGCCGCCGTTGCCCGATCGCCCCAACGACTGCGCATTGCCGAGCGATCGTCCGATCGACGCATTACCGTCGGATGAGCCACGATTCATGCTGCGAAACGAACTGCTGGACAAGTCACGGCCTCCTCCGCCGCCTCCGCCTGGGTACGACGACTTGGTCTGTGGCGAAAACGATTGGCGCGCTACTGAGTTTTTGCCGCCACCGCCGCCACCACCACCGCCGCTGAACGACGACCGGGTCTGCGGCGAGAACGAACGACTCATCGACGAACCGCCACCACCGCCACCATTCATCGAACGGCCACCGCCGCCTCCACCACCGCCACCGCTGTAGACGCGCGACCCGCCGCCACCTCCGCCCCCGCCCCCGCCACTAAACGATGATCGGCCACCCCCGCCGCCCCCACTAAACGAAGACCGTCCGCCCCCGCCGCCGCGATTGCCGCCTCCGCCACCACCGCCACCGCTAAAGGACGAGCGTCCGCCGCCGCCGTCACCCCCACCGCCACCACCTCCGCGGCCACGCCCGCCGCGTTCGGCCAGCGCATCGCCCGTTGCCAAACTGAAGGCCAATATCGCGATCACGAAGGATCGCGCAAACCACGAGGAGAACATCGCACCAAACCTCCCGGCGCGTCGGGCGCATCCGCGCGCCCGTCCCACCAATTAATAAATTGTACGCGCAGCAAAAAACGGCTCCTGCAACCGATGCGACGACAAATGAGGGACCGTCGCCCGGAGTTTCTTGCTGCGGACCCAGCCGCGAGGCCGCCGTTCGAAGCGTCCCGGCCGGCCAATGGCCGACTGGGTGTCGCATATCCTGCCAAGGATTTCAGCCGGATCGCCCGACCCGACTGCTGCCCGACCGAAGCCGGGCCGACTGCCTCAAAGTGGATCTACCTGCCTAGGAGGACCAAATCGCAAAGGTCGTGCCGATCACTGCCCTTTCATGAAGAGTCGTCTGAATTCCGAGGAATTCTCGATAGTTGGCGTTAGTTATCGGTATGTGACGCACGATTTGTGTCATCAGTGCGACTTCGGTATGTCATCGCAATGATGACACATGGTAACATTGCTACCTGTCTGGCTGGTAAACTTTCCAATC
>JBIOWO010000036.1:0-33126 GCA_044868555.1 Lacipirellulaceae bacterium | reverse complement strand
TCCTTGTACAGCGGCGAGTCGCTGCTAATTCGGAGCGATACAAGATAACCCTCTGCTCCCAAGCCGGCACTAAGGCTTAGATCGGAATCGTTCCAAAAACGCCCGTCTTGGTGAACAGCACGTGGCCGCTGTAGCACTGTCCAAATAATTCCCGCAGCACTCCCCTTGACTGCATCGCAAAGATGCACCAATTGTTCCAGCTCGGAAATGCCTTCTGTGCCGAGCGCACCCGCACGCACTGCCACGCTATATGCGCTTTGGAACGCCGTTAGGTTCCGCAGGCGATTTCCGACAAGTTCAATCCCATCCAGTTTGTTCTTAGTCCAAGCGTCAAGGTGGAGCCCGGCGTATCTTGATCGCAGACCAGAAATCGCTGCTTTCAGCGCAGTCGGCAATATACCGGCAGAACGAATGATACAGTAGCAACGTATCATGACTGTGAATCGCTTGATTATCTCAGCAACGGTATATTGACAACCTCGATTATCAAACCTGCTTCGAGCCGTAACGTTTCAAACAGCGTTGCGACGGATTCCGGAATTGTCACTCCGGGCGGCACGACATACGTTATGACCGGGTTCGCAACTCCACTTGCTTGTGCATCATTTACAGCCAAACGAATCCATCGTCCTGCCTCTGCCGCTGGCCTGCTACCGAACGCGCCAACAGTGCTCTTTGCCTGATAATACACCGTTCTACCAAGATGGTCCTCGATGATGAAGTCGATGTCCGTCTTATCGAGCAATTTTCCGGTGTCCGGGTCGATTTCCTTGGTGAACTTATTGACAATGGACTTTACTTTCCAGCCCTCCTGGGAGTGGTCGTTGATCACTTTTGCCGCGGATTGCAGCTCATACACACGACCCTTGGCCCAGCCGTCCTGCGCCGCGCTGCCGAGGTAGTTGACAAGTTTCCCGAAACCGTCAGCATTGCTGAGTGTGCTCAGGTCGTCTAACAACTGTGTCCGGTGGTACGCGGCCGTATACAACCGGTTATTGTTCAGCACTCTTGTTAGCTGCGCAACATCGACGATTGTGTTCCTGAGAATCGTCCCGAGGTGATCAACCGCAACGTCCAACTGATTTGGATTTATGTTTTTGAAGAAGTCGATTGAGTCGTCAGAAAGTTTGGCGAATATCTCCGTGATGTCTTGCGCGGCCTTGATGCCGGCACTCGCTGAAGCGTGCGCCACTCGTTCAAGGAGCCTGTGTCCTAAGTCACCCATGCGGTCGACGGCCCGGATGCTGGCCTGAACCAAGTCCTCCGACGTGAGGACCTGCTTCACGCCTTGCAGAGCCATGTCGCTTTTCATGACCTTGAGCGCGTACGAGCCCAGTTTGGTGATATCAGAAGCGCTCGAAACTCCCCGTACTACAATGGATGCGAAGATTTTTCCGAATTTCACGCCGTCGGTCGCGGCCACCAAAGATCTGATTGCGGCAATCATGCCATCGGCGGGCGCTCCCGCTCCGGAAGCCGCGACAGCCGTCATGATGACACCGGCGCCGCCGAGAACGACCTCCGTTTTATTGACCGGCTTGTCCGATTGGCCGGCCGCTCGCCAAACGTTCTTGGTTAACGAGCCGAGATCGCCCACCAGAAGCAGTCCGCCGGCCACGCCTCCGGCAATGCCGGCGACGCCCTCCGGATCACCGCCGATGAATCCGTATGCCGAATCTACCGTGCGCGTGTACCAGTCGTGATTGACGAGCATCCCGCGCTCAACTGTTTCCGGTGCGCCAACGAATTGGCTGCCTTGCCGCACTTTGATTTCAATTGGTAAAAACTGATTGGACGCGAGCAACCCCTTGCTGCGAATGGTGAACGCGCCCTCGCCCGCGGCGTCCAATTGGATTTGATTGCTCGCACCTAAACCCAGGAACTGGGCGAATGCATTGAACGTGCTGTCGGTAATAAGATAGTAGGTTTGGAACGGAGTACCGTGGATAGTCACTGGCGTTTCAGCGAAATAGGTTACGTTGCGAGGAGCCGGCCAATGTTGCGGCGGTGGCCCGAAGCCCCAGGCCGGCTGACCCTGCCACGTCGGGTTCGAGTCCTCATAGACAATCGTCTCCACGCCATTTGTCGTTCTGTCGCCGACAAGAACAAATTGCTCAACCTCCACGGAAAACGGAGTGCTTCTGTAAAACTCAACTTCGTGATGGTGCAAGCGGCCGGCAATTGTCGCCGTGACGACGCCCAAACCGAACCGCGCCCACGGCCCGGTCGCCGATATGTTGATCGAAGCGGAGCCGTTCAGCACGGTTCCCGCAAAGACTCGTCCGCCGTCCTGGCCGTTTGCGATTTGCCCGTTGCTTAGCGTCCAGAAGATAGGTGTGCCATCGGCGACGTTGGCATTGGTGATGGTGACAATCCCAGATTCACCAGTCGCAATATCGAGGTCGACAACACCATCAATTTCGAAGTCTGCGGCTTCGGCGACAATGTCGAGCGATGACGATGCTTCGCCGGCGGTGATGACGACGTGCTGGACGCCGGGGGCATCGGGCGCGCGGAGGGTGATGGTCGCCTGACCGTTAGTTGTCTCGGTGGCCGACGTCGCGCTGTCGTCCACGTAGCTCCCATCGCCGAATCCGACGCTCCAACCGACGGGCGTGCCATCCTCGACCTTGTTGCCGAACTGGTCGCGGATGGTTGCCGTGATCGTCGTCGTGTCCGTGCCATCGGCTGCATAACTCGTCGTGGAAGCAATTGATTCAATCTTGTGAGGCGCGCCCGCCGTGACTCGAACCACGTCCGACTTGTTACGGATACCTCGAAAGACGGTTTCAACCTGATACTCTGAATCAACCACACGGTCCGTCGAGAAGATTGCAGTAACCTGCCCTTCTTCAATGGTTGCCTGTTGCGTTTCAACGAGCGTCCCATCGCGGAACAGATTCAGAGTTGCGGATTCGCTGTCGAACTCTGTCGTGTACGGAGCGATCGGCATATAGGCAAAAATCTCACCGGTATCCGCATCAATATCGCCCGGCACGTCCGCGCGCAGATCGACAACAGTTAGACGAAGGCTGTCCTCGAATACGTCAGTGCCTTCCCGAACCGCTGTGACCTTCAATTCTACGTCGCGCAGTGTTTCACTCGCCTCAATACCCTCAACGTATAGGTCGGTGCCGCTCAATACTTCCATATCGTAGACCTGACCGCTGACGACTTCAATGACGGAGGGAAAGTCCTCCCACACCTTGATGGATTCAGGAAACTCAAATTCAATTGTCGCCTCCGTTCCGAAGAAGAATCCGAACAAGGTGAGCGACACGTAATGGAGTTGCCGGTCCACGTTTGGAGCAATGCGATGCCCGTTTGCGAAGTCAGGTTGGTTGTCGCCAACCGGTTCACCAAGTTGATCGTCGTTCCCTTCGTCGAAGTTGTTATTGAGCGGAATGACGTACCCGACAGTCTCTTCCTCCTGGTCGGGGATTTCGGCAAAGTCCGGGGGATTCCAACTTGTTGTACTGTGAAATTGCAGGTCGATCGCTCCCGGTAGCGTTCCTATCCCCGCCGCGTAAAGCTCGGATATGGCGTTTTCAGTGACTGTCCGAAGTCCGTATGCATAGTTGACGCCTGAAACTGCTGTGTCGTCGAAGTAAGAATAAATACCGTTGTCAAAGTCAAAAGTCTCAATGTCGCCGCGATACAATACGATCCACCCTTCTTCTGTTGACTCCATCCGTTCGACAACGTACTGCGTTATCGGCGCGTTTGTCTGAAAATTGAAAGTCTCATCTGGCGGCGTCCAGGTTATGAGCACACCACTGGGCGTGATCTCAGTGTTCGAAGCGTGTGGAACTAGCGGGCTGGTTGACAGCGCTCTATCAATCGGCACCGGAGCCGAGAAGGGCGTAAATTCGTCGGCGCTGTTATAACCCCGTACTCGATATTCGTGAGTGATGCCGCGCAAAGGTGGTATGTCTTCGTATTCCGTCTCGGTAGTGTCGGCGATTTCGTTCCATTCCCCGCCCTGTGTTCGGCGCTCAAGAACATATCCCACCGCTCCATCGAGGGCTTCCCACGAAATGTACACAATTGCGACGTGAAAGCTTCCCGAGATTTTCAAGCCCTTCGGACTCGTTGGTAAGACTCGGATCGTGAATTCGTCACTGTCGCGAAGGTCAAACGCGCCGCCATCTGTAACTTGAACGCGAAAAGTGAAGTCCGTCTCTTCCGTAAGTTCCCAGGACGGAGTCCAGGAAAAATTGCCGCTTGACGACAGCGATGCACCGTGAGAAGGACCCACAAACGAGAAATGCAAGTCCACGTTTTCCTCATTAACATCGTTCGCGAAGATTTGGAATTCGAACGGCGAACCGGCGCTGATTGTCCTATTTGCAATTGGCTGAATCATGGGTGAATGGTTGACATTTCCAAACTGGTCGCGAATGACGGGAACCTGGTCCGGATCGGCGTATTGATCGTCCAAATACGGCTCGTTTGTGTCGATTAGGAATTCGTCATCGCCGATGCCGCCATCGAGCGAGTCGACGCCGCCACCGCCCGTGATCTCGTCGTTTCCGGCGCCTCCGTCGAAAGTGTTATCTTTGCTGTTACCTTCGATTACGTCGTCGAACTGCGTTCCTATCACATTCTCAATCGCTTCGAATTGGTCGAACCTCAAAACCACGTCGTTGGGATTCGATGGGCCTTGCGACGAATAGTAACCGGCAGCGACAAATTGGTACGCTCCGACAGGCGCCGCCAAATTAATCTTCGCGCCTTTCGGTCCGATCCAGTTGGACACATCAATGGTGTCGTTGCCAGCGGAATCGCTGATAGTGATTGTTGCAGGAGCCCGGTCATTGATCAGGTACGTATCATCGCCGGCACCACCTTCGAGTCGGTCCGTCCCAGCGCCGCCAGACAGCGTATCGTTGCCGGCTCCTCCGCGAAGCGTGTCATTCCCGGGCCCGCCATACAAGGATACGGCCCGTGAAAGTGATATTGCGGATACGACGTCGTTGCCCCCGCGGGCGAAAACTCGAACCGCCGGCGCGGTAGCGATCGCCGCGGGGTGAATCGCACCATTGATCGAAACATTGGTATCGCTAAGTACAATTTGGTCGCCTGAAGGTGTGCCGTAAACTTCGATCACACCTTCAATCTGTGTGACAACTTGTGCGGTAGGGAGTTGTTCCACATTAATGGTTGCTGTGGCGACATTTCCGAGGCTTATCCCGTCGTGCGGAATGAAGCGTACGGTGCGGACGCCTTCCGACGGCACGACCGACACGTTGGAGTATCGGACCGTACGAAGCACGCTTAGGTATTCCGCAATGGAGGCGTCGCCTGTCAACGTTAGGTGATGCGTGCCGCTACCATAAACTTGAATATTCGCACTTCCAATGGCGGTTAAGAATTCGTAGGCATCAAATTCCGCATTGCTGCTTTGCAGGTCGATGGCGAGAAAGCTGAGTCCCTCGTCATCCCAATCCACTAGTACCCCATCACTGTCCAAGAGCGCAACGGGATCATTACCTTCAGTGAACTGAGTGGCATATCCGTAAAGTTCCGCGCCGCTGCTGTTGTCAAGATCAAGCGTGATTCCGGGCGCTCGGTTCTTTAGAATGCTTATTTGCCCCGATGTATGTACACCGGCCATCCATAGACCATTACCCACTTCATAAGAGTCTTGCTGAATGTCAAACCCAAACCACTGAACGTAGGGTACATCGAGTTCGAGGTTACCTGGGTCAAACACAGGTAAATCTTGGTTGTCTGAAATAGTGAAGCTTGTCGTCGCGAGTGCCGCTGACACCTGTTGCGCCGTACCTTCTAGCGTCACGTTCCTGCCGTTGTTTTGATAAGTGGGCGTGATGCTTCCCGGCTGTGCGACGTACCACACCGGCCCGGAAAGTGTGACCGTCCATGTACTTGATTGAGTGGGGTCTAACGCCCAAGCGCCTGAATATGACGAAATTGAATCGACCTTCCCTGGAAGACTGAAAGAAGCGAATCCCGTTTCAATGTACATGTACGTATCGTCGCCGGCGCTCTGCGCCATGGAATTTATTCCGCTTCCACCACGTAGAACGTCGTCGCCTGAACCGCCCTGCAAGGCGTCATTACCATCGCCACCATTGACCGCAATCGGTGCAAATACTGAGGGAAGAGCCGACACGTCGTCATTTCCAGCAAGGGCGAAGACGTACAGAGCGACGGCTGACTTTACGTCGACAGCAACCGTTCCGATCCGATCGATTGTGACGCTATAGTCGGCGCATGAAATCACGTCGTCAAGTTGCGTACCGTAAACTTCGACTGTGTTGTCGGAGCGACGGATCACGTGAGCTTCGCTGGCCCCGATGTCGACACTGTCTCCCAATATACGGTCGAAGCCGGTTCCGAGTTGGTCAAAAGCAAGGTCAAGCGCGCTAATCAGGCCGTCGTCGCCCACGTCGATAGCAGGACTGTTGGGCAGCAGCGCGTGCGTCTTCGTCCGGCCGCCGTAGTTGCCCAGCGGCGCGAGCCCAGCATCAAGCGGATTTGCCGTGCTGCCGACGAGGTTGCCGTTGACGCCGTTCTGGAAATCGGTCCAACCGGGGTTGCCGATCAAATTGTGGGAACTTGCCGTGTCGAATGTACCCTGATACTGAGCCACGTCGCTGTGGAGCCCGCCCCACATGTGGTCGATGTTGCCCGCCACAATTGTATTGTGCATCGTGACCATCGTCGTGCCCCAGTCCCAGCCGCCGATGCTGATGCCGCCAACGGTCCAGGTCACCGCCTCGTTGTTCGTAATCGTGGAGTTGACAATCTCGACGTGCGCACTGCTCTGAACGCTAATGCCCGCCGCCCCACTCGCTTTATTTCCTGACACCGTGCTGTTGACGATCGACAATACCGTGGCCGATGTCGTCGAGTTGATCACCAGTCCGCCGCCGGCATTCCAGCCATTCGCGTCGCGAGCCATATTTCCGTGGATGACACTGTTGACGATTTCCAACGTGTCGTTCGCGTCGTTGGCGTAAAACGCGATTCCCGCACCCCAACGGGCCTCGTTGGCGTCGATCTCGCTATCGACGATGTGGAGCGAGCCGTAGAGGTTGTAGATGCCCCCGCCTTGGTCGTTGCTCGCCGTTTTCTTGGTGAGATTGTCGGTGACGCGGACCGAATCGAGCGTCAGGTCTCCCACGTTGTAGATGCCGGCCCCCAGGTCCACGTTTCCGCCGCCGGTGATCGTCAGGTCGCTGATGGTCGCGAGCGTGCTGCTATTGACTATAAGCACACGGCTATTCCGCTGGGCGTCAATCGTCAATCGGTTTTGTCCACCTACGATGATGACGTTGCTAGTGATCGCGAGTTGGCCGTTGGTAAGTTTGATCGTTCCACCGGCGAGATCGGGTGAGAATTCGATGGTGTCTGTGCCTGACAGGGTAGCGGCTTGGGCGACTGCATCGCGAAGCGACACGCCTCCGGTGTTGATGCCGTCGTTTTCGTCGACGAGCGTGTCGACCGTGATCGAAAGCATCTGCCGCGACTCCAAGTATTCGAATGCCGGCCGCCGCTGGCGGGTGCCGGTGCGCGGTCCGGTCCGTTTGTGACGTCGTCGAAAACCAAGCTTGCCAATGGTACTCGTCCAGGACGATGGAAATCGGCGCATGGCGAACTCCTTTTTGTCCGCGATCGCGATGCCGCATGCGACGCTCGCTCGTCCGCATCACGCACACGCGATTCGCAGGCGAGCATTCTGGCAAAGAGTTCGCCATCGATCAAAGTTTCCGACGTGACCTTTGATTTTTTTGACATGCCATACACGTCCTGGCATTTCTTGGTGAGCCAATCGCCCCAGACATAGACTTATTAAAGAACATAAAACATGCACAAAGTTTGCGACGGACGCATTTGGCGACAATTCAAAATGCAGCTTTTTTGAATTGTGCAGAAAGGTAGTTGTTTTTGATTCGATTGTGTGTAAGTTACGTCGCGCAACTTTCCACGCGTACGATCGAGCCGCATGTCGCCGCAACTCACGCCGCCCCATCGAAAACGAAGCCATGTACGACGCAGATTCCGACGATCTGGATGTGTTGGCCGAGGCGTCGCGGTTGTTGGACGAGGCCAAATCGGTTGGCGAAATCAAGTTGATCAGGGACAAGGCCGAGGCTGTTCGCGCCTACGCCCGGGCCGCTCGGCTAGGCCTTGCGTTTCAGAATCGTGCTGCAGCGCTGAAGTTGCGGGCCGAGCGAAAGGCCGGCAGACTTCTGGCCGCGCTCAAGCTGCGCGGGGGAGATCGTCGCTCCAAGGATCGGCGGTCCCCATTGAGGCTCGTTGACATGGGCGTATCGCGAGCCGAATCGAAGCGGTGGCAGCAGCTGGCGTCGATTGCCGAGACAACATTCTGTGAATATCTCGCGGCGATGAATTGCCAATCTCGGGAGGTAACGGGAACCGGCCTGCTACGAAATGCCAAAGCAGGCAAAGATAGGCCGCTGTGCGGGCCGTTTCTTTCGGATTGTGAGATGATGATGGCCAATCATCGGCGGCCGGTCGAAGTTCAAGCTGCTTTGGAGTTGTCGAATCACGTGAGGCTGTTGACCGAAGTTCTCCGGCCAGTTTGTGCAAGCACGAACTTGCAACTGGCGTTTCCGGAGGTGAGAGTGATCAGCCAGCTGCTGTTTGAAATCGGTGAACTGACCCGACAACTCACCAGCCATGGCGAGCGTCAACTGCAAGCGTCGAGTTAGTTCGCTTCTGCTGCCATTCGATTTTGGCGTTCTGTAGCAAGCGGCAAGAGGAGCTATCTACGTGTTGGGAACGGTCGGGTAGTGCAGTTTATTCCGGCTTCAGCGCATCGCAGGAAAGCAAGGCAGTTTAGCCGGCATAATCGCACCCGACGCGCGTGCATCCTTTCGCCCCATCGTACACGATGCGCCTCTTTTCGCCCTCGTGGCCTATGGTTCATGGGCAGAAAGGCGCGCGAAGTTTGCCGTCCTCAGGACGGGCCCGCCACTAAGAACTGCCCTGCGATTTTTACAAGAGTCGAAGCTTGTGCGGCGACGTATTCGTTGGCTGGTGGTCGGATCTTTCTGGTTGGGCGGCATCATTGCCGGTCTGGCCCTGATCACTTCGTACGACTTTACGGCGGGTGCCGCTGGTCCTGCACAGCCTCACTGGCCGCCGCAGAGCCGAATTCCTTTCAGCCACGATGGCCATACATTAGTCATGTTTGCGCACCCTCGCTGTCCGTGCACGCGAGCCAGTCTCGGAGAACTGGGGAAACTCGTCGCCCGCTGCCCAGATGCACTTACGTCGTGGGTTATCTTTTTCAAGCCGTCCGGCGCCGAGAACTCTTGGGAACAAACCGACCAGTGGTTCACCGCGAGCAAAATTCCCGGTGTGAACGTCTTGAGCGACGTCGACGGGACCGAGGCGCGCTTATTTCACGCGCTGACGTCAGGCCAAACGTTTTTATATGGTCCGTCCGGCGAACTGCAGTTTAGCGGCGGCATTACGAACGCCCGCGGGCATGCGGGAGACAACGACGGACGGAGCGCCATCGAAACGATTCTGACAGATTCAACTCCCGCGACGCGGGAAACACCCGTATATGGTTGTCCAATTTTCCCTCCCTTTGCAGCGAAATAAAGGGCATCTCGCATGTCCGTTCCCAACGCCGTGCCAATGATCGACCCCGCGGTGCGATCTCGCGCGGACGAATTATTTCGCGAGCACCAACAGCGACTGTACGTGCGAACCGATCGCATGTTCGTGGCGCTGTTGGTTTTTCAGTGGGTCGCGGGGATACTGGCTGCATTGTGGTTTTCGCCGCGCGCTTGGTCTGGCGCCGCGAGCCACGTGCATCCCCATGTGTGGGCCGCCATCGCACTGGGAGGCGTCATCGACGTTTTGCCCATCGCCTTGGCGTTGTGGTATCCGGGAAGGGCGATTACGCGTCATGCCATCGCGATCGCCCAAATGTCCACGTCGGCGATTCTCATTCACGTCTCCGGCGGACGCATCGAAACGCACTTCCATGTATTTGGATCCTTGGCATTCCTGGCCGTCTATCGAGATTGGAAAGTTCTTATCACGGCTTCGGCCGTTGTCGCCGCGGACCACTTCCTGCGGGGTATGTTCTGGCCACAGTCGGTATTCGGTGTGCTGTCGCCTAGCTCGTGGCGCTGGCTGGAACATGCGGGTTGGGTGGTGTTCGAGGATGTCGTATTGATTTACTCATGCGTGCGCGGCACTTCCGAATTGGACAGTATCGCGTTGCACACCGCACAATTAGAAGCCGCCAACGCCTTCGTGGAGAGTAAAGTCGTCGAACGAACAAAAGCGCTTCGCGCCAGCGAAGACGAGTTGCGTTCGGCGAAAGAAGCTGCCGAAGCCGCCAATCGGGCCAAGAGCGAATTCCTGGCCAACATGAGCCATGAAATCCGCACGCCCATGAACGGCGTCGTCGGCATGACGGATATAGTGCTCGATAGCGAATTGAATGATGAGCAGCGGGAAAACCTCCAAATCGTCAAAGAGTCGTCGCAATTGCTGCTGCAAATCATCAACGACATCCTCGATTTCTCGAAAATCGAGGCCGGCAAGCTCGAGCTGGATTCCGTCGAGTTTAATTTGCCATTGTTGTTGAGCGACACTCTGAAGTCCATCGGCGTTCAAGCGCGCGCTAAGAATCTCGAATTGACTTTTGGCATCGCTCCCAATGTCCCGGAAACGCTGCGTGGCGACCCCTTGCGAGTGCGGCAATTGCTTGTGAATTTGATCGGGAATGCCATCAAGTTTACTCAACACGGCGAAATCGTAGTCCGCGCCGACTCCGAACCCGTGGGCAACAATCAACTGCGGGTTCACTTTTCCGTGCGCGATACTGGCATTGGAATCCTTCCGGAACACCAGCAGCGCATTTTTGAAGCCTTCACGCAAGCGGACGGCTCTTCAACGCGCCGGTTCGGCGGAACCGGACTTGGATTGGCAATCTGCACGCGTTTGGTGGGGCTGATGGGAGGCCATATGTGGGTTGATAGCGAGTTTGGAAAAGGCAGCACGTTCCATTTCACGGCCTTGTTTGGCACAAGCAACCCGGTTGACGCCGAATGCCCGGAAGGTAACGCGGACCCGAACTGTCAGCCAACGACGAGCGCCACCGAAAAGCTGCCTCAAGCGGCACCCGTCCAAGGACTCAACATTCTCCTGGCCGAAGACAACATCGTGAACCAGCGCGTTGCTGTCGCCGTGCTTGAAAGGCGCGGTCACGCCGTCCAGCCTGTTGGAAATGGGAAGGAAGCACTCGATGCCTTGGCCTGCGAATGCTTCGACCTCATCCTGATGGACGTGCAAATGCCCCTGATGGACGGATTCGAAGCCACAGCCGCCATCCGACAGAAGGAAGAGCGCACGGGCCGACACATACCGATTATCGCCATGACGGCCCATGCGATGAAGGGAGACCGAGAGCGTTGCCTGGAGGCGGGAATGGACGACTACCTGTCGAAGCCCGTGGTACCCAAGGAAATGCACGCCGTCGTTGAGCGGTGGGGACGCGCGGACAAACAAGTTCAGAAACTGCCCGGAAGTAGTCGCGGCTTCGAGCCAAAGATCTCAATATCGCCGATCGTGGCCGATGCGAACGCGACATTGGTGAACAACGCGTCATTCACCACCGAGGTGTTCGACCTTGCCGCGTTGCGGGCCCGAGTGGAGGACGATTTGGATCTGCTCTCGGAGATGGTCGATCTTTACCTTTCGAGTTCCCCTCTGCTCATGACGGAAATCGAATCGGCCGTCGATTTGCGAGACGCGGAAAAAATCAACCGCGCGGCGCACACGCTGAAGGGAGTGCTCAAGAACATGTGTGCCGCCGCATGCGCCGACGCGGCCTTCCAATTGGAGATGATTGGGCAGTCGGGCGAGGTGGAGCTTGCCGATCAATCGCTCACCACGTTGAAAAGCCGGTATCAACAACTCCAGACTGTATTGGCCGAAGTGGCACAAGGGGTGAAAGCATGAAAGTTTTAGTCGCAGACGATGAAATTGTGTCCCGCCGGCTGATTGAGACGTCGGTGCGCCGATGGGGATACGATGCGGTCGTGGCCAGTGATGGACTGGAGGCCTCGCAAATCCTCCATGGTCCCGATGCACCAAAGCTTGCCGTGCTCGACTGGCTCATGCCGGGACTCGATGGCATTCAACTGTGCCGCCAGTTGCGTCAAGAAAGAGAAGACTCGTACACCTACGTCATACTCCTGACGGCCAAGCACAGCCAAAGCGATGTGGTGCAGGGCCTCGAAGCAGGCGCCGACGATTACATCACCAAGCCGTTCGATCCACAAGAATTACGGGTCCGCTTGCGCACCGGCAAACGAATTCTCTGCTTGCTCGATCAACTGACCTCCGCCCGGGAAACACTGCGCGAGTTGGCAGCCCGCGATCCGCTGACGTCCCTTTGGAATCACAATTCGATCATCGAATTGTTGACCAATGAACTCAACCGCGCTGACCGACAAGGCGCGTCGGTTGGCATCGTGCTGGCAGACCTGGATCGCTTTAAGGCAATCAACGACACGTACGGGCATCTTGTCGGCGACGAAGTGTTGCGTGATGCTGCACAATTCATGAGCAGTGCCATCCGACCGTACGACGCGGTGGGTCGCTTGGGCGGCGAAGAGTTTCTGATCGTCTTACCCGGGTGCGATCAGATCAATGCCGTGAGCCATGCCGAGCGGCTACGGTCGGCCCTCAAGCGAATCACCGTCAATACGCTGTCCGGGTCAATTCACTTTTCGGCCAGCTTTGGCGTCACTGTCGTCGGTCCAGAGGCACGAGTCGACGCTCTGACCGCCATCCGAACGGCGGATTCCGCCATGTATGCCGCGAAACACGCTGGACGCGATCGCGTAGAATTCAACCCAGTCTGTATGGAGCTGGTTTGAACACGGTTGGAGCGGGACGCGGGTCACGACGTACGTCGACTTTGTTGTTGATTGCCTGTTGGCGCGTCGAATGTGCTGCGCGCAGCTGCCGGGCTGTCCAGCCCACTTCGGGCAGGCGTTGAGCTCTATCTTAAGGCGGCAGAGCAAGTTACGACTTGCACGCGAGCGGCCTCTTTGCCGCGGCCGCGTTTCCTCCCAATCAGCCGAGGAACGATATTTTGTGCTCAAAGTACTTGATCGAAGCGGCCGATTTTCATATAAAGGGAACAGACAGCACTCCGGGCACTGCGGCTGGCAGATAATTGCTTATCCGCCGAGAGCGCTGGCTTTTCGCGCGGATACGTTCGCGCCTCGAAAATCAGGGCCTGTTTGAGGGGCTGGTAGAAGCGGCACGTTGAGTCCCGATGAAGCACGTGGTGAACATCCGCCGATCGTCCGTGGCCACACAATTGACCGCGGTTTTACTGCTTGCGGTCCAGCTTGGCTGCGGTGCTGGGGGAACTGGCAAGCCAACGGCGCATTTGAAGGGAACGGTAACAATTGGCGGCGCGGCCCTGCCCGCAGACGCCGAGGCGAGCATTACCTTTAAGCCGACCAAGAGCGGACAGGCACGATCAACATCGGCGATAATCAGCGGTGGAATGTACGACGCGCCTGATGTGCCCGCCGGTCCAGTGATCGTTTACGTGAGCGTACAGCAGCCAACGGGACGGGAAGTGACGGAAAACGTGAGTCGGCCATATAAAGAATATCGGTCGCTGGTCCCTGCAAAATATGGAGAGGGTATCGCGCTCGAAGTGAGCGGGGACAAGGCTGATCAGAACTTCGAACTCTGACGCTTTGTTGGGCCGTGGAACGGAACAAATACGTTGCCGGACGCTTTGGAGGCAGGCGCAGCACAATTCAATCTAATCTCGTCTGGGAGAAAACGATGACCAAGAGTCCTTCTTCGGTTCGTGGCTTCACATTGGTCGAATTGCTGGTCGTTATTGCAATCATCGGCATTCTCGTTGCGTTGTTGTTGCCAGCCATTCAAGCAGCGCGAGAAGCAGCGCGGCGAACCCAATGCCTCAATAACTTGAATCAACTCAGCAAGGCAATGCTCAACTATGAGAGTGCGAAAAAAGGCTTGCCCCCCAT
The DNA here is from genome assembly GCA_044868555.1 of Lacipirellulaceae bacterium. GTDB lineage: Bacteria > Planctomycetota > Planctomycetia > Pirellulales > Lacipirellulaceae > JABDGM01. Next base: position 19,084 of record JBIOWO010000036.1, on the reverse strand, counting down.
GGCCGACACCTGGTCTGGGCCAGAGGTTGCCAAGAAAGGGCGGGGCGGAGCCTGGTACGATGACCACGGTTGGTACTCGTTGATAGGCGACTACTTAGGCGAGGGTGCCTGGGCCGCAAATATTGACTTTAAGGTGAATTTCAGCCACGCGAATAATGCTCGAGCGAGGCGAACATTTCTTGAAAATCATCGATGCCCGTCAGACATTGGCCTGCAGCGAAATGAGTGGCTGAGCGATCAATGGGCGCGGATACGCAGCAATTACGTCGTGAATGCGGGCAACAGCATTTATGGGCAATTCAATATGCCGTATGACGCGGCAATTCCACGATTTCCCTTTCTTGGAGCGCCATTTACTCACAGCAAGCCCGGTAGCCTCGCCAAAATCACGGACGGGACTGCTAATACGTTGATGATGTCCGAGATTCGAGTGCTTCCGGAGTTGAATTGCCAGACATTTCCAGGTTGCTGGGGGGGACCCTATTCGGATACGAATACAGCTTTGGGCGGCCAAACATTTACTGGAATGAATCCGCCCAACAGCCGTGCTCAGGACAGCATCGCTCGAGAGATACCCGGACCTGAAGTTTGGATACAAAACGACATTCCCCTCCCATGCCGGGCGCCGTGCACGGCGATCATCGGAGCACCAGGGCGGGTGCCTACCACACCGGAGTTTTCCGACATGGATACGCGGGTGCAGTGGGTAACCGCCCGCAGTCGTCATCCGGGCGGCGTGAACGCATCTCGATGCGATGGCTCTGGCGATTTCTACAATGACAATATTGATGAGTTCGTGTGGCGAGCGCTGTGTTCGGCAGCTGGGGAAGACCGGATAAATCCCTGAGTCGGATCGCGTGATCTCAATCGGGGGTTTCGCCCGTCCGGAGCAATCGAGCGTCGACCCAAGCTGCCGCATTGGGACTGCGCCGCTGGCCGGATCGTCGATCACCTTGTCCTGTCACCCGAAGAACTAGCTTGCGGACTCCACTTACGTCGACGTTGACCGGTTTGAGACCATCCGCCTTCTTTAGCAGCCCACTGCGCCAGAGTTCCTTGTCGTCGCCTTCAACGACGAACTCGACTTCACGCTCGCCGTTGACACCGTTATCCAGACCGACGGCGGACTTAAACTTTGCAAATACGCCCTTAAGCTCATATTCGATCTCAGAACCGGGCCCCATCGCGATACTGCCGTCGTAGCGCTGGCCGGCGATGGACACCGACGCGTCGGTGCGTGGGCCGCCGCGAAAGCCGCGGCTCGCGCGGATCGGCTTTAGTTCGCGGAGCGATATTTGATTCGGCAGTAACGACGCCAGCGAGACGGTCGTTTCCGCCCGGCGCTGGCTCACCGAGCCGTCGTCCCACACCGTCGCCACGGCGACCTTGTACGATTTAGCCGGATCTAGGTCGTTGATCACGAAGGTGGACCGCGGCGTGTAGCCGAGCAGCTCGCCGTCCAGGTACACCTGGTAGCCCGCGTTGAGCCAATAAAGCTCGTTCCAAGAGAGTCGAACGCCGCCGAAACTTTCCAACGCGACCCGCAAATTCTCAACCGGCTCGGGACGATAATAGAACGCGTCGGTTGGCTCGAACTCAACGCGCCAGGAAACCTCCGTGGTTTCGGACGGTGTCCACGCCACCTTGGCCCAGCCCTGGTGATTGGAAACTGTCGCCTGCAGCTCGCTGGAGACCGTCTTGCCGGTCGCGCTCTTGACGGTGAAATTCTGCTTGCGCGGAAATACGAACCGCAGCTCATACGGATCGCCGCGAATCACGCGGCTCTTGCCCGTGTAGGCGGTGGCGGCCTCGTCGTAGGTGAGCTCCACGAGGTCGACCCACCCTTGCGTTATGTGGCGATTGGTGGAAATCAGCTGCGGCCGATCGAGGCTCGGCAGCAGCGTCAACACTCGGACGCTCGCCGGCGGGACGTCGACCATCATTCCGGCTTCCCACGCGCCCAGATAGTCGCCGTTCCAAAAATCGAACACGTGGATCGGCTGGTCGCCGCTCAATCCCAGGTCGGCCCACTTCAGGTTGATTTGCTCGGCCTTTTCCTGGCCATGATTGAACAGACCGACCACATCGTACTTGCGATCGAGATGATTGACTTTGAGGTCCCAGATCCGTTTGCTGTTCCGCGAGGGAAACAGATCGAGCGGGCGGATGTCGACGGCCGGACATACGCGTTTGAGCATATCGACGCGCTCGGCCGAGAGGTCCATCAGGCGGTCGCTGCCCATGAGTGCCTGTCCGGTGAGTCCCTGCAACGTGGCCCAGGCCCGCGCCTGTTCGACAGGGAGCGGCGAGCGGAGCAGCATCGTGTCCGGATCACAATACCAGGCCACGTTGTGCAAATAGTAGTGTTCGAGCGTGGCCCGCGCGGCCAAGCCAAATCCACCCTCCCAGCCACGGACAATGTCGCCGCCCGTCCGCGAGCCGTTCATGATGCCCATGCCTTCGACGGGAATGCCCCAGCAACCAAGCAGGTAGGCCTCGTCGCCGATCGCCGACCGCATAGTCGCGAGCGTATTGCGGTACAACTCGTTGAGATCGCTCGGCAGTTCGGCCGGCTTCTTCATGAACTCGGTCTTGGTGCGGTATTCATTCGCAACGATCGGCTGCCCGTCGATCTTGTAGTACACATAGCCCCACTCGGAGAGTTTCTGGAACAGGTCTTTGACGTACTTGGTGGATTCGGGCGTCGTGGGATCGATCAGCCAACGTCCTTCCCAGGTCTCGGAAGCGGATGCGCCGTTCGGCCGGAGCATAAAGACGTTTGGATTGGCGTCGACCACCGCTGGATTCGATTGGCCGTGGGGCGCGATCCAAATGCCCGGCTTCAGGCCGACGGAGCGAATGTATTCGGCCAAGTCCTTCATTTCGTCGGGAAATCGCTCGGGATTGACGACGCTCCAGTCGCGGCCGCCGTCCCGGCCGCCGGCCCCTTGCCAGCCGTCGTCGATCTGCACGTACTCGGCGCCATAGTCTTTTAAGTTTTCGGCGATCCACTTGGCGTTGCGTTTGACCTCGGTGGCGGTGATCCGCGGGTAATAGTAGTACCAGGTGCACCAGCCAGACGGCGGCAGCGGAAAGCGTGACTTGTCCAGCGGCTGATAGTATTTGACTCCGAGTGTATCCCGGTAGTAGTGCTCTTTGACCGTGCCGTCGCTCATGCGCACTTCGTCCTTTTGGGGGTCGAACGTTCCTTGGGCGAGCCCGGTGGCGACGTCGCCCAGCGTCATGATGAACAGGTCGTTGTTGTCGCTATCCTGGATTCGGCAAGGAATGGAATGTGGCCAAACGGGCTCGGCCGACACAGTGGCGGGACGGAAAAGAGGTTGGGCCGAAAGGACTCCGGTAATCAATAAGCAGGCGAGTTTTGTCGACATCGTGGTAGCTCCCCAATGATTCGCAGAGTTGCCCGTTCAGTACCACACAGTTTGACCCCGGCAGTTTGACCAGAGCCTGGAAATATAGTAAGCTGGCAACCGTTGTGATTTTGTGCACGATGTCGCATTCTCGCAGATCAGACACGCTATGACCAGTCCCATGGCCCGTTATGCGGTCATCGTTGGCTTCTTCATCAACGCCACCTTGGCCGCAGCGCCGATGGCCACCATCGAGATCGACGCATCGGCGCCGGGGCCGCACGTCAACCCACGGATGTATGGCGTGTTCCTTGAGGAGATCAACCATGGTGTGGACGGCGGCCTGTACGCGGAGCTGATCCGGAACCGCGGCTTTGAGGACGGCCGCGCTCCCGAAGGCTACAAGCTCCGCAATAACCGTTGGGTGGATGCCAACGGATTCGCCGCCGGCATCGACGATTTCGGTTACGAGGTGGGCGGCTTGCCGTTCTGGAGTCTGGTCCGCGACGGCGATGCCAAGGGCACGATGAGTCTAGAAACCAGCGGCGGCATTACCAAGGCGTCGGATTACTGCCTGCGCTTGGAAGTGGAAGACAACGCCGAGGGTAAATTGGGAGTTGCGAACGAAGGGTTCTTCGGCATCGGTGTGAAGCAAGGCGAGAAATACCACTTGTCGCTACACGCGCGAGGCGGCGGCGGTTTCACCGGCCCGCTCGTGGTACGGCTGGAAGATGCCGGCGGAAATGCCTGTTCCGACGAAGCGGTTATCAATGGCATCGGCCGCGATTGGAAGAAATCGACCGCGACACTCACAGCTTCCAGGACGGAGCCGAAAGCCCGCCTGGTGATCAAGCCCGGAGCGAACGGCACGGTGTGGTTGGATTTCGTTTCTCTTTTTCCGGCAAAGACGTGGAAAGACCAGCCCAATGGATTGCGGCCGGATATTGCCCGGATGATCGCCGATTTGAAGCCCGGCTTCGTGCGGTTTCCGGGCGGCTGTGTCGTCGAAGGCGGGACGATGGAGACGGCATACAACTGGAAGAACACGATCGGGCCTGTCGAAGAGCGCCCGGAATGCTGGGGGCCGTGGAATTATCGCCGCACGCATGGCATCGGGTTGTACGAGTATTTGCAATTCTTTGAGGACATCGGCGCCGAGCCGCTGTGGGTAGGCTTTTGCGGTCAGACGTGTATCTTCCGGCGCCATCGCGGCGAATCGGTGCCGATGACCGAGATGGGTTGGGTCCGCGACAACTTTCTGGATATCGTCGAGTATGCCAACGGTAATCGCGATTCAACCTGGGGCGCCAAGCGTGCGGCGGCCGGGCACTCGGAACCGTTCGGACTTGAATACGTAGAGATCGGAAATGAAAACCAGGGGCCGGAATTGCGCGATCGTTATCTTCTGATCCACGACGCGATGAAGGCGAAGTATCCAGACTTGAAATATCTTGCCGACTTGTCTTGGACGAGTAATGAATCGATGCGGGATGCCCAGTTTGACATCGTGGACCGCCATTATTATCAGAATCCGCGGTGGTTCATGTCGCGGTTCGGCGAATACGACGCGCGCGACCGCCGCGAGCCACCGCTCTATCTGGGAGAAGTGGCGGTCACGTCGCCCGACGCCGGGCCGGCGCGGGGCAATCTGCTGGCCGCGCTTGCCGAAGGCATTTTCCTGATGGGCTGCGAACGGAACGCGGACACCGTGCAAATGGTGTCGTATGCGCCCCTCTTGGGGCACGTCGACGGCCGCACGGCGCTCACCGGCACGCGAGACCCCTGGCACGCAATGATTTATTTCGACGGCACGCGGGTATTCGGCACGGCGTCGTATTACCTTTGGAAGCTGTTTGGCACCAATCGGCCGGACCAGATGGTGGCGGCCGAGGTAAAGTATCCGGACGCGAAACCCAACGTTATTGCCGGCCAGATTGGCGTCGGCACGTGGGCTGCCAGGGCGGAATTCAAGGATGTCCGCGTCGAGAAGGGCGACAATGTGCTATATGCATCCGACTTCTCCGAAAACGCAGCGGGCTGGAGTCCGGAAGGCGGGCCGCGCAGCGGGCGAGATGTGTGGGTCGTCGAGGACGGCGCCTATCGCCAGGATCGAACCGGCTTCGGCATGAGTTATTTCGGCGAGGACGATTGGTCGGACTACACGCTCTCGCTGAAGGCTCGCAAGCTCTCTGGCAACGAAGGCTTCTTGATCGTTTTCGGCCGCAAGGGCGGCGAGCGCTTCTGGTGGAATCTGGGTGGCTGGAACAATGGTCAGCACGGCATTGAATTGAACCAAACGCCCGTCGGTCGCCCCGTGCGAGGACGGATCGAATCGGACCGTTGGTATGATATCAAGATCGAGCTGGCGGGCAGTCGCATCCGCTGTTATCTGGACGGCGAGCTGATTCACGACGTGACGGCGTCGCCGCCCGAGAAGTTTTTCGTCAATGCGGGGCGTGACGAATCCAGCGGCGCGCTCATTTTGAAAGCGATCAATTCGGCCGCCGAACCCCAATCGGCGATGATTCAGTTGCGCGGTTTCGACAATGTGGCCTATGAAGCGACGGTGACATCGCTTTCGTCGCCGCGGCTTTCGGACAACAACAGTTTGGACCAGCCCAAACTTGTCTATCCTGTTGAGAGTCGAATCGAGAATGCGGCGACGCAGTTCACGCATGAGTTTCCGCCGTACTCGCTGTCGATTCTGCGATTTCGATCGAGCAAGCCCGAGTGAGTTTTGACACCGTGATCAGATTTTTCACTGAGGTTGATTTTGAAAAATGACAATCCCAATCTACAGCGGGCGTATCGGCCATGTTGCCCGGTGCCGGAGCGTATTTTCGGGCGTTACTGCGACTACGATTTGTTGCGTCTTGTTGTTGGCTGCGAAAGTGATTGCTGAGCCCATCCAACCCGCCGTGCCGGACGTGGCTCGGCCGCTGCCGCTCGCAGCCGTGCGGCTCACCGGCGGACCGCTCAAACAGGCGCAGGACCTGACGGCAAAATATCTGCTCGAGTTGGAACCGGATCGAATGATGGCCGGTTACCGCAAACGGGCCGGCCTGGAACCAAAAGCTGAGGGCTATGGAGGCTGGGATGAAGTCGACGGCCGGCAGCTCACGGGCCACATTGCCGGACATTACCTGTCGGCGGTGAGCCTGATGTACGCGGCTACTGGCGACGAGCGATTCAAAGAGCGGGCCGACTATCTCGTCCAAGAGATGAAGGAAGTGCAGGACAAACAGGGCGACGGCTACCTGGGGGCACTTCTGGGCAACAAGCCTGGCGTGCGGCCGAGACGGTTTGGCCAGCTTCGGCCCGAGGACCTGGCCGACGGCAAGGAATTGTTCAAGCGACTCTCGGAAGGCGAAATCCGTTCCGGGGGATTCGATCTGAACGGCATGTGGTCGCCGTGGTACGTGCTCCACAAGACGTACGCAGGGCTCCGCGATGCCTACCGCTTTACCGGCAACAAAACCGCGTTGGAAGTCGAAACGAAGTTTTCCGAGTGGGCCGAAAAGATTCTAGCTCCGCTCGATGACGAACAGATTCAGCGGATGCTCAACACCGAGTTCGGCGGAATGAACGAGATATTTGCCGATCTCTACGCCGACACGGGCGACAAGCGGTGGCTCGACCTGTCCTACAAATTCGAGCACAAGTCGTTCATCGAACCGCTCAAGCAGGGCCGGGACAACCTGGCCGGCAAGCACGGGAACACGGCGGTGCCGAAGCTGATCGGTTCGCTGGCAAGGTACGGGTACATTGGCGACGAGAGCGATTTCGCGGCGGCGAGGTTTTTCTGGGAGCGCGTCGCGGACCATCACAGCTTCGCCACCGGCGGGCACGGCAAGGACGAGTACTTCGGCACGGCGGACGAGCTGAACGACAAAATCGACGGCCGAACGGCCGAGACGTGCAACGTCTACAACATGCTCAAGTTGACGCGCAAGCTGTTTGCCCTCGATCCAAATCCGCGCTACGCCGAATTTGAGGAGCGGGCCCTGTTCAATCACATCCTCGGGTCGATCGACTCGAACGACGGCAGCACGTGTTACATGGTGCCCGTGGGCATGGGCGTGCAGCGCGAGTACCAGGACATGTTTCGCAGCTTCACCTGCTGTGTCGGCTCTGGGATGGAGAGCCATGCGCTGCACGGCGACGGCATTTATTATGAAGCGGGGGACAAGTTGTGGGTCAACTTGTATGCGCCCTCGACTGCGCGGTGGGAGAGCGGCGGAGTCAATTTGACGATGGACACGGACTTTCCCGAAGGCGAATCGGCGACCGCCACGCTGACGCTTGATTCGCCGAAGGATTTTACGCTGGCCTTGCGGCGGCCGGCGTGGGCGGGGGACGGGTTTGCGGCGACGGTGAACGGCGCGGCAATCGCCGATCTGCCGAAGCCGGGCTCGTACGTAGAAATAAAGCGCACCTGGAACAGCGGCGACAAAATTTCGGTCACCCTGCCGAAGAAGCTTCACTTGGAGCCGCTGCCCGATAATCCTCATCGCGTGGCAGTGATGTGGGGACCGCTGACCATGGCAGGCGATCTTGGGCCGGCGCGGCAGCGTGGGCGGGGGCGCGGCGAAGGCGGTGGTCGCCGCGAACGACCCCAGCGTCCGGAAGTTCCCGTGTTCATTGCGGCAGATCAGCCCGTGGGCGAATGGATTAAACCGGCCGCAGACGCGCCGGGCAAGTTCCAAAGTGTCGGAGTCGGACGTGAAAAAGATGTCGATCTAGTGCCGTTCTACCGACTGCATCGACGGACGTATTCGGCGTACTGGGACGTGTTCTCCCCGGCGACATGGGAAAAACGTGCCGCGGAAATTGCCGCCGAGCGCGATCGCGTGCGCAAGCTCGAACAGGCCACCGTGGCTTACGCGCAGCCCGGGGAAATGCAACCTGAGCGCGATTTCAACTTCCAAGGCGAAGAATCGAATTTTGTTCGTGAATCTGGTCGCGCGGGGCGTGCCGGACTCGATTGGTTTTCCTTTGACCTGCCCGTGGATTCGGCCCAGCCGCAAAAGCTGATCGTGACCTATTACAGCGGGTCGCGGCGGCGCGAGTCGAAGTTCAAAATACTCATCGAGGGCCAGCAGTTGGCCGATGTGTCGGTCGAGGAACGCAGGCCAGCGCGGTTCTTCGACGCCGAATACCCGATTCCCGCGGAGCTCGTGGCGGGAAAGGAAAAAGTGACGGTGCGGTTCGAGACCAGCGATAATCATGAAATCGGACCGGTGTTTGGTCTGCGCGTTATCCGCACGGGCGATCAGCCGAGCGCGGCGCCAACGGTGTCGGAGCCGCCGGAAGCGTTCTTCGAGAAAGTGCGGGAGCGGGACCGTGACGCCGCGCGCGAGTTTTATAAGAAATATCTCGACGTGCGTGGCATTCCCGTTGTGGCATCGGGCGACGTAGCCGACGAGGCACTACTGCGCACGCACGAGATTGTCAGCCACATGCTGGCCGGCCGGCCCGATGTGATCGAAGCGATGAAGGATCGCGACATGTACCTGATCATTATCGGCAAGGACCAGCTCTACACCGACATGCCCGAGTATCGTAATGCGCGCAATAAAGAGTACCTGAATGAGCGCGTGCGGGGCACGGGCGGCAATCCCACGAGCTTCGGCGAGGAGAATTTGCTTAGCCTGCCGCTCGATCGTTACGACGACGAGAGCATCGGTGTGCATGAGTTTTGTCACACCATCGACGGCGCGCTGCGCTCGATCGATCCGGACTGGAGCGATCGCCGCAATGCCGTGTATCAAAATGCCATCTCGAAGGGGCTCTACAAGAACGCCTACGCGGGCAGCAATCCGGGCGAGTATTGGGCGGAGATCGGGCAGGCTTATTTCGATTGTAATCGCGTCAACAATTGGAACCACGGGCCCGTCGGTAATCGCGAGCAACTCAAATCTTACGATCCGGAAGGCTATGAACTTTGCCGCGCCACGTTCAAGCTCAGCCCGGAGCAAGATTGGCGATATAGCTGGGTCCAGAAACTCCCCAACATCACGCCCCCGCCCGCGAAGTTCAAGATCGATCCGTACTACACCAAGTTCACCTGGGCCCGCGAATTTCCGGTGATCGGCCGCGAAGCGAGCGATGAGGCCATGCTCAAGGCCAACGACACGATCCGCAAGATGTTCGCCTACCGCCACGACATTCTTAAGGCGCTGATCAATGACGGCGTGAAGCTCGTCGTGCTGGGCAAGGAGGAAAGCATTGCTGACTTGCCGGATTTCAAGGAATCCATTGGCGGCGGCGCGGGCGTCGATCGACTCAGCCGCACGCTCTACTATTCGCCCGATACGAAGCTGTTGGTCGTCGGCGAGGAAAATGTGCTGGCGGATCCAAGCGAGCCGAACGTCGGCGACAACCAGGTGATCCGCGTGTTCGCTAAAGCGATTCATCGCCTCACGGGAACCCGCCCTGAGGATCCGGATTTCAGCAACCGTGGGAGAGGCGTGCAGCAGTACGAGCTGCGGGTGGAACGGATGGACGAGCGATTCGATGCGAAGCTGAAGGAGCTGTTCGACAAGGCGACCGAAGCCGGCAAATGGAAAGGAACGACGGCGATCCATGATCGTGGCGATTACTGGGCCCAAGGCGTCTTGGCCTACTTCGATGCGGTGGGGCAGGATGCGGCGCCCAACGATGCGGATTTCCCAATCACGACGCGCGAGCAGCTCAAGGAATACGACCCGGACTTGTATAACCTTGTTCACGAGACGATGGCCTACGGTGGGCGCGTGGATTGGCGTTTCGAGCCGGCACACCGGTAGGTGAATAGACATTCTCCCCGCATGGAGATCGAAGGCCATGGACACCAACGCCCGGCGGCAAATGCTTCGGTCCAGCTGCGGGCTCGCCAGCGTTCTCGTTACGTGCTTGGCGGTTTTGACTCCGGGCGCGGCGGCCGCCGTCCAGCCGGACGAGTCGGTAGACGCGAAAAAGGCCGCAGCAGTATCGCAATTTGCCGCGAAATTCGCTGACGGGGCGATCGTGAGCCTGCGGCGTCGCGACGACCGCGTTGACACCGACTACGTGAACTCGGGGCGACGACTGGGTGACGTGATCGTTCGCTTCCGTCGGGGGAGCAGCGACCAGTGGCAACGGGCCGACACGGCGGCACTCGCCGCGTCCGGCGCGGGAGAATTCGCGCCAAGCAATGACGGCACGCGATACGACGCCAGGTATACGATCTCCGGCGATCAATCCCCGCTGCTCCGAATAACGATTGGCTTCGCGATCGACGAGCGCACGCTACGCTGGACGATCGGTCTGCAAAACATGACCGGCCAGCCGCTGGAGATCGGCGATCTGGCGGCGCCGCTGTCGATCAGTTCCCCCTTTGGCCGACGCGGACCTGTGAGTCCTGTCATCTTGAAGCACAGCTTCATCTCTGGCGATGGCTCGTTCATCTTGTGGATGCGTTCCAATAATGTCGCGCCGTACCTCTTGCTAACTCCCGCTGACAATACGGGACTTGAATATTGGGACACGGGTGACCCACCATCCACCGGACCAGGCGAGTCAGCCGTAATTGCGGGCGGAAACCGACAAAACGCCGACCGCCGGCGACGCGTGTTTCGCGCCTACATCCATTCCGCCGCAGCCGCAGAAGCGGCGAATGCCCTGGGGAGCACTTGGCGCCAGCCGCACACTCGTCTCACGCTCGCACCAAAAGGTCAAAGCGGAGACACGCACGTTTATGGGTTTCAGTTTCACTGGGCCGATGATCGCGACGCCGTGCGGCAACTTCTGGTCGACAACGGGCTCGTCGACGTTCAAGTCGTGCCGGGAATGACCGTGCCGAGTGATTTGGGTGCCCAGATTGCGCTGCGGACCAAAGACAATCTCGTGGCGCTGGAGGCGGAGCACGCCGACGCGACCGAAATCGAATCCGTCGGCAAGCGCGGCGACTACCAACTGTTCAAGGTCCGCTTTGCCAAATTGGGCGAAAACCGGCTGAAGGTGCGGTTCGGCAACGACCGGCACACGTACTTGGAATTCTTTTCCACGGAGCCGCTCGAAACGTTGATTAAGAAGCGGGCCGCGTTTATCGCTCGTTGTCAGCACCGCGATCCGACGAAATGGTACAACGGGCTGATCACTGAGTGGAATATGGAGAGCCAGGTGCTCTTGGGCCCGGATAATTACGACCGCATCTCCGGCTTCCGCATCTACGCGGTCACGTGTGACGACCCGGGGCTCTCGAAGCCGGCGTATCTGGCATCGAAGCTCGCGGAATTTCCTGAGCAAAAGGAAGTCGAGGCGCTCGACTATTACATTGAGCATTTTGTGTGGGGCGGACTGCAGCGGACCACCGACGAAACGTATCCGTACGCTATCTATGGCATCCAGGATTGGAAACGAAACCGCGACAGTGAAGACCCCGGGCGAAACGGCCGGCTGCACATCTGGCGGTGCTACGACTATCCGCACATCATCGTGATGTACTTCAACATGTACCGGGTGGCGATAAGTCACCCGCACATCAAGACGGCCCTGAGTGCCAAGGACTATCTCGAACGGGCCTATGGCACGGCGTTGGCGATGTTCACCGTGCCGCTCGAAGTGGAAGGTTGGTCGGCATACTCGACTGGTTTTTACAACGAGGTGGTGATCGTCGATCTGATCGCCGCGCTCGACGCGGCTGGCATGACTGCCGAAGCGGACCGGCTGCGATACCAGTGGGAACGAAAGGTCCGGTATTTTGTCAACGAGCGGCCGAATCTCTTCGCGTCGGAGTATGCATTCGATTCCACGGGATTTGAATCGACGCACGCGCTGGCGAAGTATGCGGTCGAGCATGGAACGCCTGCGGCAGCAGGCATTCGCGGGGGAGAAGATATCTCGCCGGAGGATGCCGAGCGATTCATGGAAACGCAGATCGCCGCGAATATCTTCTGCCGCGGCTGGCTGGAGCCGGCGTACTATTATCTCGGCAGCGATTACCGCGGCGGCGGGGGCAATGCGTACACGTTGACGTACATGTCGCAAATGGGCGGCTGGTCGGTCCTCGACTACGCGCTGAATTTCGCCGCCGATCCCCACGAGTACCTCCGGCTGGGATACGCCTCGTACCTCAGTGCCTGGGCGCTGATGAATTCGGGCACGCCCGAATCGAATTACGGCTATTGGTATCCGGGCAAGGCGAACGACGGCGGCGCCGGCGGTGGATTCGAGCCGGCGCCGTTCGGTCGCACGTGGCTCGGTCAGCCACATCATCGCGGGTCGTGGTACTATGCCTGCGAGATTGATCTCGGCTATTGCGGTGCGCTGCGGACTGCTGCGACCGTGTTGGCCGACGATCCGATCTTCGGCCGAATTTGCTACGGCGGCGATTGGCAGGATAGTTCAAAAGGATTAGAAATCTTGCCCAAGGATGGTCTCCGCCGCCGCTTCCACGCCGTGCTCGACAGTGGCACGCTTCATCTGGTTCTGGACAACGGCCGCTTTGCCGCCGCGCAGCCGATCCTACTTACCGAGAATCTTTCGCAGATACAGTTCACGTTGGAAAGCGACAATCCGGCTGAGCATCGAGTGAGGATGCGCTTATCTGGATTGGCGGCGGGACCGTACGTTCTCCGAGTCGGAAACGGCCCGAACGTCGCGTTCGAGATGCCCGACAAGCAAGCAGGACTTCCGCCGGACACGGTGTTGGACGCGACGATGCCGGCTGGCGGGGGAACCCAAACGGTCTCCATTGCCCGCGTGGCCGACCCGCCTGTCAATACGTTTTCAATTGTCGCGTTCGATCCAGCGACCGGGGACCTGGGAATTGCCGTGGCCAGCAAGGTGCTGGGCGTGGGTTCGATTGTGCCCTATGCCAAGGCGAATGTTGGCGCGATCGCCACCCAGTCGGCTGCAAACACGGCTTACGGACCGGACGGACTCGCGCTGCTCGCTTCCGGCAAGGATGCCAAGGAAACGGTGCGGCTGCTGACCGAGGCCGACGCAGGCCGCGACACCCGACAATTGGGCATCGTCGATGCGCAGGGCAACGCCGCCGCTTATTCCGGATCGAAGTGCAACGCCTGGTATGGACACATCGAGGGAGACCATTTCACGGTCCAGGGCAACTTGCTGGCCGGCGAAGACGTCGTAAAGAAGATGGCCGCCGCTTTTGAGGAGGCCCGCCAAGCCAAAGGGAGCGAGCTGGCCGAGTGGCTCCTGGCCGCGCTGAAGGCGGGCGACGCGGCCGGCGGCGACAAACGCGGCAAGCAATCCGCGGCAATCATGGTCGTCCGCGACAAGGCCGGCTATGGTCGAAACGACCGATACGTCGATTTGCGCGTCGAGGACCATGCAGAGCCAATTGTGGAGCTGGCGCGATTGCTCGACGTTCACAAGGAGTATTTTTCTTGGCCACATCGTCATCCGCCGCGCCGCGAGAAAACAATTCCGCCGGACAACCAAGATGACCGCGACGAAAACTAACCTGCGAGCTCTGATTCATCTCTTGATGTTTTTTCCCACCAGCGTGCTGGCTGCGAACTATCCTGCGCCACAGGAAGGAGACTTCGTTCTCCGCGACTTTCAATTTCGCTCCGGCGAGTCGCTCGCTGAAGTTCGCATGCACTATCTGACGCTGGGCAAGCCCGCGCGCGACGAGCAGGGCGTGGTCCGAAACGCCGTCTTGATTCTGCACGGCACGACGGGCTCCAGCGCTCAGTTCCTGCGGCCCGAATTCGCCGAAGAACTGTACGGCGAAGGTCAGCTCCTCGATCCGTCGCGATACTATCTCATCATTCCGGACAACATCGGCCACGGGAAATCGACGAAGCCCAGCGACGGTCTGCGGGCCCGCTTCCCGAAATACGGCTATCGCGACATGATCGCGGCCCAGCATCGCCTGTTGACGGAGGGATTGGGCGTCAACCATCTGCGGCTCGCCATGGGCACGTCGATGGGCGGGATGCACACGTGGCTGTGGGGCCAGACATACCCGGACTTCATGGATGCGCTCTTGCCGCTGGGCAGCGTGCCGGCGCAGATTTCTGGGCGGAACCGCGCCTGGCGTCGCGTCATCATCGATGCGATCAGAACCGATCCGGAGTGGCAGGGTGGCGACTATCGGCAACAGCCACGAGGACTTCGCACCGCTATGCAAATGTCGTATTTGATGTCGAGCAATCCAGTGCTGCGCTGGAAAGCCGCGCCGACGCTGGCCGAAGCAGACGAAGCGCTGGACGAATACTTGGCGGAAAGACTACCGGCGGCCGATGCCAACGACACGATCTATGCGTTCGAGGCGTCGGAGGATTACGATCCGGCGCCCGGCCTGGAAAAAATCAAGGCACCGCTGCTGGCCATCAATTCGGCCGACGACCTGATCAATCCGCCCGAGCTGGGAATTCTGGAACGCGAAATCAAGCGGGTGCCGCGCGGACGGGCGATTATGATTCCCTTGAGCGATCAAACCCAGGGCCACGGCACGCATACTTGTGCGGCCGTTTGGAAGGAGCACCTGGCCGAATTGCTCCGGCGGACGGCGCCGGAGAATAAGGCGGGCCAAGAAAAAAATGAGGGAAGGTAGGGACCGCCCCTACCTTCCCCGGTCACCAAAGCGCGTCATATTCCTTTGAAAATTGCCGAACGGGGTGTCATCAATCACCGCAGCGAAGGGAACTAATCATCATTACGGCAACGGAGACGCTTTCTCGGCAATAGTCTGCTCTAAAGGAAGGCCGAGCGCTTCAGTAAATCGATCGAACATGTTGGACATGCAGATCACCTGCATGATCTGGGCGGTTTCCGCGTCGCTGTAGCGGGTGCGAACGCGGGCGATGTCGGCGTCGGTAATCAAGTGGGGATCGGTCGTCGACTTGGCTGCCAACAGGTGTGCCGGCGATGCACCGGTCGACGCCTGCGGATTGAGCAATGCCGCGATCTCTGCGGACGTTGCGCCGAGGCCGCGGAGACGCTGAATCGCGTGCCCCACGGCGTACCACGCGCGATTGTTGGCCGCGGTGATCAGCGAAATCTCGGCCTTCAGCCGCGGCGGCAAGTGCTCGTCGGTCATGATCGTGTTCAACGTTGCGACCTGGGCAACGGAGCCCGGATAGCCGGCCATCGCGCGCTCCCAGGTGAGCGGCGGCCGATCGCCGATGACGCTCGCCAGCACCTCGCGCGCTTTCTCCTCGGACGGCAGTTCCACACGAACGGTCTGCTCGCAGCAATCGCCGAGCACCTGGTTCACTTCGTCCATGTTGGGCGGACCTGGCCGGGCGGCGCGCGTGGTCGGCGCTACGATGCTGACCGTATTCTGGAACTGCTCGCTCGTCGGCGTCGTGAGCGAGTTCTCTTCCTCTCCAAAACGCCGGTCCTGTGGAATGCCCATGCCGTCCGTCCAGCGGTTCGTGGCGTTGAACCGCGCGATGTTGAACGTCATCTCAATGATTTCGGGGTCCGAGAACAATTTCTTGAGGGCTGCAATCTCGGCATCGTTGACGAGGTGAGGTTCCAGCGTCAGCTTGCGCGCGTAGCCCAGCGCTGCCTGCTGACGCGGATCGAAGCGGCTCCAATCGCTGTCGAGCGACGCAATCGTGTCGTCGTCCAGCCCGGCCCCGCGAAGCTTCAATTCCTGATGGCCGAGACAGTAGTAGCAGTTGTTGCCGCGCGATACGACCCAAAACAGCGACGTCGTGAACGGGTAGTCCATCGTCGCATTGGGATCCTGTCCCCGCCGGCCGAAGCCGCCTCGAGAGTCTCTCCCACCTTGCTGGTTGGCAGATCGATTGCCGCGTCCGCCGCCGCCGCCCCACGACTCGGGCAAATAGCTGGCCCGCATGCGGCCGTTGTTCACGCCGCCTTGCCCACCGTCTGGGAGCGGCAAGCGCGGCTGGCGGTCCTTGAGCGCTTCGAGGCCTGCCTTCATTTCCGGACGCGTGGCGGGAATCGGCTTGGGCGTATCGGAGGGCTGGTCGTCCGCACGCAGCGTGCCGACGCCGATCATTACAACTGACGCCGCTGCAAATAGGAATCGTTTCATGTCAGGAGTCCCTCTTGTAAGGTGTTTGAGCTTTCGATTTGAACCTTCATTCTCCATCTCTGAACAGCGTAACGACCGGCCTGGTGCCGACGATGTAGTCGACGACCACCTTGCGTTGGCCGCGCGGCGGCTGTTCCACCGTCAGCGTGACCGGAACGCGCAGGTTCTTGCCGTCATACATGCCGCTGCCAACTTGGTAAGCGTTCAGCCGATTTCCTTTCTTCCAATCCGGGTCGCCGACGATCACTTCCGGGCTCTCATTTCGCATTTCGTCGGCCTTGCGGCCGGACTTCCAGGCGTCGAGGGCCTTGGTAAGTGCATCGCGGGCTTCCTGTTCACTGCCTCCGGTGGCGCTCGCGCCACCACATCCGATTGAGCACACCATCAATCCGGCGACTAACGCACCCGCCGTGCAATACCGAACCAAGCCTCTAAACATATTCCCGGCCCCTCACCGGTGCGCTTCGCCAATTGTTTCGATCGTTTTCCCAGCGGGGTCAGAATTGGTCCTGAATGATCTCATTGCCGTCTCGGCTGCCGAGCGCCTGCCATGTGGGGCGGTTGATGTCACTCGCTACAAAGCGGGCCGAGCCGTCGCACAACATCATGTTCACGCCGCCGGTGTGCCGGCTGCCGGCCGTCGTCATGATCTGGCCGGGTGGAAACATGCACGAGCGGCCGTTGGGCGTGTTGTTGTGATAGTAGATCGTCGTACTGTGATACGCGCGAATCCAGGGGAAGCCGACTTCCGAGACGCCTTGCTTCGACAGGTCGCTAATGTCCATCGCCAGGCAATCCTGCCAAGCTTTGTCCACGCCCGGATGTTTCGTACCGGGGCTGAACGTGTCGCTCTCTTCGGTCGAAATTCCATTGCTTCCGTCGCCAATGATGCGTTCGGAAAAAGCGGCCGTGTGGCTCAGGCCGTCGGTCACCTTGGCGGCCTTCACGTTCCCGTTGCGAATCAAGACGCCGTTTTGCGGCCCGAGAGCAAAGTTAGGATCGGCGGGATCGTAAGTGATGCTCCACACGACGCCAGATCCCTGGTTGGCGTGGTAGCTGGTCGGAGCGCCAATCGCGGGAGTCGCGATCGCGTTTTCACCGCCGTCCGATGGACACACGAACATTGGCACGCGCGTCATCTTGGCCGTCTCATTCGAGATATCGCTGTACTTCGCACTGAAATTGACCAAGCTCCTAAGACTGGCTTCTTCCACGAACGGCAGCAGCCTGGCATGAACCGACAATCCGAGCGAATTAGTCATCAGACCGGTCTTCGTATCGACGATCATCACGTCCGACGGCGGGAAGACCTTGTACGACTGCTCGTAATTGAGCATCGCCAGCCCCATCTGCCGCAGGTTATTCATGCACTGCGAGCGCCGCGCCGCCTCGCGCGCAGCTTGCACAGCGGGCAGCAAAAGTGCGATCAATATGCCAATGATCGCGATCACAACTAATAGCTCTACCAAGGTAAAGCCCTGAGGCGAGCGCTTTGAAGTCATTTGAATACCTCTCATTTGAAAAAAGTTGTTTGCAATCGAGTTGGTTTCGCAAGTCGAATCATGCCCATGGTAGCCGGCGGGTCGTGTAGCCACTGCGGCGAAGGGAAACGACAATCGCGCAGCAGCGGTGACTCACCGACAAATTCTCTCCTCGAGCGGCAGGCCGAGCGATTCCGTAAATCGATCAAACATATTGGCCATGCAGATGACTTGCATGATCTGCGCGGTTTCTGCGTCGCTGTATTTCTCGCGCACGCTGGCGATGTCGGCATCGGTAATCAGGTGTGGGTTGACAGTCGATTTCGCCGCCAAACGATGGGCTGGATCTGCGTCAACCGACGGCTGCGGACGGAGTAGAGCCGCAATCTCGCCAGTCGTTACTCCGAAGCCGCGAAGGCGATGGATTGCGTGACCGAGTGCGTACCACGCGCGATTGTTGGCCGCGGAAATCAGCGAGATCTCCGCTTTCAACCGCAGCGGCAAATGCTCGTCGGTCATGATTGCGTTCAGGGCAGCCACTTGTGCCGGACCGGTACCAGGTAGCCCCGCCATCGCACGTTCCCAGTTGAGCAGCGGCCGATCTCCAATCACACTGGCCAACACCTCGCGGGCCTTCTCTTCCGAGGGCAGTTGGACCCGAGGCGTTTGTTCACAGCAGTCCGCGAATGTCTGGTTGACTTCGTCCACGGTCGGTGGCTGCGGACGAGCGGCCCGGGTGGGAGGCGTGACGATGCTGACCGTGTTCTGGAACCTTTCACTGGTTGGAGTCATGAGCGTGCGTTCGCCTTCGTCCGTAAAATAGCGCTCCTGCGGCAATCCGATCCCGTCGGTCCAACGATTCGCGGAGTTGAACTGCGCGATATTGTAGGTCATCTCGATGATGTCGGCGTCAGTGAACAGTTTTTTCAAGGCCGCGATCTCTTGGTCGTCCACTAGCTGCGGCTCCAGCGTCAGTCGCCGGGCGTAGGCCAGTGCTGCCTGCTGCCGCGGATCAAACTGGCTCCAGTCGCTGTCGAGCGTGGCGATCGTGTCGTCATCCATTCCGGCGTAGCGCAGCTTAAGTTCCTGGTGGCCAAGGCAGTAGTGGCAGTTGTTGCCACGCGATACTACCCAGAAACTGGAATCCGCAAACAGCCGATCTGACTTGGCGCCGGAAACTTGGCCGATGCGGTTACGAGCGCCGCGGACGTTGTATTGTCCAAAACCGC
>JBIOWO010000035.1:0-15352 GCA_044868555.1 Lacipirellulaceae bacterium | reverse complement strand
CCCCCCCCCACGCCCAACACGGTTTTGGCCGTTTATTTCTCGCTCAGCGGCACGGCGACGATTCCGTACATATTCACGAAGCGGTGCACGGCCTCGGTGGCGCCAAGATGGACGACCTCGGGCGCCTTGATATCGCACTCCCAAACAGAGATCGTGTCGTCGACACTCACGCCCGGCCCCACACCTGGCAAGCGGTCTTCCATCAATTTGCCGTCCCACAGTCGATAGAATCGACCGACGTCCATGCCGACGTCGAAACCCGTGTCGTGGAACCGCTTTACGAGCCAGGCCGGCGGCGTGACGCGATCGTCGTGCAAAATGTACAACTTGCACGGATGCTCGACCGTGACGAACAGCTCAATGTCGCGGCCGAACTTGTCGTTGTTGAACGTCTTGACGTAGTCGCCGCCGATGAGAAACTTCGGCATCCCGTCGACATCGATGCCGTTCCATTCGTGCTCGTCGCGGTCGACGAACGCCTTGGCGTCCTCCTGCATGCCGCCGTGCACGATCTCGTAGTAGTTCCAACTGCCCGCCGCGCGCTCGATATTGTCGCTCACCGCCGAGATCAACACCGGGCGATCGACCTTCGGGGCGTGGTAGTCGGGCCGGTTGCCGAAGCGATCGCTCGCGATCGAAACGATGCGGCTGGCCGTGCCGCGATTGTCGATCCGCATCGCTTCGCCCGTCGTCAGGCGGTGCGGCGCTGGTTGCGGGTCGGCTCCACCGATCGCGTCGAGGTGCAAATCCACGGCTCCCTTGAAGACCACGACGTCGGTAGCGCCCTCGTCGCCCACTTCGACGCCGAACACGGTGCCCAGGTCGACGACCGTGGCCCGCGGCGTTTCAATGGTGAATCCCTCCGCGCCATCGACGACGTACGCGGCCAGCTTGCCGCGAATCGCCTTGCCCCTGGACGACGAAATGACTTCCATCATGGCGGGGGAGTACAGTGTGACGACCGCGCCGCAATCGAACGTGACCTGCATCTGTCCCTCGGTGACGTTGACGAGATCGCCTTCCCGCAGTTTTTTCGGCGCGGCATCATCGCGACGAGCGACCGACCATTGAACCTGGGGCCCAAGCTCCGTCACCGCCGCCGCGATCTCGACGGCTTCATGTGCGGGGACCGATTCGGCAAGCGGAAACTTTCGACCCTTCGCGCCGCCTTGCGTATGCCACACCGCTACCGAGCTTACGATGAGCAATCCGGCCGCGATCGCCGCCAGCGCCCAGGGCCAATTTCTGGGCGTCGACGACGGAGTCGATCGTTCGTGAGAAACCTGCGATGCCGGCACCATTTCCTCGACCGACTCGCGGGACGTGATCTCCCAATCCAGACCGGCGTGCACGTTCATGTACCGCACGTACATCGTCCGAGCGGCGGCGCTCGCGGCCAGCATCGCATCCAGCTCGCGGGCCTCCGCGTCCGACAGACAATCGTCGCACTGCGCAGCAGCCAAGTGGCGCAGCCGGTCGGCGTCGAAGTCGGGTGTGTCGGTCTGTCGGATATCGGTCGTCATGGATGCAATTCCTGCGCGAGCGTGCGCTCGACGCATTCGTACAACGCATCGCGAATCCGCGCCAGCGCCTTGTACACGGTGCTGGCCGGCCGGCCCAACTCATCGGCTACCTGTCGGGCCGTTGTCTTCGTCCGATAGCGGTGCTCGATCAACTGCCGATCGCGCTGACCCAGTTTTTTCATGCAGCCGACGAGCGCTGCCTGCCGCCGTTCGAGTGCGTCCGTCTGCTCGATCGCCTCCACCGAAAGTTGCTCCAGCAGCGCTTCGTTGAAGAAGTACCGCCGCGTCGCGACGCGCCGCCGCAGCTTTAGCACTTCGTTAAACGCAATCCCGCACGCCCAGCGGATGAATTCACGTTGTTGATCAAACTCTTCCCATTTCCGCCACAGCACGAGGCTGGTCTCCTGCATCACGTCGTCGGCATCCACACGATGGGGCACCAACGTGCAAATGTAGGCGTGGATGCCCCGCTGATGCTGCGCAAACAGTTGGACAAATCGGCCCGAGTCGCTCAGTTTGGGCGGACTTTCCACCTGAGTCATCCGTTCGTTCAGGTCAGCAAGTGGCAAGACGATGTCCGGCATGTCTGCTTATTTCTCTTCCTCTCTCGCGAGCCGTATTGACCACGAAAAGCGAAAAAAGAAGGGGCGATTCACCGAGTCGGACAACGACCGACGCCGGCTTGATTCGCGCCGGCATCCGATGGAGGTGTCGCCCGATCTCGTTCAACTCTCGTCCCTGCCGGGACTTGCGTCAAGCATATGGCCCGGCGCGCCGGGCGGCTTGCGGCATTCTTTCGATTTTCGGTGGTCAATGCCGGCTTCGAGGCGGGGATATTTACGGGACGCGGCCGACTACATGACCTGGCGCGACAACCCGGTGTCGCGCAACGCCGGTTCGGCGCCGACGTCCGTGGGACCGGCACTGCGGTTGCTAAGGCTTTTCTTCAGCGGAGCCGACGGCGATGGACAGGCGACTCTCGAAGCACGGGCGCGTGGAAGGCGGCTTCAGTAATGTAGGGGCCGCTCGGCTCGGCGGACCTACTGCCGGAAACGGCTTCACTTTGGTCGAGCTGCCTGTAGTGAGCAAGCGCAAAGGCGCAGCCTTTACGCTTGTCGAACTACTCGTGGTGATTGCGATCATCGGCATTCTGGTGGCGCTGTTGTTGCCGGCCATCCAGGCGGCCCGCGAGGCGGCCCGCCGCTCACAGTGCGTCAACAATCTGAAGCAGATCGGCCTTGCGATCGTCAACTACGAAAGCACGTACAAGAAGTTTCCGCCGGGCCGAACCGGCTGCGACGATTATGACAAGGCGGACTGCACCATCTGGGCGACCGACTGGAAGTATCACTCGCAAACGAGTGGCTTCGTGCTGATTCTGCCATTCCTGGAAGAGCAGAACCTGTTCGATCAAATCGGCTGGAATACGCCGGAGCGCGTGTACGTTTATTATCATTCGGCATGGGCCACCAACAAAGCGAAGATCGCCGGCTTGGCGACGCGGCCGCAGGTCTACGTCTGCCCGTCCAGCGACACGTTGCCGACGATGGTTACGCCGATACGAAATCCACCCGAGGCGACCGGCACGTACGCGTTTGTGAGCGGAAAGAATGGAACAAATTTTGAGAATAATGCGGCGGCTGTAAAGCTTCACAACACAGGCGTGTTCAACTATCTCATCGTTGCCAAATTGAAAGACATCACCGATGGCACGAGCAAGACCGCATTCGTGGGTGAAATTCGATCCGGCCATACGCTCGAGAGCAGCAACGTTTGGAGCTTTGCCCTCCGCCATCGCGATTCGTTGCGATCGACTGAGGCGCTGCTCAACGCGATACCCGGACTGCAGATTGAACCATTTTGGAACGACAACGGCACGATTGTTAATGGCGCGTTCGGCAGCATCCATCCGAACGGTGCGAATTTCGTGTTCGGCGATGGGCGCGTCGAATTCATCAGCGACACGATCAACAAGACCGCCTACGACGCGATGGCCACCATCGACCAGAGTGAAAATGCCAGTGCCGATTAGACTTTTTTCGATTGTCTGTGCCTTATTGTTCCTGAGTGCGGTGGTCGGCTGTGGCGACGGAAGGCCGACGCGCGTGCCGGTCTCGGGCCACGTGCTGATCGACGGCAAGCCGCTCACGCACGGCTATGTTCAGTTCGCCCCGGCCGATTCGCGCGCGTCGACCGGCGGGTTTGATGTGGATGGCCGCTTTGTGCTCACGTGCTTTGAAATGGGAGACGGGGCGGTGACCGGCAAGCACAAGATAGCAGTCATGGCTCAAGAGGCGATCGGCCAGGAGACCATCAAGTGGCACGCGCCGAAGAAATACGCCAACGCGGCTACGTCGGGCCTCGAACGGGAAATCACGGGGCCCACCGATTCAATCAAGATCGAGCTCACCTGGGGCGGCGAAAAGGGGCCGATCGTTGAGCGGAAGTGAGCGTCCGCGTTGCCGAGAAACGGGGCTGCTGGCCCTACCTGGACGCTGCGGCGGCAGGCCGTAGAATAGAGCCGGTCTTGAGGCAACTTCCCGGTTATCGCATCCCCGAACTACGACAGGAGAACTTCCATGCGCTCTCGAACTTGGCCGATCACCGCCGCACTCGTCCTGGGACTCGTTGCGATTGTCGTGCTCAACCAGATGGTGATTTCCGATGCGTCGGGCCAGGCGGCGCCGGCCGCCGCGCCCGCCAAGACGTCGACCGAGGTCACCAAAGCGATTTGCATGGTCCAACCGCTTGGGGGCAGCAAGGTGGAAGGCAAGGTCGTGTTCACGAAAGTCGACGGCGGTGTGGAGATCGTCGCCGACCTTTCCGGCCTGACGCCCGGCAAACATGGTTTCCACGTGCACGAGTTCGGCGATTGCTCGATGGCCGACGGCAAGTGTGCGGGCGGCCACTTCAATCCGGAAGGCAAGGAGCACGGAAATCCCGACGCGGCCGTCCGTCACGTGGGCGACTTTGGCAACGTCACTGCCGGCGCCGACGGCAAGGCGAGCTACAAGCGGGTCGACAAGATGATCACGTTCAGCGGCCCGCACTCGATCATCGGCCGCGCGATCATCGTGCACGCCGCGCCGGACGACTTCTCGCAACCAGTCGGCAACGCGGGCGCCCGAATCGGCTGCGGCGTGATCGGCATCGCGGATCCGAAAATGGAGCACTAATGTAGCAGGCACGCTTCGCGTGCCGCAAAGCACTACCACCATCGGGACAGACATTGCCTTCGCGCCAAACTACCTCACATATGGTTGCGCTGTCATTAGCCCAGTCACAACGCGGTAGTGCTTGTCGTTGAACGTGCAGAGTCTCGCCGAGAAACCGATGGCGCATGCCGCGATCAGCGCATCGATCAGTCCCAATCCGTGCGAGAGATGGTAGGTTGAGAATTCCGACAATGCCCGCGTACAGTCGGCCGCCGACGGCCACACGATCTGCAGCGGCGCGACCAACTTGAGGGCCTGTTCCACCTCGCGGGTGTCGCGTGCATCCTGCACTAACTCCATGACGACGAAGCCCGGCACACACGGCAACTCTGTCAATTGGGCAAACCAAGCAAGTGCTGGCGGATGCCCCCTTTGCACGTCAATCAGAATGTCGGTGTCCAATGCGTCCATGAATCACGGACGCTCGCGGCGTTCCGCCTTGACTCGCAGCTCGCGGGCATGTTGCCGACTGTCGTGAATGTCCGCGCGAATGCCAATCACGCCAGCCTGCTGCCAATAGGCAACCAACTCGCCTCCGCTGTGCATGCTTGGCGCAGCCTCTCCGCCGTTGGACAAGACGCGGAGCAGATATTCCGACAGCGGAACGCCCTGACGGGACGCCTCCGCAGCCAGCTTCGTTTCCAATTCCGGCGGGAGATCAAGCGTGATGGTCATGAGAATACTCCTGGTGGCTCTCCAAATGGATTATATCTCCGCTGCGAACGTACACACAAGTAGCCGATTACGACACACGAAGTATGCCAACCACGATTACTCATGCCGCAGCGCTTCGATCGGATCGAGGCTTGCGGCCCGCGCGGCCGGGTAGACGCCGAAGATGACGCCGACCAGCACCGAGATTGCGAACGCCAGCGGGATCGACCAGCCGATGAGGTGCGGTTCCATCTCTTGAATGAGCTTCGGCACCGTGGCCATTTGCTCGGGAAACCAGCGGAAGAGCGCGCCGCGCGCGAGGAGCGTGATCGGGCGGCAGAATGCGCCGCCCAGGATGCCGAGCGTGCCGCCCAGCACGCTGAGCACCACGCTTTCGGTGAGGAATTGCCGCGTGATGTCGCGTCTCTTTGCGCCCAGCGCGCGGCGGACGCCGATCTCGCGGGTCCGCTCGATCACCGTGGCCAGCATGATGTTCATGATGCCGATGCCGCCCACCACGAGCGAGATCGCGGCGATCATGCCCAGGAACACGATGAACATGAGCTGCGTGGTGCGGGCCTGCTCCAATAGCTCGAGCGGCACAACGACGGTGAAGTCGGGCAGCGTGTGGGAGTATTGAATCGTGTTGCGGACCACGTCGGCCGTGGGCAGCACGTGTTCGCGTTTGGCGACCTGCACGGTGATCTGCGTGACTTCATTGATTTCGCGCTGAAACTGGCCGGGCTTGATGGAGACGATCATGTCGCCCTCGCGCCGCCAGAGCGTGGAGATGGGGATGTACACGTCGCTGGAAAAAGTCTCTGCGGCGAGCGAGCCGCCGATGCCGGCGGAGGCCGACCGGGGCCGCATCACGCCCACCACCCGGTAAAAGTCGTCCTTGATCAGCACTTCCTGGCCGATCGGCTCGCCGAATGGAAACAGCCGCTCCGCAACTTCGGCGGCCAGCACGCAGTAGTTGCGCTCCTCGGTAATGTCCGTGTCCTCGAGGAACCGGCCGCGGTCGACCGTGAGCCGGGTCACTTCCGCGTACTCCGGCGTGGTGCCCATCAGCCGCCCTTCCATCTTGCGCGACTTGTTGCGAAATTCGACGGCCGGCAGAATTCGCATCGGGATGGCCTTGGAAATGGAGTCCACCGTGGCCAGGAGCCGGGTGTAATCGTCGCGCGTCAGGCCGTAGCCGGCGTCCTGCACCTGGTCGCTGGGCGGCTTTACCGTGCGGACCAGGATGTTGAGCGCGCCGAGGCTAGCGATTTGCTCCTGCGCCGCGCGGCTGATCCCTTCGCCCAAGGCCAACAGCCAAATGACGCTCGACACGCCGATGAAGATGCCCAACACTGTCAGCGACGAGCGCAGTGGGTGCATCCACAGGCTCTTGACGCTCAATTGCAGGGTGCGGATCCAGACGTTGAGCATGGTAGTAGCAAGGAGCAAGGAGCCGGGAGCAGGGGGTAAGGCAAATTTCTTACTCCCTGCTCCTTGCTCCCGGCTCCACGCCTAGTTTCGTTCGTCGCTCACGATGTGTCCGTCGCGCAGGTGGATCGACCGCTTGGTTCGCGCGGCGACGTCCGGTTCGTGCGTGACCATGATGATCGTACGGCCCTGGCGATTCAGGCCTTCGAGCAGCTCCAGGATTTCGTTCGACGTGACCGAATCGAGGTTTCCGGTCGGCTCGTCGGCCAGGATGAATTCGGGGTCGTTGACCAGGCTGCGGGCGATGGCCACGCGCTGCTGCTGGCCGCCGGACAATTGCGTCGGCCGATGATTGAGCCGCTGGCTGAGGCCGACCATCTCCGCCAATTCCAGGCACCGCCGCTTGGTCGCCGAGTTGATTCGATGACTGTAGTACAACGGCACGCCGATATTTTCGAGCACCGACAGCGCCGGCAGCAAATTGTACGACTGGAAGATGAACCCGATCCGCGTCGAACGAATTTCGGCCAGCGAATCGTCGGTCATCTGCGAGACGTCGACGTCGCTGAGCATGTAGCGGCCGCCGGTGGGCCGATCGAGGCAGCCCAGCACGTTGAGGAGCGTGCTCTTGCCGGATCCGGACGGGCCCATGATCGAAATGTAGTCGCCCTCCGGCACATCGAACGACACGCCGCGGAGCGCGTGAACGGTCTCTCCGCTGAGCACATAGTCCTTGCGGAGGTCGACAACGCTAACGGCCAACCTCATTGGGCGGCTCCCGGCGATGCGGCGGGCGTCTTCTGAGCCTGCCCGGCGGCACTCGGAGCGGTCGGGGCGCGGGTATCGCCCGGCGCTGCGCCGCCCGGTCGATGTTGCCGTTCACCTGGTTGACCGGGTGGACCTTGTTGGCCGGGCTCTTGCGGCGGACCATCGCGTCGCCCACCCGGCCGGTTGCCGCCCGGCGCGCCTTCGGCCGCTGGTTCACCCTCCGGTGGCTGCGGCACGGCGCGCTGCGCCTCTTCGGGCGAGAGCTTCGGCAGGTTCACCTCGCCGAGGTACGCCCGCGGATTCATGGCCACCTGGTCGCCCTCGTTAAGGCCCGATTCGATGACGAAGAACTTGTCGTTCGTCGGACCGGGTTTCACTTGTCGCGCTTCCCAATGGCCCTTGTCGTACACAAAGCAGTAGAATTTGCTGCCGTGCGCGTAGATCGCCTGCACCGGCACCTGCAACGCGCTGGGCACCTCGGCGCAGCGGATCGTCACTGCGGCCGTCATGCCCGTACGCAAGTCGGGCGTCGGCTCCAGGATCGCCACGTAGGCCTTGTACTCTTTCACGTTCGCCTGCCGCCAGCCGGTCGGCTCGGAGTACTGATTGATCTTCTCCACCATGCCGCGGAGCGTGCGATCGCCGAGGCCGACAGGGCTGATCACCGCTTCCAAACCGGGCCGAACGTATTGGACGAGCGATTCGTTGACCGTCAGATTGACCCGCATCGAATCGGCGTTCGGCAACCGGATGATCGCTTGCCGCTCGCGGACGACCGTGCCTTCCTCAACGATGAATTCCTGGTCGCCGCGGCCGTTCATGACGTGGGCGTATTTCACGACGCCGTCCTGTGGGGCGGTGATCGTACACTTGGCAATCTGGTCGTCCAGGTCGGCCAGCTTTTCCAGTTCCAGCTGGTGGCTGCTCTGAGCGGAATCCCACTTGGCCTTGGCGATCTGGATCGCGCTTTCCAGCGTCGAGACCATCTTCGGCTTGGTGAACTCGTCCAGCACGTGCAGCTTGGTCTTGGCTGCGTCGAGGTCTTTGTTTGCTTTTTCGACGGCGAACCGGTCGGCCTCCAATTGCAGCTCGTTCACGTAGCCCTTCGAGGCCAGCTTCTTGCTGTAGGTGTAATACTCCTTGGCCCGGTTGAGATTCTCCTCGGCCACGAACATTTCGCTCTCAATAAGTTGCCGCTCCTGCAGATTCGTGCCCTCCAAGTATTCGCGCTTGGCGATGACGGCCGTGTCGTACGTGTTGTGGGCCTCGACCTCCAGCGCCTTGGCGGTGTTGACGGCGATTTTTTGGGTCGTGCGCTGGGCCGCTTGCGTCGACGAATCGAGCTCGACCAGGAAGTCGCCCTTCTTGACCACGGTGCCCTCCGGCACGATCTTCAAAATCGCGCAGCCCGTCGTCGTCGGCGATTTGACGAGCGAGCGGACTTCCGTCACGTCGAAGGCCTCGATCTCGCCGCGCTCGGTGACGGTGAGCTCGAAATTGTCGCGCTGGACGGTATGCAGCAGGATATGGTCGCCGTTCGAAGTGTCGCGGTGCTGCCACCACCACCAGGCGCCGCCACCGGCCGCCGCGATGAGCGCCAGAAACGCGGTCGCGCCAATCAGGCTCACGCCGGTCCGCGACGAAGTTTGCCGATGCCTGTGCTGAATCATGCCTGCCACTCCACGCTCGCCGAACCGGCCAAAACGACACCCTGCGGGCCCTACTGGTTAAACACCGGCTGCCCGCCAAGGGGCCGAATTTCGATTGTCTTCCCGCGTCCTGTCCGCCCCGTGAATCGAATCATCAATTATAGAGGTATCCCCCCGAAATGTCAGCCGCACGCCTTGATCCACGCGTTTCTCTGCGGCTTTAAAGTCCGTTATTGAGCGGAGTCGGCGGGCGCGCGGGGGCCGGCAGCGGCGCCGGCGGCAGGTAGCTATCCTGCGACGGCGGCGGCAGCAGCTCCGCGGGCTCCGACGGGTTGTCTGGCGAAGTTGGAGCGGGCGGTATCATCGCCGGCCCCATCTCGGACGACCCGCTCGTGCCCGGCAGCAGCGACGACGGTTGCAACGGTGGCAACTCCTCCGTCGCGCCGACTTCGCCGACCGTGCACGGGCCGCCGTCGCCGCACGCGTCGGGCAACTCGAACGGCGCGGTGTTCGGCAAATAGGCCAGGTACGATTTGAACGGCTGATCGTGATCCAGCCGCAAACCATAGCCGTCGAGCTCCATCGTGCCCAGGCGGAAATCGAGGTTGAGCAGTTGCACTTCGTGGTCGACCCACACGCTCAAAAAATCGTTCTGCACGTTCAGCAGGTCGATCAGCGCGTTGACCAGGTCGCGGGCCACCGTATCGCCGAATTGCGCCGCGCCGCCGGGCTGCGTCGGTTGACCCGGGGCCGTGGGGGCGACCGGCCGGGCCGGCTCCGAGAGCCGCAGTCGGGCCCGGTCGACCTGGGTGACGGCGACGTGCACGGCCGCCCGCCGCAACTCGAAATTCAGCTCGTCGTTCCCCAGTTGCCGCAGCGAAGCGCGAAGGTCGCGCTGAATGTCGTCGCGAAAACGATTGTAATTGCGGCGAGCCTGCTGATATTCGATCAGCGACTGGCGATAGACGTTACGCTCGGCAAGCCGGGTGAGGGGTGCGTCGAATTCCATGCCGACACGGAGCCGGCCATTGGTGCCGCGGAGCCGGACCGGATTATCGCCCACGTTGCCGATATCGCCGGCGAAAATCACGCTCAAGTCGCTTTCCAGGTCGTTGGCGTTGAAGGCCACGAGCCGCCACGAATCGACGACCGCCGCCCGGGCATTCATCCAGTCGCGCCGATAGCGGCTGGCGATGCAGAACGCCTCTTCCGAGGTCAGGTCGACCGGCTCGAACGTGATCGCATCGAGCCGGGCACGGGCTTGCAGCAGCGACAATTCCAGTAGTTCACCCGACAGTTGCGTGAGCGCGCTGACGAGTTGCGCGCGATGCTCGGCCGAGGGCGGCACGTTGTCGCTGGTCAGCGATTCCAGGCGGGTCCATATTTCCTGCATCCGTCCACCCAAAGCTTCGATGTCTGTCTTGAGCGTCGTGTAGCGATCGTTCAATTCTTGACCGCTGAACAGCTTTGGATCGATCTCCGCCTCCAGCACTTCGCCACGCTGGGCAAGCCGCTGGAGCGACTCGCGGCGGGCCGGCAGGGCCTTTTCCATCGCCTCTAAATCCTTCTGGGCGGCGGCGAATCGCTCCTGCGTTGCGGCAATCAGCTCGGCACTCTCGGCAACGAGCGTGGGAAGATCGGTCGGCCGGGACTTTGCTCCCGCTTCCGGCGGCGCGATCTCGGGCAGCAGCAACTGCTCGACTGGCTCCATCGCAATCGGCTCGCCCTCGACCATTTCGCGGAGCACGGTCAACACGTCGGTCACGCGCGTCTGCACCGCCGTCAGATCGGAATCGAGCAGCTCGAAGCTGTTCAGCATTGGGTCGTCGATCTTGATCTTCAGGCTGGCCGGCAGGCCGTGCTGGACCTTGAAATTGTCGAGCGTGTTTGCGTAGATCGTTTCCGAGTTCAAGAGTTGGCTTTGGGCGTTGTACAGTGCCTGGCGGGCCAGGTCGACTTGGAAGCGGTCAAGGCGGCCTGCGTCGTGCGCGGCTTGCAATTGCGCTACGCTATCCGTCAGCGCTGCGATGTTCGAGTATTGGTTGCGAATGACCTGCGCCGCCTGCAACAGGCCGATGTAGCCGCCTGCCTGCTGGGCGCCCGCTCCACCGGTGAAGCCGGCGCCCTGCTGCTGAAACTGTCCACCCAGATTACCGGCCTGGCCAAAACCGCCCGCACCAATACCGCTGAATCCTTCCAATCCGCTGCCGCCGAAGAAACCGCCGCGGCGGTTGGGCCCCTGCCCCGGTTGTTCGCCCGTCACGACATTCAAATAGAAGCCTCGCCGGTAGTGCTCCATCTGCCGCACATTGGCCAACAGCGCACGTTCGGCGATGGTGAGCCGCTCCATCACGCGGATGCGGCCGGCGCCGCGCAACAGCGGCTGCACCAGGTTGAAATCGAGGATCGTGTTGCTGGTGTAGTCGTCCGGTCCGGCGAACTGCCACATCAAGGAGTTAGCCAGGCCGATGACCAGTTCGCCGCCGGTCGTGGTCAGTTTTTCCGCGCGCAACCGATTGCCGGAGCGAAACGGCTGCACTTCCAGCAGGCTCGACGAATTGCCGGTGCCGGTGCGGTCGCGGCCGTCGGCGGTGAAGAAGATGCTCGTGCCGCCGAAGAACTGCGTGTCGAAGCGGAACCGCTCGAACGTCACGTCCAGGCCGGACAGGTAAAGGTTTTCCAGTTGCTGCTGGTAATTGGGCGAGTTGAGGCGCGCGAGTAGCACGGCCCCTTGCAGATCCAGAACGACTTCGCCGTCGGCGTCGCGCGGCAGATAATCTTCCCACGCCGGGTTGGTGGTGAACGGCGTATGCGTCATGTGCTTCCAGCAAGGTGAGCCCGGTTTGCAGTCGACGCAATTCATGAGCTCGTGTGAGACCGGATCGTCCGGCGGCATCGGCGGGGCGTCGGGATTGTTGGCGTCGAACATCCGCGAGGCCGGATTGATATTGATGCGGAACTCGCCCGGCGCCGATCCGGCCGCCACGGCCTTCTGATCGATGATGCCGTTGACTTCCTGGTCGGCCTGGATGCGATAGTACGCGCGGCCGCAGCCGGCCGTGGAAATGACGACGGACAACAGGGCGATCCAGGCGGTGGACCAGGCGAGTGCGATTTGCGGTTTGCTCCATCTCATGCGGCCGCCTCCCGCCCGGTGCGGCCTTGCCGCAAACTACCGGCATTGCGGAGCATCTCGTTGAGCGTTGCGCGGCCGCTGGCGGACAGTTGCCACAGGCGCCGACGACGATCGCCGGGCACGGCCTGCTGAACGATGCAGCCCTCGGCCCGTAGTCGCTCGACCGTGGCACTAACTTGTGCGGGCGACAGGGCGAGCGAGTGGGCGATGGTCGTTTGATCGACACCGTCGGCAGTTGCGTCGCGCAGGCACCACAGCACGTGAAATTCGGGCTCGCTCAGATCGAACCGCCCGGCCCAATCTGCGAGCGCCCGGGCGGCCCGCCGGCCGTCCACCACCGTCTGGCAGGTGCGCGCGATCGGCCGATTGGCCTCGGGCACGCCGCCGCTGGCATTGAACTCCGATGCTGTCAACGCTAGCCGTCCTTGGCAATCGCGAAGAAAAGAGCGTGAAAAGTAGGCCGCCGGGGCAGTTCCATGCGCCGGCGGTCGCGAACCAGTTCAGCCGTGAACAGTTCGCCTCTGCATGTTTCGGCAGAAAATGGTTCAGACTTGAAGCAAATGGCGAGGAGCGATGAGCGGGGAGCCGGGAGTACCGGCTCCTCAGTACTTAGTACCGGCTACGGACAACGAGCAAACTACTCATCCTCCTTACCCATTACTCCCTGCTCCCAGCTCCGCGCACCCGCTCCCCGCTATTTGCTCCCGGCTATCATTCCCCGATGCAATACAAGTGCGTCGACGTGCGGATGAACAGATCGTGGCCGGCGACGGCGATCGACGAGAGCGTGTAGCTGCCGTCGAGCTCATTCGTGGCCAGGACTTTGAATTCCGGTCCGGCGGCGAGCACCGTGGTGATCGCTTCCTCGTTCGTGACATACAGCTTGCCGTCGGCCAATAGCGGCGAGGCACTCACCGTGCCCAACGCCGTTCGCTCCGGTCCCCACACCGCGGTGCCCTCCTTAACGTCCACACACGTCACCAGGCCCTGGTCGTCGACCATGTAGAAGTATTTGTCGTCGGCCACGGGCGTGGGCACGTCCGGCGCGCCGCGAGTCTCCCATTTCCAGGCCAGGTGGCTGGTCGAGACGTCGCCGCTGCCGCCGGCCCGCAGCGCCAACAGCGGCGTCTTCCGCGTGGGCGCGTAAATCATTTCTCCCACCACCACCGGCGAGCTGACGATCCGGTAGTTGCTCTCCTGGCGTGGATTGAGGCCGGCCGCCCGCCACAGTTCCGCACCGGTCGCCGCGTCGTGACCGGTCACGTAATCGCCGCCGCTGATGACGATTTGCGGCCGGCCCTGAAAATTCAGCACGGCCGGGGTCGTGTAGGCGTCGGGCGATTCGCGGCGGGCATCGGTTGGCCGCTCGACCCGCCACTTCGGCTCGCCGGTCAGGCGATCGAGAGCCACGATGTACGAGGGTTCGTCCGTGTTGTTGCCGTGCAGCACTTCGATGATTAGCTTGTCGTCGTGCAGGATCGGCGACGAGGCGTAGCCCCAATTGAGCCCGAATTGGCCGTAGTCACTTTGCAGGTTTCGCTTCCAGACGGGTTTTCCGTCCATGTCGAAGGCGGCCACGGCGCCGGTGCCGGTGACGACCCACACGTGCTGGCCGTCGGTCACGGGCGAGGGGCTGGTGGCGTTGTGCTTGTTCCAGGTGCGGTTGCCTTCGTCCAATTCGCGCTGCCAGAGGGGAGAGCCGTCGGTGCGCGAGAAGCACATCAGCATCAGCACCTGGCCGCCCGGATCGCGACGCTGTCGGCCGCCGCGACCGCGACCGCCGCGCCGGCCACCGCGATCACCATCGCGCGGCTGATCCTGCGGTTGGGCGTTCACGCCTGCGGCCTGAGCCTGAGTCGCTTCCGGGCTCGGTGCCGGTTTGGTGGGCGACGTGATGAACACCCGGTCGCCCCAGACGACGGGTGTCGCGCCGCTCCACGACGGCAGTTCCGTTCGCCACTTGATTTTCTTATCGAGGCTCCACTCGGTCGGCAGATTAGCGCTGTCGCTGGTGCCGTTGCCCGCCGGGCCACGCCATTGCGGCCAGTTTTCCGCTCCGCTCGACGTGCGAACCGCGATCAGAACGACCCACACGCAAACCACACGCATACCTGGCCGATTCATCCTAGCGACCTCCTCAAAGTGCTACGGTCCAACAGAAAACGAAAGCAACCAATGACCAACGAAGTTGGCCATTGGTGCTCTCGATACAGATTTCCGAAATTGCAGCGTGGATTACGCGCCGCGATCGCTCTGGGCAGCGCCGCCAGCTCCGTCGCCGCCCCGGTTGCCGCGACCGCCGCCGTCGCCACCGCGACCACCGCCGCCACGTCCGCCGCGCCCGCCAAATCCGAACTGGGCCATGTCGATTTTGACCGGCTCGCCCTTCAGGGCTTCGAACTGGGCTTGCTGATCGGTCGTCAGAGCGGCCAGCAGCTTCTTGTTCGCTTCGGCGCGAAGCTCGTTCAACTTAGCGGTTCTCTCTTCACGCGACAGGTCCTGCATTTCGCCGAATGCATCTCGCATCGCGTCGCGATTCTCGTTGCGGACCTCGACGAGCGCTTCCTTCTGCTCATCGGTGATGCCCAATTCCTTGGCAATGGTCGAGTTATTGAGCGCCCCATCGACGTCGACCTGCGCCAGAATCCCGATCAGCCGCTTGTTTTGCGTTTCATCGAGCGCTTCGGCAAGTTTAGCCGCCGCTGCATCGCTCAGTTTTTGCATCTCGGCCATCACTTCGCGGGGATCGCCGCCCTGATCGCCCAGCTCGCGGCGAGCCTGACGCAGATCGTCGTTGATCTGCCCCACCTTGTCCTTCTGTTCATCCGAGAGCTTCAAGGCGGCCTGCACCTCTTCAGCCGTCGCCAACCGCACGGTAGTCAGGCCAAATCCGCCCCGACCACCAAAGCCCCGGCCGCCGCGCCCGCCCTCGCCGCGCTGCGCCTCGGCCACATGCGACATTGTCAGGACGATCGC
>JBIOWO010000034.1:0-3218 GCA_044868555.1 Lacipirellulaceae bacterium | reverse complement strand
GGGGCTGCAGCGGCAGGAAGACATCATCCACGGCCGATAGTGCATTGATCGTGAGGATGCCCAGCGACGGCGGACAGTCGATCAGCACGTAATCAAAATCATCGGCCGCTGCGAGCAGCTTGTCACGCAAGATCACTTCGCGGCCCACGACGCCGGCGAGCTCCACCTCTGCCGCCGCCAAGTCGATATGCGATGCGGCTACTTGCAGATTCTCTTCTGCCGGTTGCCAGACGTCGGCGATCTGCACGTCATCGGTCAGCAGATCGTAGACCGTGGCCACCTTGGCAGCCGGGTCGAGCCCCAGGTGAAGCGATGCGTGGGCCTGCGGATCGATGTCGATCAGTCCGACGCGATAACCCTCGCGCGCGAGCGCGGCCGAGAGATTCACCGCGGAAGTCGTTTTGCCGACGCCGCCCTTTTGATTGATGATGGCGATGGAGCGCATGGAAGTAGTCGGTCGTCAGTTGTCAGTGGACAGTTGCGAGGGCCACGGACGAATCAGCGGGGCGCGGATTATAGGAAACTCCACGGGCGCGTCCAGACGACTGTTGCTGGCAGTGCTAGCGAGACGCTACTCTTCCGCCGGTGCGGAAGTGTCCTGCTCAGTGAAGAACTTGGCCAGGCCGGCAGCGAACTCGCCCGAAGTGGCCACGGCCGATTTGGCCGGATCGCTGGCGGACCCGTTGGCGGCCCATCGGAAATCGGGCGAGAACAGAATCACGATCCGCGGCTCGGCCCCTTCGCTCCGCTCGAAAACCAGCGACTTCGACCAATTGGTGTCGGCCGTTCCCTTGGCGATCCAGTCGAAGCTGCTGTCCTCCAGCAATGCATTGCGGAGGTGCGTGAGCCCGTTGGCCTTTGAGATGTCGCGGGCGACGTCCGGTTCGGCTGCGCCTTCCGCGTCGGTCGACACCGAGTCCGATCGCAGCGTTACCCGCGGGGCGTCGCGAATCAGCACAGCCGCTTGCGGGCCCCAGAGCTCGACGGCGCGATGGGTCGTCGAATAGCGGAACCACCAGGCGGCCGCGGCCATGGCCACGCCAAGCAGCAGCACGCCGAGGATCAGCATTTTTCCGGATTTTTCGTTCGTGGGCGTAGTCATCTGGGTCACCTTTTGTAGCGCGTGGGGCCGCATTATACTGACGAAGCACAATTACTGGTAGAACGACTCAGTCGCTGTGGGTCAGGAGCAGTTCGACCCACCCTCCACGGACATCATTACCGCCCCATGGCAGACAAATTTGATCCCTACCGAGAAGCGCTCGTCGTCGAGACGGAAACCCAGTGGCCCGAGGAATACGACGATTGGGAGCCGCGGGAGCGGTCGCGGGTGGAGTCCTTGTTGCATCAGAAGCCGCAGGATGCGTCGCAACTGGAATACGTGCGGACGCACACAGGCTTTTGCCGGCGGATCGTCGTGACGCCAGAGGATATTCAGCGCATCACGGCCTGAAAATGCGGAGTAAGCTCCGCCGCTAGCGGATGTCTAATGGTCGTTGTCATGATCGACGTCTGTCCGTAACCCATGCCCACCGTTCACGTCAACCTGGGACCACGCAGCTACGACATCGAAATCGGGGCCGGGAATCTTGCGCGCGTCGCGCAATTCTTGGACACCGGTCAGGACGATGCCCACGCGGTGATTATCACCGACGCCAACGTCGACGACCTGTACGCTGAGCCGGTGGCGAGCGCCTTGGCCGAGCAGGGTTGCGAGGTGGACGTGCTGATCGTCGATGCGGGGGAGCAGAGCAAGTCGATCGACGTGGCCGTCGAATTATGGGAACGGATGCTGGACGAAGGGACCGATCGGAAGTCGGCGGTGGTCGCGGTCGGCGGCGGCGTGGTCGGCGATCTGGCCGGGTTCGTGGCGGCGACGTTTGCCCGTGGGCTGCCGTTCGTGCAGCTTCCCACCACGCTCTTGGCCCAGGTCGACAGCTCGGTCGGTGGCAAGGTCGGCATCAATCTGCCGGGCGCGAAGAACATGGTCGGTGCGTTCTGGCAGCCGCGCGGAGTTTTGGTCGACGTCAACGTGCTGCAGTCGCTCCCCGAGCGGGAGTTCAACGCCGGCATGGCCGAGGTGGTGAAGTACGGCGTGATCCAGGATGCTGAATTCTTCGCCTATCTCGAACGCCAAATCGACGCCATCAACAGCCGCGATGCCGGCGTGTTGACCCACATCGTCCAGCGCTGCTGCCGGCTCAAGGCCGACGTCGTCGAACAGGACGAGCGCGAAGAAACCGGCCTGCGGGCGATCCTCAACTACGGCCACACGTTCTGCCACGCCTTCGAAGCCGCGACGGGCTACGAACAGTTGCTGCACGGCGAAGGCGTGGCGATCGGCATGCTCTGCGCTTCGCGGCTCGCCGAACGACTGGGCCGCGTCGACGCCGCCTTCACCAGGCGTCAACAAGAGCTCCTCGAATCCTTCGGCCTGCCCACGCTCGTACCCGAAGTGCCGCACGACGAGCTGATCGAGCTGATGTACCACGACAAGAAAACCGAACGCGGCAAGCTGCGGTTCGTGCTTCCATCGCGGCTGGGACACGTCGAGGTAGTCCGCGGCGTGTCGAACGACGACATTCGCACGGCCTTGGGCGGCGGGGCTTAGCCCGCTCGCCGAGGCACGCTTCTGGCCCCCTATAGCTGCTTTTGCTGATACGACCAGACCGCGTCCACGGCGAAGATGTCTTCGTCGATCGCCGCGCCGGGCGACCGGTCCTGCCGCCATTCGCGCCGGAATATCAGGTTTGTGAGCAGGTTGTAATTCCAAGCGAGGGTCAATTCCCGCGCCACAACTGGAACAAAGCCGAAAGTTGACGTGAGGCTTTTCCTCGGAGTCCGAATTGGAAAACTCTGCCGTCTGCAAAAAGCCTGACCGAGCTCTACGCATTCCAATCACGTCGAGACGCGCGGCGGCGGCAACTACCAGGTTTCGGTAAGCCGTGCTACCATGGGGGTGGCTCCACCCCCTCTAGGCCCGCGATGCGATTTTCCCCCATGGTTGAGGCTGAGCAACAGGACAGTCTGATCGATGCCGTGCGGCTCGCGCTGGTGTCTGGTGTTGGACCGCGGCATCGGCAGGAATTGCTCGCGCGGTTTGGTTCGGCTGCGGCGGTGCTCGCGGCAGGCTCCTCGGAGTTGCAGAGCGTGAGCGGCATCGGGCCGAAGATTGCGGCGCGGATCGTGGCGGCCGGCGAGGAAATCGACGCCGCAGG
>JBIOWO010000033.1:0-7204 GCA_044868555.1 Lacipirellulaceae bacterium | reverse complement strand
TGAAATATGAGAGCGCCAGTCGTCGACGGTTCTCTTCACCTGGAAGGCTTTTCCAAAAGATGCGAATTTGATAGTCAAGCGATTCACTGTCCCCAGCCGCAACAATTCCTAGCATTGAGGTGGACGCGGCGACTAAAAGCATGTTTGCTGGCGCCTGACTGTACGTTGGATAACAATCAACCTTAATCCGCAATGCCTGCCCTTGACCAACGTTCCAAATATCACTGCAAGTTAGCGACTCAACATCTCCGTCGTCGGACACTGTATCGCGACTCCAACCGTCAAGAGTAAGCTCCGGGCGCACTGATTCATGGGAGTTTCGGCGGTGCACGAGGAACGTAAGAAAAGACGATCCGGCAGCACAGAACGCGGCGATAGCCGACCAGGCTGCGGCCGTGGGCCAATGAGTCGTAAGCCATTCCAACATGCCGCCAACAATACCATGACTGACAGAAAACGCAATCACCTGCGCAAGGCCTCCTCAGCGCTGCGCGCCTTCTCAGCAACGATAACCGTTTGGTTGCACTCAGCGGCTAACGGCGCTTGAAGCGTCGCCGCCGGTCCTGTAAGAAATCTTGTGTCAGCTAGCAAGGAAACGGCAGACATAATACGCCTTTCTTGCTGATAGGAGACTGACGCATGGATTCTGTATTGCAATCGCGGGCTCAGGAGTTGGCGACGGAATTTGCCAGTCAGGCGACGACGGTCGATGAGCTCAACGAGCTCATGCGACTGATGATGAAGAGCGGCTTGGAGCGAATGCTGGACACGGAGATGAACGTGCATCTTGGCCGGCGACCGTTGGCGGAGGCTGCGACGAGTTCGCCTCCCGTGCGGGCGGGCGAGAAGCGCCACTCGCCCAACCGCCGCAACGGCCGCAGCAGGAAGACGGTGCAAGGCGACCTGGGCGAGGTGACGCTGGCGACGCCCCGCGATCGCGACGGCACATTCGAGCCGCAACTGGTCCCCAAGCACCAGCGTCGTGTGCCCGGTTTCGACGAGAAAATCCTGGCTCTTTATGCCAAGACGCGGACGATTACACGATTTGGTCTCAGCACTTTGGCAACACGCTCCAGTTGACCGATGTGCTGCTGTAATCCGCAGGCGGCTGATCGGGAGAGGTTTCACGAACCGCTGCCTGGACGAAACGTCGTACTTATCATGCCGCTGCCGGTCGCACAAACTCCTCATACTGTTGTAGCGGCCGTGCCATTCGACCTCCGCGGCGGAAAACTGGCAAACATTCGGGCGGTGACTCATGGCCGACGCGGCGTGGCAGCGAAAGCGTTATCGGGACGATCGTAGCGAATTTAACGGCCATTTGAGCGAAATCGACCGATCGTGGCACAATTCGGGGGTCAAAATCTGGCACGAATTGGCCCGCTTTCCTAGAATGAGAGACTGTAGCCGCTCGTGGCACGGCGACCGGCTGACGAGGCAACTCCGGGACTGCAAAAGGCAACCTTGGCCATGATGGATAGCCGCAACGACGAGGGTCCGGTCGAGATCGCGATTGTCGGCGATTTGACCGACAGCGAGGGCGAATTGACCGACCGGCTGCTCGGCGTCGAGCCGGGTGGCGAATGTACGATTTACTTCGATTCGCCGGGCGGCAGTCCGTACTGCGCCGTGTCGCTGATGACGCTGATCAAGTTGCGCGACTTGAAGGCGACGGGAATCGTCACGGGCGAATGTTCGTCGGCGACGTTGTGGCCGTTCGCGGCCTGCAAGCGGCGGATCGTCACGCCGTTCAGCGTGATGCTGTTTCACCCCATGCGCTGGCAGAGCGAGGAGAATGTCGGGTTGGCGGAGGCGGCCGAGTGGGCCCGGCATTTTGGGAGTCTCGAACAGGAAATGGACGCGCTGCTGGCGGAGCTGTTTGGGGTGACGCCGGACGCGATGCACGACTGGATCAATCCGGGCCGGTACGTTTCCGGCCGCGAGTTGGCGGCGGCTGGCCTGGCCGAGCTGGTGGAGTTGGACCAGCTCCATCGCGTATCGTTCGCGCGACTGATGGGCGAAAAGCCGTCTCCCAAGTCGAATGGCGCCGGCGCGAGTGTGCCAGTGCGGCATCCGGCGAAAGCGCCGGCGCGACGACGCAGGCGGCGGCGGTAGATTTCTGCAGGTCAGGTTTTCTAGCCTGAAATTTCGCGTAGACAGTCGGCCTGGAAAGGCAAATCTGCGCTTACGTCGTCAGTGGCAGCGGGCGGGCGGCGAATTGTCGGCAGCAGGCGGCGGCCAGTTCAACATCGCACTCGCGCGGGAGGAAGACCGATTGCAGACGCGTGCGGCGGATGACGCCCTTTTCGAGGAATTCCGCGATCAGCTCCCATCGTGCCTGGCACGCTCCATCTTGTTCTTGCCGCACTGTAAGTGTGCGGAAATCGGTTGCCGGGACAATTTCCGCGTAGCTTACTCTTTCGCCCGGCAGTCGCCAGAGGACGCAACACGCTCCGCCATCGGGATGCAGAACGGATTCGCGGCGCGAGTCGATTGACGTCGTGCAAACGTCATCATCAGTCGGCGCAACGTGCAACATCGCGTCGGCAGCGAGCTGGGTGACGGCACAGATTCGCGGATGGGTATCGAGTAGATGCGTCGAAACAGAGACCTCCAGCGACAGGGAGGTCAGCGCATCGTCGATTGACGGGAGCCTGTCGGCCCGCCAGTACACTTGCGGAGCGAACGGCCAGTCGTCGGTTGCCTGGTACGTTGCGACCAAATCGTCGCCGCGGACGTAGGCTTCGAGGAGTGTTGCGGGCCAGGCTGCGGCGGAAGGATTGGACGGGTCGTCGCGTTCGACGCTGCACATCCGTCCGGCGAGCGCTGCCGATTCGAGATGGAGCTGGTGGAGACCCAGTTGCGGGCACTGGACATCGACTTGTCCGGTGAGCGTGCCGCTATTCAACAAGGCGAGCAAGTTTTGGAACGTCCATGCCATGTTGTGAGGCTGCAGAGGAAGTGTGTTTCGTGGGTGCTGGGCTTACTGGTCACTGAAGTGACCAGTCCGTTATTGTAGAAAGATGAGGGCGCAATTTCGCCACGCGACACCAATAAAAAACCCCGTCGAACACCGCAAGGATGTCGCGACGGGGCCGGAACAGAGAAGAGGCCGTGTTACCGAGCGAGGGAATAAAACAGATTAGGCAATCGCCTTCCACAAACGTGGATTACTGATTCTCGGAAGACACAACCGACGAATCTTGTTCCACTAACGATGATACCCATTTCGCTGACCGTGTCCATAGTCTTCGCGGAAAATATTGCGATGTTTTTGGACTTCGACGAGCGGGCCGCCGTTACTCCTTGGCGGATCGATGGTTATGGCAAAGTGTGCGGCGAAGGGCCGGGCGGGGGATTTTTCGCTTTGCTGCGAGCGGTTTGTTCCGAGAAACGCTAGTGAATTCCTCGGCTTTCGTAGTTAGAGTGACGCCGTGTCCGACGAATTTCCAAACGCCTGGTTAGAGACCTGCGAAGCGGCTGCCCGAGCCGGAGGACGCGAGCTATTGGACTGGCGAGGCCGGTTTCAGGCCCGCGAGAAAGGCGCGGCCGACCTGGTGACGGATGCCGACTTGGCGTCCCAGGCGGCGATCCAACGCGTCATTAGCGAGCGGTTTCCAGAGCACTTCTTTTTGGGAGAGGAGCGGCCGGATAAGGCGGCCATGGCGAATGACGGCCGGCTGGTTTGGATCGTCGATCCGCTCGATGGAACGACCAATTATGTCCACGGGTATCCGCAATACGCGGTGTCGGTCGGCCTGGCCCGCGGGCGGGAATTGCTGGTGGGAGTGGTGTTTGATCCGCTCACGGAACAGTGTTTTTCGGCTGCCGCCGGGCAGGGTGCCTGGCTGAATGGGGTCCGGCTGCGAGTGAGCACGGCGACGCAGGTTTCGGAGTCGCTGGTGGCGGTGAGCCTGCCGGCCCGCGTGCCGCACGACGCACCGGACCTGTTGGATTTCGTGGCTGCTGTGCAGGTGTGCCAAGCGGTGCGGCGGTCCGGCTCGGCGGCACTCAATCTGGCATACGTGGCATGTGGCTGGCTGGACGCGTTCTGGGCAACTCACATTCATCCCTGGGATGTAGCTGCCGGCGTGCTGCTGGTGCGTGAGGCGGGCGGCGTGGTGGTCGGCCGAGATGGTGGCGAATTCGATTTGTGGCACCCGCATTTCATGGCCGCGGCAAATGGCGAGTTGCAGCAAGCCCTCCTGGCCGCGCTGACTCCGTTTCGGCGGTAATCTGGGTGTCGCGGTGCTGAAACAGGGTGGGAATCGAAAAACGTCGGGTTTTCGCGAAGATGCCCACAATTCCCCCACCGAATTTTGGGTATCTTGGCGGTAAGTGCGGAGAACTGGGCGAGACAGGGGGGCGGCGTTCCGGGTTCAGGGTTGAGAGTTTAGGGTTCAGGGTCGATTGCGGATCGCGGATTGCGAGTACTGCGCCAAGTAGTGTGCCAAATGGGAGTGAGTTGGTTGGCACAGTACTCAGCGAGAGGTTGGAGGTCAGAGGTTAGAGGTCGGAGGTCGGGGGTCGGAGGTCGGGGGTCGGGGGGAGCTTGATTTGTTGAGGACAATTCGGGGCAAACATTGAATTTTGGGCTGCGGGGATGCGGAAGACCAATCGCTTGGAATTTGTTTGCAAATGGGCCACGGAGTGTGCTAGGGTCGGAACGGAACTCGTCGGCGTGCGTTGAGACGACCCGATTGTGACCGCGACTTCAGCAACTAATTCTGGCCCCATCGCCTGACGGCGGCGCGGGCTCGACGGAGGACGACGAGGCCAGCGGTTCCCGCGCCGACAAACGCGAGCATCAGCCAGGCCCGTGCTTCGGGGACGGCGCTGACGTTGGCGACCAGGTTGTCGAGGATGCCGAAGCCGTCGTCGAGCTGCCAGACGCGGAAGGCCGTGATCGGAATGCCGGCCGGCAGGGCGTTCGCGCTAAGGAACACGGCGCCGCCGTTAAGGCCGGCGATGCCGGAGCCGGTCGGTGTCATCACCGCGTCGTACTGGATGAAGTCGAGGTTTTCATTCGCGGCAAAGACGCGGAAAGTCGTCGACTGGCCGGTGAATGCGCCCGTGGCCGAGATGCCGATCGAGTCGATGCGGTAGCCTGGGAGCGGCGAGAAATGAAAGTAGGTTGCTGGACCGGGGCTTGATCCGAGCTCTATGGCACTCGGCGGGTTGATCGGGGCATTGGCGTTGCCGGTGAATTGGAAGTGTATACCTTGAGTGTAGAAGAAACTGTTGGAGACAAACGTGCTGATTCCAAACGGCGACGTTTCGGAGGGCACAGGTACGTTAGGTGTGTTGAAGGGAATGGTAACGAGGACGGCCGACGCTTGGCCGCACAATAGGAGCGTTGCGAAGGCGGAAACACAAATTCGTTGAATCGAGCCGAAATACATTTTGAATCTCCTAGTCCTGATGGCGTTACGTTCAAAGCTGCATTGATCGAGATTTGACGAGCTGTCGGCAGCAGTGGCAGATGGCGCGAGCGCCTGCTGCGCCGACAATCAACGTGCTCAGCATCAGCCAGGCCCGAGCTTCGGGAACGGCGGAGACCAGCAAGTTGACTTGGCCGAACGTGGATGTGTCGATGCTGTAGGCGAGGCCCGACTGCAGGGCGGGCATCGTGCCGAGCGACAGGTTGTTATTCGAGAAGCTGCCAGAGTAGGTGATCAATCGCCATTTGTTGCCGGCTTGGGCGGAAAGGAAGGAGCCCACGCCAATTTCGCTCACGTTGAGCGTGCCGTCGAGCGTCAGGTTCGTAACGCCGGCGATAAGATCGTTCACACCGGCGCCGACAGTTTGATTGGCGCCATGGAGCTCGAAAACGAGATTCGACGCTGGATTGAGGACGAACGAGGTGTTGATCGTGAGCGTGCCGGCAGAAGTGCCCGGGGCAACGTTGCCGCCATTAGCGATGCTTGCCCCGCCATTGAGCGTGAGCGTGCCGGTCAACGTGCCGCCGTTGCTAACGGCTACAAGTCCGGAGATGGCGCCGGCTCCGGTGAGCGTCGCGCCGGCGTTGACGGCAACACCTCCCAGGCCGACGCCAATGATGCTGTCCACAACGAGCGTGCCGCCGCTGACAATTGTTACCCCGCCGTAGTTATGAGAACCGCCCGTCAATATCAGCGTGCCCGCACCGGATTTGGTGAGATGGCTTGCGCCAACAACGGCGCCGCTCATGGTGAGAGCCGATCCGGAGTTTTCGATATCAATGATCCCGCCGCCCGGCAAGGCAAGGGCAAACGTGCGATTGGTAGAAGCGGACGCGCCGGTATAATTCAGCGTTGCGCCGTTCGATATGATGATGTTTCCCTGGCCAAAGGCCGAATTTGTGCCCAGATCAGCGATCTTGCTGCCGCTGAGCGTGCCGCCTGAGATGGTGGTCGTGCCAAGGTAGGAGTTGCCGATTCCAGAGAGGGTGAGCTTACCGGTTCCAGTCTTAGTCAACCCGCCGTCGCCGCTGATGACGCCGGAGAACGTCGTCGACAAATTGTTTCCGCCGGTTGTCAGCGTGCCACTGC
The DNA here is from genome assembly GCA_044868555.1 of Lacipirellulaceae bacterium. Classification (GTDB taxonomy): domain Bacteria; phylum Planctomycetota; class Planctomycetia; order Pirellulales; family Lacipirellulaceae; genus JABDGM01. The sequence continues at coordinate 674 of JBIOWO010000033.1, read as the reverse complement.
CGAGCAGTACGTTGCCAGTGGCGCTGAAGCTTGCGAGCGAGCCGATCGTTTCGTTGAAATTATTGAGGTCAAGCGTACCGTTAACAGCACCACCTACGGACACCGCCGAGCCGTCGGGGATCCTTTCACTTGCTCCAAGTCGAAGCGTTCCAACCGCAACATCGGTGCCACCGCCATAGGTATTGGTGCCTGAGAGCTGCAACGTGCCAAGGCCGAATTTTCGCAACGTGCCCGTCCCGCTGATCGGACCGGTCCATGTAATCGTGCTCGACGCGTTTAACGGGACAAGAGTACCGCCAAGCGATCCAAGCGTGACATTTCGGTCCGTCGCTGCGCTAGGCCCATCAATTTGGATGCTTCCATTATCGAGGGCAAAGTTTCCGCGTCCGAATGCGGAATTCACGCCGAAGTTCGCAATCGACACGCCGTACAACGGGTTGACACCTCGGACGTCATTCAAGCCAGTGTAGCTGTTGGCTGGATTGAATAGCCGCACGTGCGCGAAACCGGTTTTTAGGATTCCGCCGCTCCCGCTCACGACGGCACTTACGTCGATAAGCGCCGAGTCAGCAAAGAGCTCCGTGGTGCTGGCCAGGACAACGCTCGAGAGATTGAGTTCGAGCTTGCCAGCGCCTCCACCGTTTCGAGCGTGAAAAAGTGCATTGCCGCTTGTG
>JBIOWO010000032.1:0-2689 GCA_044868555.1 Lacipirellulaceae bacterium | reverse complement strand
TCCGGCGAGACGTAGCTCGCCGGCTATTGAAGACGACAGATCGTTGAAATCACTAGATGGACTTTCCCGTCGTGTTCGGGGCCCAGAAGACGATGAGCATGCCGAGGGCGTAGATCTGTGCGCAGGCAGCGCCGATGGCGGGATACTGACTGTCGAATTGAGTGAACAGCCAGCCGGCGGCCAGCACGCCGCCCGCGGTCGCGAACCGGCCGATGTTCATCGCCACGCCGGCGCCGCTGGCCCGCACGTGGACGGGAAACAACTCGGGTAGATACAGCGGCAACCAGCCGAAGAACAGGGTGGCCACCAGACCCTGGGCAAAGACGACGGGCAGGAACGAAGGTTCCAGCGGGGCGGTCCACTGAAACATGGCCCAGGTGAGCGTCGTGGCGCCGAGGCTGATGAGGAAATAGGAAAGGCGGCGGCCGATCCAGGCGGCGATCGGTGCGCCGAGAAAACTTCCGATCACGGCCCCCACGGCCCACCACATTTGGGTTGTCGACTTGAGCTCTTTGTAGGTCTCGCCGCCGACGTGGTCGGCCCAGGGGATCATCCACTTGCTGCCGGCCCAGGCGCCGATGAGCGGCACCGCGGCGAGCAGGATGCCGATGATTGTGGGTCGCAGCAGATCGCCGCGAAATAGTGCGGTGAGTGGCGGCGCGGGCTTGCGGTCGTGGCCGCGCGAGGCGAGCCACTTGGGCGATTCGGGGAGAAGCGTGATGACGAGGATGCCGAGCACGGCCGGAACGGCCGCGAGGGCGAAGATCCAGCGCCACGACTCGGGCGTGAACGGGTACGCGCGGCCCACCAGCGAGAGGCCGAGAATTCCCACGTTGATGCCGGCGCCCAGGATGCCGGAGACGGTGGGCCGCGCGGCGGTAGGCCAACATTCGGCGACCAGGGCGACGCCGTTGGGCCACATGCCGCCGACGCCCAGCCCAACCAGGAAGCGGAGCACGAGCATCTGCTCGCAGGTGGTGACGAACGCGCCGAGGCCGGCGAAGCAGGAATAGAACAGGATGCTGATTCCCATGGCCCGCGCGCGGCCGATACGATCGCCCAGGTTGCCGAGGAAGCTGCCGCCGATTGCCGCACCGAGCATCAAGGCCGCCGTGAACCAGGCGAACCAGGTGCCGCCCAGGTTCTTCGTGTACGCATCGCCCAGCAAGCTGGTCGCCACCGACAACGAGGCGACCGGCATCAGGCCCAACTCAACGCCGTCGAACACCAAACCGAGAAAGGCGGCCGCCAGGACCGCGCTGCGAGCGGCTTGGGTGAGGTCGGCCGGTGCGGCCGGTGACGTCGATGTTGTGGTCGACATGGCGGTGTCCGAAAAGCAGGTAAGTAACGTTGTAGCCGAGGTCTGTGACCGCGGGGTATTGTGAGAGGATAATCAATTGGCAGCTATCGTTGCAAATGCGAGTGTGGAATGGGTGCGTGGGAGCAATGAATATGCGGACGGTTTGGCTTGGTTTGGCGGCGGCGGTGGCGGCGCTCGCGTGTGGGCAATGCTTCGGCGACACGTGGGACGTCCGCACCGATGCGACGCGCGGGTCGCTGCAGATTGATTTGCGGGGCAAGCCGTTTGCGACGTACTCGTTTCGCGACCCGGCGATCTCGCGGCCGTATTTTGCCAACGTGCTCACGCCGGCCGGAGTGAAGATCACGCGCAATCATCCGCCGGCTGCGGACGACCCACAGGACCACGACAAGATGCACGCGGGGCTGTGGCTGGCGTTTGGCGACCTGTCGGGCGCGGATGACTGGCGGATGAAGGCGCCGGTGGAGCACGTGCGGTTTGTGGAGGAGCCTGCAGAGAAGGACGGCGTGCTGCGGTTCGCAGTGGAGAATCGGTATCTGGCGGCCGGCGGCGGGCGGGAAATCTGTCGCGAAGTTTGCCGCTATTCATTCGAACCGACTGCGGATGGCGTGCTGATGCTGTGGGACAGCACGTTTCGCTCGGACACGGACAGTTTCTATTTTGGCGATCAGGAGGAGATGGGGTTGGGCGTGCGGTTGGCGAAGGCGGTGGCGGTGAAGAGCAAGCTGGGTGGGCGGATTCTCAACAGCAGCGGCGAGCGCGATGAGCGCGGCGTGTGGGGCAAACAGACCGATTGGTGCGACTACAGCGGCATGGTGGGCGACCAATTCGTGGGCGCGATGATCATGCCGCATCCGGAAAACTTCGGCAAGAGCTGGTGCCACGCGCGCGACGCCGGGCTGATGACGCTCAACCCGTTCGGGCGGAAGGCGTTTACGCGCAGTGGCGATGCGAGCCGCGTCGAAGTGCCGGCCGGCGAAGTGTTCCGGCTTCGCTTCGGCGTGTTGTTTCATTGGTGCGAGCGAGCGGAAGAGTTTCGGCCGGACGCGGCGTATCGGCAGTACTTGGGGGAAGCCTCCAAGTAATGCAGAGCGACCTAATTCCAGCGGCAAAGCCGCGGTCGTTCATAGCCAGGGGCGGAAGCCCCTGGACATCGGTCGCGTGAAGGTTTCCCAGCCCCAACGGGGCGACAGTTGCCATGCGTCGCCTACGATCGCCCCGTTGGGGCTTCACGATCTCGATCCGCTTCGCGTCCAGGGGCTTCCTCCTTAGGTTTTATCAGGTTTTACGTGCCGTTGAGCGGGGGAGTTCTGATGCTGTCATAGTCGGTCGTCGAGCTTCGTGCGTAGGAATTCCAGGGCGTGGCAG
>JBIOWO010000031.1:0-7619 GCA_044868555.1 Lacipirellulaceae bacterium | reverse complement strand
CCCCCCCCCCCCCCCACGGCGGTCGCGCTAGCGAATCTCGGTCGCCGGCAAGCGGCGGGCGACCTGGGGCGAAGGGGCGCGGCCTGAATCTGCGGCTGCCTGCGGCGTCGGTTGCGCCGAGATTGGGACCAACGAGTTTGTCGGCGCCGTCGACACCTGGATGACGGGTTGTAGCTGGTCGCGATCCACCAGCGGCAGCCGTCGCAGTCGGCCGTCGGCGACCATCGCGCGGACGTGGTCCGACCGGCCGGCTACGCCGAATTGAAACTCGGCCGACGGGATTTGCGCGGCGGAGAGCGGCGGCAGCTCGTCGGGTTGTGGCGGCGGAAGGGCTTCGGTTGGTGCGGGCGTGGAATCGGTGGGGGCGAAGATGTCGCCGTTTTCAATCCCGCCCGCTGAAGCGGGCTCGCCGAACTGGGGTTCGCCGAGCATCATGCCTGGCGGCAGGCGCCGGCAGCAGGGCGGGCAGCCTTCCGCCTCGGGAATCTGGTCCAGCCGGCAGCGGATCGTGTCGGCCACCATCTGTTGCCGCAGCCGCGGCTCGTCGGCGTAGTGAATGATCTCGGGACAGATGAACACGACCAGTTCGCTCTCGCGGACGTTGGTGTCGCGGGAGCGAAACAACCGTCCCACCAGCTTCACATCCTTCAAGTAGGGCACGCCCTTGAAGTCGCCGACGTCTCGGCGCTCCCTCAAGCCGCCGATGACGACCGTCTGCTTGTTGGCGATTCGCAGCACGGTGCTGGCAGTGCGGCGGTCGATGATCGGTTGGTTGTCGCCGGGCGTGAAGCCGGCGAGGCGGCTGAACTCGGGGGCGACCTGCATCTCGATCGTGCCGTCGGCGGCGATCTTTGGCCGCACTTTGAGCGTGATGCCGGCGTCCTTGAACGCGGTCGTGCCGATCTGACCGCCCTGCTGCGTCTGCGTTAACTGTTGGTAGGGGATTTCCGACACGCTCTGGAACAGGGCTTCTTCGTTCTCCAGCACGGCCACGTTGGGATCGGCCAACAGCCGGGCGTCGTTCGCCCGTTGCAGCGCCAGGATGACGGCCGTAAGGTCCAAATGCCGGCTCAGGTTCATGAACGTCAACGTGCTGCCAGCGGTGGCCGGCGCGAACGGCACCTGCATCACCGAGTCGACGGTAAATGTCCTTTGCAAGTCGCCATTGGCATCGACCCCCGCCCTGCCCACTCCCTGGTTCCAATTGATGCCCAGCTGCGTGATGTCCTGCAGGCTGATGTCGTAGATCAACGCGGTAATGCGGACCTGTGGCCGGGGCCGGTCGATCATGTCCAGCACTTTTTCGACCATCACCAGGTTGGGCGCGAAATCGGTGACGACCAACCGGTCCTCGCGTTCCAGCACCGCCGCCCGGCCGCTCTTGCTGAGCACGGCTTGCAGCGCCTGCTCGGCGCTGCGGGCCGTGATGTACTGCGTGCGATAATGACCCACTTCGAGCGGGACGCCTTCGCGGCTGCCCGGCGCGGCGAACTGGCTGCCGGTGGCGCCGTCGAGCGTCGCCACGAACTCGCGGATCATTTTCACCCGGTCGGGGAAGTCGACCACGATAATGCTGCGGGCCGACTTCATTGGCCGCACCTGCCCCTGCGGCGTGCTCAGCAGCTTGGCACCCTCCACCACTTCGTCGATGTCGGCCGACGTGACAGGAATGGTCGCCGACTGGAAGAACGGATTGATCTGGCCCAGGTCCTTGGACGAGCTGACGACGAGGCTGTTGCCGACCGCGCGGTAGTTGTAGCCGTTCGAGAGCAGGATGGAATCGAGGATTTCGCGGAGCGGCGCCCGCTTGAAGACGCCGTTGACGGTGCCCTCGACATTGCCGGCAACGATGTTCACGTGCCACTGCTCGCTGATCGTAAACAGGGCCGCGTTGAGCGTCAGGCCGTGAAGGTTGAGGTCGCCGCGCCGTTCGAGCACCGTGGCCAGGTCCTCGCCGTGACCGGCGGTGGCGTCGACGATGGCGCCGGCGGCAGGCGGTGGGGGAAGCTTCGGAACCGCCACTCCGTCCGCCGAGGCATCGGAGGACTGGGCTTCCGCGAGCTCCGGAGACTGGGCGAGTGCAATGCCGGGCACAAGTGCAAGCAGCAGCGTGAGTGTTCGCGCAGCAACAGCGCAGCGGCCGCGGGGCGACGACCGTCCCTGTCGCGCGTGCTTGCTTACACTCGCTTGTGGCATGTGTCCTCCGGTGACACGTTGGCACCGCATCCTTGCGGTTCCCTACCTAGTAGCTGAATTCGCAAGAATTCAGCAGCGGTCTGAAGTCTTGCGACTTCAGCTACGTTGTCTGAAGTCTTGCGACTTCAGCTACGTTGTTACCCTTTGCGGGCCAGGTTAAAAAACCACAGCTCCAGGTCCAGCGTCAGCGATTGGCGGCTGGGGTTCGAGGGAAACATCTCCACACTCTTGGCGTGCATCATCATGTCGGCCGCGACAATCCGCTCCAGCAAGCTGCGGAGGCTCGCACCCGATCCACTCAGCGACACGCTCACCGGTCGCCACTCCAGCACAAACCCCGACGGCGTTGCGTCCGGCTTGGCCGTCGTCGTGGGTGCGATCGGGTCGTCGCCCGCTACCCAGGGGCGCGACGACGCCGCTCCCACGGTCAAGCGGCGAATGCTGCAACCTGTCTCCTTCGCCAAGTCGACCAGTTTGCCGCGGAGCGTGGCCAACGAATCTTCGTCGACCGTCCGCGCTTCCTGGACTTCCAACTGCGCAAGCTTTTCCGTAACGCGGTGCTCGAACGTCTCCAGCTCAGCCGCGACACTTCTTGCCGAATCCAACTCAGCCAACAAGGCCGTCTTATCGCTATGGTCGGCACGGTAAACATCGACAAGCGGTAATATCAGCACAAGCCCTACAATAAACGTTCCGGCTATAACGATTATGACGCGGTGCGGGGATTCGCAGAACTTCCGCAAAGTTTCCTCAATCATGGCGATCCTCACTTCCGTTACGACCGGCAAAGTCTGCCAGCGTCAATTGGAGGTCGAAATTGGTGGTCGGGCCGGACTGGCTCTGGCCGACGCCGGTGCCTTCCAGGGCGATTTCGGCCACGTCCGGCACTTGCTTCAAGTTGGCTACGAAGTCGTAGACGCCGCCATCGGTATAGCTGGCACCGGTCAGCTTCGCGGCCTTGCCATCGTGCACCGAGAGCCGATCCAGCCAGACATCGTCCGGCATGCTCTGCGTGATGCGGCCGAGAATCTGCTGCCAATTGCGCTGCGGCAGGCGACTTTCAAGCTCGGCCAGTTGCGCCAGCTTGGCCTCGGCGGCGGTCTGTTTCAGTCGCAGCTCCGTGGCCCGCGTGCAGGCCGGTGCGAGCTGGTCCAACTCGGCCCGCAGGCCGGCCGTCTCGCGCCACTCCCGCACATGCAACACGAGCAGCGTCGCGGCGACGAGCAGCACGGCGGCCACCGGCATCAAGCTGCGAACGAGCACGGGCCGCAGCGGCGGCCGCAGCTCGGCCAACGTGCTGGCGATCAGGTTCGGGGCCTGCTGCTCGGCCGCTTCGGGATAAATCAGCAGGGCCGATCCCAGGGCGGCGGCCAGGTTCGTGCCGGGCACGTCGGCCGTATGCTCCCAGTTCATGTTCAGGTCGGCCGGGTTGAGCACCTCAACCTGGAACTGCTTGAGTTTGGCAAACTTCTTTTGCGCCCGTTCGACCTCTTCCGGATCTCCCGTCAGATACACGTGCCGCAACGGTGAATCGAGGTAACTATGGTATCGCTGGATGTATCGTTGCAGTCGCGACAAGTGCAGGGCCACGACGTCGGCCACATTCGCGGCGTTGGTCTGACCGCCGGGTCGATAATCGAGCAGCAGCCGGCCTTGATGGCAGATGCCCAGCTCGGCCGCGCCTTCATCCACCTGGATCAACAGGCAGGCCTCCTGGCAGCCGTTTCGTAAATGGGCCTGCGTGCGGCTCAAGGCGATCAGCGACGGCTCAATGGCTTCGATCTGCAAGCCGACCTTCTCGGCAATTGTCATCAATAGGTCGAGTGTTTTCTGATTGGCGACCGTCAGCAGAGCGTATTGATGCCGCGCGTCGAGTTGCTGGACGTTGCCGGCCAGCGCCTTCCGCCCGGGCCCCAACGTAAGGTAGCGGAGGCTGCGTTCTTCGAGCTCGGCAAACTCGCGGCGGACTTCGTCCGTGGGGCCGGTGATGACGCGCGTCACGCAGAATTCGCCGCCCAGCGCGATGCGGACGCTGGCTCCCGCGAGTCGCTCGTCGGATACCAGCGTGCGAAAGGCGTCGGTAAGCTCCTGCACGCCGCGCTCGGAGTGCAAAGACGACGCCTCCTTTCGCCACTGCACCGTGCGCGTCACCACTTTGTCGGCCGCACCGCCGGTTTGGCGGATCACCAGGGCCAGGTTGAGCGTCGAGCGGCACACTTCGAACACGGCGTGGCGGGCGTCGGATTGCCGCCGCCGGTCGCTCGCTTGGCGCCGATCGGACGGCGCCCGTCGATCCGCAGTTCGTTGATTTCCCATGTTAAGTCTCCAATCGCTTGGCAAGTTGCAAGCGTGGGTGCCTGGGGTCGAGGCTCGGCCGAGCCCCCAGCAGTTCGCGACTGGGGGCTCGCTGATGCTCGACCCCAGGCACCCAATCCCTATTATTTCAAAGTCCTCAATTGACTTGTACGGTTGCCGATAATCGACGCGTCGTGGCGCCGGCCACGCCGGTGGACGTAATGTCGACGGTGCCGGCCACGGCGCCGTTCACGGCCGTTGCCGAATACGAATTGCTGGCCGGATAGCTGCCCGCCGTCACGGTGCCCCGCCAGGATGTGTCGTTTTCCAACTCCGCCACCGCGTGGTGGACGCCCGAATTGGCCTGGTACAGTGCTTGCTCATATTCGATGGTGTTTCGCAGGGCCGATTGGTAGACCGTCGCCGATTCCAGCATGTTGACCACCCACACGGTCACAATCGAGAGCACAAACAGCGTCAGCAAAAGCGCGACGCCGGCCGACGGGCGACGCCGCCGCACCCGGATTCTCCTGGACAGATTGTGTCGAAGTTGGGTCATTCGCTCGTTACCACGATCGAATCCATGACCGGCAGGACACGGTGCGATTCTCGCCGCCGCCGCGCGGCAACGTCACCTGGACGGTGCACTTCACGACTTGAATCTCACCGACAGTCGTCGTGGCCGTCACTCCGTCCGCCTTATAGCCCACGAAATTCAGTGAATTGATCGTCTTCGCCAGCACCTGATTGCCGGTGCCGTTGTCGAAGTACACCTCCGACGTGCCGCTGTTGTAGCTCCAGGTGCGCGTGGCGCCGGTCGCCGGCAGGAACGACAGCGAGCCGGTCGTGCTGGCTGCGGCCGAAATCGCCGTCACCGAATTGGCCTGCCGCAATTGCTGGGCAACGTGCCGCAACACGCCGTAGGCGTTTTCCAAGCGGTCGATGTCGGCTTCCTGCGCGTTCCAGGCGGCGTAGCCCGACCGCACCACGACCACCACCGTCGCCATCAACGTGGCCATGATCGCGGTGGCTGTCATCATCTCCAGGAGCGACATGCCGCACCGCCCCCGACTAAGTGCCCGCCTTGTCCTCATAACTCACCAATTTGCTGACTTTAGTGGTCAGCGTTGTCTGCATTTCGCTCGAATCCAGCGCACTGTTGCCGTTGTCGTCGCTGTACGCCGTAACCGACACGTTCATCAGGCGGCCGGTGATCCCGCCGTTCGCGGCCGAGTCGGATCGCGTCGCGGTGAAGCGGATGCCGGTATAACCATCGGCGGAAAAATCGCCCGCAATGCTTCCCGTGCTCCACGTCGCCGCGACGATCGCCAGCTGCTCCTCGAGCTTGCTAACGCCGCACAACAGAATCTGGTGCCGGGTGTCGATCGTGTCGGCCAGCGCCAGTCCGTCGCGCAGTAGCGCGAGGGCCGGCACGAGCGCGGTCGCACAAATGGCCGAAGCCAACATGACCTCGAGCAGCGAGTACGCTTTCCGCGGTCTGTGCGCACGCCGATGCCACATGGCACGATGACCCCCTGCGATTCCGCCAGCCGCCGCAGCGGCTGGCACGTATTTACCCATGAAAACGTAGCTTTTTCAGGGGAGGCGGCAAAGAAAGCGGCTGTAGTTCAGTTGTCGGCTGGCGCAACTATGCGGGTGGCACGCCCAGAGCTTCCGGCGATGGGCGTGGCGAAGTCCGCCCGCGCAAGCCACGCCCTTCGCTGTGGCTCAGGGACGTGCCACACGGACTACTGCACGAAGCTCTTGCCGGTCACCTGGGGCACGGTGACGGTCCAGGTGCGATCCGGGCCGGTCACCGTAATCGTGTACGAGGCGAGCGCTTCGCCCGTATAGTTGAATTCCATGTCGGTCGTGCCGGCCGTTGTGACGGTGACGTCCGACGGGACCGCATGCACGTCGTCGACCAGCGTGGTGCTGCCGCCCTGGCGAGAGTACAGGCCGTATTGGGTTGCATTGCTGCCGGAGAAGCTGAATCGCAGCAGATGATTGTCGCCCGTGCTGATGGCCCGCCGGCGTGCCTGGGAGCAATCGAGCGCGAGCCGTCGCGCGAAGCCTTGAGCGCCGACGTCCGCCATCGCGTTGTTGCCATACCGGGTGGCGGCCATCACGCCCAGGAGGCCGACGATCAGCACCACCGCCGCCAGCTCCAAAAGCGTCATGGCACGACGCGCTCGTGCGCGTCGTGCCATGATAAACGTTGGCGGTGTGCCGTATTGCTTGGTATGTGCCACGGCTTCGTAATTAGGTGTCAGGTGTCGGGTGTCAGTCCCTTGAGTCTGACACCTGACACCCGACACCTATCTTCTTCTATTGCACGCGGTGCGTCGTCGCATTCAGCGTGTAAGCGCTGCCGTTGACCGGGTTGGTGGGGATGCCGTCCGGGAAGTAGTTCGCGTCGGCGCCGATGTCCGCCATGTTCGTGGCCGGCCATGCGCCTTTTTCGATGTACCAGCGCTCGACGGCCGCGTTGATCGTGGCCTTGTTGTGGGCGTTGACCTTCGACTTGGCGGTGTCGCTGGACACCGTCACGCGAGGAACGATGATAGCCGCGATGATCCCCAGGATCGTCACGACCGCCAGCAGCTCCATCAGCGAGAAACCACGACGCTTGCGATTCTTAAACGTGAACATGATCTTATCTCCAATACCCACACGCGGTGCGTGTCACTCGGCCCAACAGCCGCTCAAATTGCATGGACCCAGCCGATTTCGGCGGATTGTATGTCCAAACGTAGGTCACAGTGGATTCGCGGCAACGCGAAATGCAAAGTTTTTTCCCCGCCCGGCCGCCCCTAGTGGGTATGGCCGGTAACGAGTCCCGTGGTTGTGCTGATTGTGTAGCTTGTGCCGTCGACCGGGCAGGTAGGCAGGCCGCTGGGGAAATAGGCGGTGTCCGCCCCGATATTGCTCAAATTGGCGACCGGATACGAGCCGTTGTTGCGCTGCCAGAGCGTCACCTGCAGCTCGATCTCGGCCTTCTGATTGAAACACGACGTCCGATCGGCGCTCGTGCGCTGCGTGGACAACCGCGGCACGATCAAGAGCGCGATCACGCCCAAGATGGCAACAACCGCGATCAACTCAATCAACATGGATCCCAGTCGTTT
>JBIOWO010000030.1:0-4217 GCA_044868555.1 Lacipirellulaceae bacterium | reverse complement strand
TCGGCACCCGGGTCGCCGACCCCGTCGCGCTGCTGGCGCGGATCGGCGGGCCGCTCATGATCATGCTCTCGATGCCTTTCGACCGTCGATCTCGACAGTGCGAGTCTGGTTGCCAAAGCCCGGGCCAGCAAAGGCCTGGTTGGCCGCGATCTGGTGCGGGAGGTGCTTCCTGATCAGCCCAGCGATTGGGCACAGCCGCTCAGCACATGGACGCATTTGAATAGCAGGAAGCAGGGGGCAGGGAGCAGGGAGCAGAAGACCAACGGCCCGCATGTGGCGGCGCTGGACTTTGGCATGAAGTGGAACATCCCGCGGCATCTCTACGACATGGGCTGTCGGGTGACGATCCTTCCCGGCACCGCGACTGCCGAGGACGTGCTCGCCGTCGCACCGGATGGCATCTTCCTCTCCAACGGCCCGGGCGATCCGGAACCGCTGGAGTACGCGATCAGCACGATCCGCGGCCTGTTGGGCAAGAAGCCGATTTTCGGCATCTGCTTGGGCCATCAACTGCTCGGGCTGGCGTGTGGAGCAAGGACCTTCAAGCTCAAGTTCGGCCACCGCGGCGCGAACCATCCGGTGCAGCACCTCGAATCTGGCGCCGTCGAGATCACTTCGCAGAACCACGGCTTTGCCGTCGAGGAAGAGTCTTTGCCTGATTTCCTGCAAATCACTCACCGCAGCCTGAACGACGACACGATCGAGGGCCTAAACCACCTCGAAGTGCCGGCCTTCAGCGTGCAGTATCACCCCGAAGCCTCCGCCGGTCCGCACGACAGCCACTACCTGTTCCAGCGGTTCTTCAACGTGATCAGCCGATGAGGAAGCGATGAGCAACGAGCAATAGTCGCAGAGCGTTTATCGATCGGCGTTCACCAGCAGCCCGATGATCTCGATTGCGGCGAATATTTTGTGCGGCGGCTGGACTTTCTGGCCGCGCAGTCTCTCCCAGACACCTTGAGCATGGCGTAGATATTGCCGGCGCGTCTCCTCGATCGCGTCGTGGCCCAACTCGGCCACTGCGCGGTGCCAGGCGTTCCCAGATTCCTGCAGCGCCGACGGGTCGCCATCGATCGCGGCAAAAATCAGGTCATCCAGCGCCTCGAGCCGGGCGATTACGTCGGGCCGCGTCTCTTCGCGCGAGAAATTCGCGGGCGGCGTCGAGCCGTGCGAGAACCGATGCGTATACGGTGGTTCCGCACTGCCCATTCCAGAAGTCTCTCGTTGAAATGCCATGCTGCAAACGCCCCGGAGCGCGTTTCGTGTGACTCTAGCGCTTTTTTTCGTCGTTTGGGCCTGCAGTACCCACGGCGGCCGATACTACATGCCCGTGCGGTTCGCACTATCCCATTTCGTTGACCAGCCAACCGAACGGCTCGACTATTCCGTGCGGCTCGATCCGCAGCGGGACATGCTGCCGCGTGCCATACAAATCCCGGTATGCGGTCGCCCCGGCGACCGAGCAGGCAAAGACCTGGTTCCGGGGGAAACGCGTTTGGCAGCTGCCCAGCAGCGTCGCGGCGTGGGCCTCGGCGAAATCACGCGGATCTTCGATCGTGCCATCGCATTTGTCGGACTTAGTCAATACGACCGCCAGCGGCCGCTTCTCGCTCGAACGCAACCGGCGGTTACGCAGCTGCTCTTCCCGCAAGTCGCCGAGCAGGGTGAGCAGCTTGAGCGTGACGAAGTCGTGCTCGTGGTCGCCGGCCTTGAGCCGTTCGGCATCGGCCAGCACCAGCACGCCGGCACAATGGGTCAGGATTGCGCGGATCGCCGGGTAGCGATTGTCGTGTTCGGTCTCTTCGGCGAACGCGTCACCCGCCACATCGGCAAATACGACTTCGATCGGTCGTCGCCGCCGTCGGCAATGGAATTGACAATGCACCCAATGCCAATGTTCGGGGTCGTGCTCCGTTTTTTCCGGGAACCAGCCCGTCGAAAGGGCCGTCGCCGTGGTCTGTTGTAAGGAAATCGAGAGCGGGCCACGGGCCGTCGTATGAGGCAGCCCCACTTGCCGCGTCAGGATGTCCATCAACATTCCCAGGTACGTCGTCTTGCCCGCGCCGCTGGCTCCCAGCACGGCCACCAATCGCGGCGCGTACTTCACCGACTCGGCCTGGTGCGCGAGCGCCATCGGCGCACGGCAGGCCCGGCAGCGCGTTGCCGAGCGGCAGTTCTCCTGCTTGCAGATCAGGCATTCGATCGGCGCGGCCTGCTGCGAGAGCAGGTAGGATTCCAACGGGATTTGGGCTAGTGAGGACATGGTGACCTGGAACTCGGGATGCAGGATTCGGATTCCAAAATGCGGTGAAGCGGGCCCGATGACCTAGTCGCTCGGCAGCTTAGGCCAGCGCGGCGCATGCTTCCTGGATCTGGGACTTCGCTGTCGGTTGCTCGGTGCCATCGTCGGATGACTCGTCGCCATCAGCCACTTCGAGCGTCGACATCGGCAGTGCCAGGCGGAAGCCAATGTTGTGACGTCGGGCCAGCGGATGTTCACCGCTCTGGTAGTGGCACGTTGCGTGGTTCTCGAAATAGGTGTCGAACGCGCCACCGCGGACGCTCTTGAACGTCTCCGGTACGTGCAGCGTCGGCTCAGCCGAGGCGGAGAGCGGCGAAGCGCTCCATTCCCAAACGTTGCCGACCAGTTGGTGGATGCCACCGACGCTTTCGCCGTCCGAATACTCGTCGACGTCGACAGGGCTCTTGCCGTGAGAGCCCCACAGGTTGGCCCGCCGGATGTCGAACGACTCGCCCCATGGATATCGACGCTGGGCGATGCGGCCCGGCGCCGATTCGACGGGCCAGGCACCGGCCTTGGTCCACTCCGCGTCGGTCGGCAGTCGCTTGCCCACCCAGCGGGCATAAGCCGAAGCCTCGTACCAGCTCACGCCCACGACCGGTTTGCGTTCGTCGCCGGCATGGAAGCGTCCCTCGACCCAAAATCGCGGGCCCGGTTGTCCCGTCTCGTCGACAAAGTCCAATAGCGCCGGCAGGGCTTCTTCATCCCAGTACTCGAGTTTTTCGTAGCCGCCGGCGTCGAGGAACTGCTGGAATTCGAGATTGGTCACGACATATCGATCGAGATACAGCGCATCGATGCGCTGCATGAATTTCTCGAGCATCTTGGGGTTCGCATCGAATGCGCCGCTGGAGGACGTCGCCTGTTCGGCCAACGGCCCGAGCAGCACGCGGCCCGCTGGGACCAGTGCCATTGCTTCGTCGAGGTGGCGCACGGCGCGGATGATGTGATCGCGATCGAGGTGGCGATTCATTTCGGGGCGCAGCAGTAACGCGTAGCGTCCCGTCGCCAACATTTCGTCGACCAGGTTTCCGGTGCCGCGGCGAGGCTCGCCCAGGCCCGTCTGTTCCGCCAAGCGCGGTGGCAATTGCAACGACTTAGCCTCAGGCTCGCTGTTTCCCGGCACCCGCGGCCGGCGATTTCCTCCAATCGGCCGCGCGGCCTGCTGTGGCTGTTGTTGCCCCTCTGGCCAGGTAAGCCAGATCAAGGCCACCAGCACCACGGCGCCGATGCCGAGATAGCTCGCAATGTGCCACCACATGCCGGCCGCGAACACCGCCAGCGCCACTCCGCCGACCGTCCAGCGAGCCCACGTCGAAAACGGCTCGCCCAACCGCAACAGTTCTCGCAACCGTGTCGAATTCAGCTGAGATGTGAATTGACGTGCCATAGTTCGTTACCGAGGTTTTGTGTTTGAGCGACTGAGCGAGCGCTGCTCGCGTAATTTTCCAAATTGCTCCATCACCGAGCCGAGCACAGGGCTTGCGCCGCGGCGGGTTTCAGCCCGGCCGTGTCCGCTGGGCGCCGTGTCGCCACGGTGGCTGCCCGCGGCGGCCAATTCGACGGCTTCGTCAAACGCCTCGTGATGGAGGGTATGGGTGTCCTTCGAATGTTGTTCTGCGGCCAACGCCTCGCCGAGCTCCAGCTCGTGTGCACGGGCCAGCGCCAGATCGGCGGTTAGCGATGAAATCTGTTCGCGCGCTGCGGTCAACTCTTGCTTCATCAGCTCCAGCTGTTCGTTTCCAGCGCCGTTGGCTGAGGGGACCGGCTCTCGTTCGTATTTTTCGATTGCTACGCGAAGTTGCAGCAGTTCGTCGCGCTCTCGCGCAAGTTCCTGCTGCCAGTTGTCGAGAGTGGACTGGTAGGCGTCGAGCGCAGCGACCGATTCGGCCAGCTGGGCATCGAGCTTCTGCTG
>JBIOWO010000029.1:0-3365 GCA_044868555.1 Lacipirellulaceae bacterium | reverse complement strand
CTACGATCCTCAATTCACGTGGTGGCTTCGCGCACCGTACAAACAGGCGGATGAAGCCTTGGACAAGTATGCCGCCATTTTGGGCGGGGCGCACGAAGAAACGGTCACCGCTGCCAGCCCGCCGAGTCCCAATCCGTCCAATGGCGACGCTAAGACAGACTCCACACGCGAGCAGCCAGTGGGTGACGCGCCGGACCTGAAAACGTTCATCGACGAGCCGCCGTCACGCATGGAGCCGATCATCGCCAAGTTCCGGGCCGAATTCCCCGGCCAGCGCGGCAGATGGGGCAACCAGGATCGCTTCCGAGACCCAGATCGGCCGAACAACAATGACGAAGCCGAGGAGTCCGACCGGCGGCGGGGCGGCGACGCGTCCGGCGCCGGCCGACGGCAACCCGAGTCGCCCGCCCAGCGCGAAAAAGCAAAGGCCCAGTATGCGAAGTGGCTGTCAGCCCTCGACAAGCTCGATTTCGACAGACTCTCCGCAGCCGACCGCGTCGACTACCTCTTGCTCACCAACCACATCAATTACCTGTTGCGCAAGCCGGAAAGTCCGCTCGACACCGACGACCGCCGCGACCTGCCGACCTCCGCCGATCGCCCGATCAAAGGCCATCCGATCGGTCGCGACGGTCTCTTGGTGGAATTGCAACACGAAATGATTCCGTACGCGCCGGAGCAGCTCTTGAAAATCGCCGAGCGCGAAAACGCCTGGTGCGAAGCCGAACTCACCAAGGCGGCGCAGGAAATGGGCCTCGGCGACGACTGGCGAAAGGCCGTCGAAAAGGTTAAGCGTATGCACGTGCCGCCCGGCCAGCAGCCTTACTTGATTCACGATCTGGCGCTGGAGGCCATCGAATATCTGAAGGAAAACGACCTGGTCACGGTGCCGCCGCTCGCGGCCGAAACGTGGGGTCTGCGAATGATGTCGCCCCGGCGGCAGCTCATCAACCCCTTCTTCACCGGCGGCAATGAAATCAGCGTCTCGTTCCCGACCGACACCATGTCCCACGAAGAAAAGTTGCAAAGCATGCGCGGCAACAACATTCCGTTCGCCCGCGCCACGGTGCACCACGAGCTGATCCCAGGCCACAATCTGCAGTTCTACATGACGGCCCGCCATCACACGTATCGCCGCATGTTCTCGACGCCGTTCTGGGGCGAGGGCTGGGCCCTGTATTGGGAAATGCTGCTTTACGACCGCGGCTTCCCGAAGACGCCCGAAGACCGCGTCGGTTTCCTCACCTGGCGAAAGCACCGCTGCGCCCGAATTATTTTCTCGCTGAGCTTCCACCTCGGCCGCATGAGCCCCGAAGAGTGCATCGATTTCCTCGTGGCCAACGTCGGCTTCGATCGCCACAACGCAGCCGCCGAAGTCCGCCGCTCCTTCGAAGGCGCTGAGCCGCTCTACCAGGCAGCCTACATGCTCGGCGGCCTGCAAATCCGTGAACTGCGCAAGGAACTCGTCGATTCCGGCAAGATGACGAACCGCGAATTCCACGACGCGATCCTGAAAGAAAACAGCATCCCCATCGTGATGGTCCGCGCGCTGCTCACCAACGAAAAGCTGGCCAAAGACTTCAAGCCGAACTGGCAATTCTACGGACCTATCTCCGCCGACGAGCAAGTCGCCGGCGCATCGCCGTAGAATTGGGTGCCACTGGCTTTGCCAGTGTTTGGTGCGGCTTATTCAATGCGGGAGTCTTCCCATCAAGTATGGCCGCAAGGGTTTGGCAATAAGCCCACTGGCAGTGCCAGTGGCACACGGCGTCATCAAAAGCAGGAAAATAATTGACGACGGGACGAAACTGTGTCTAAAATCGGCCGGGCGAGCGATTAAGATTCCTAAGTCGCCCAAGCGAGCGGCGCCATCGGCGGCGTTATCAGTCTCGCTAGTTCGCACCACTGAGGGGGGATCACGTGCCAGCCAGCACCCGCCGGATCGGTCTGTCCATCACCCTCCTCGCCCTGGCCGCGGTGACGCCGGCCGTCGCGGCGCCGGTCATCACCCCGGCGTTCCAGGACTATTATTCGATCACGGCCGACCTGGGTCAGTATCCGCTGTTTCCGTTCGGCGGCAACTACTCCGCTTTGTGCTTTTCGTCCACCGACCCCAACACGCTCTTGATCGGCGCCCAGGTCACCGAATTGGCCCGCGGGATCGTGCCCGCCACGGTGGCCCGCAATGCGTCGGGCCACATCACCGGGTTCAGCGGCATCACCGGCAACTTCGCCTACGCGTCACCAAATATCAATGGTGGCTTGGCCTACGGCCCCAACGGGGTCTTGTTTGCCACCACTTATCCGGACAACCTTTTGTACCAATACAAGCCAGGCAGCTTCGAACGTGACAAGATCATCGACCTTGGTGCGCTCGGCGTGTATCCGTCGACGGGGTCGGTCGCCTTCGTGCCAGCCGGCTACCCGGGGGCTGGCGGCATCCGGTTCATCCAGGTCTGGCCGTTCGGCCGAATGTACACGGCCGACCTCACGCCAGACGGCAACGGAACGTTCAACGTTTCGAACGTCAGCCCGGTGATGGAGTTCGGCGGCGGCAACTCTCCGGAGCAAATGCTCTGGGTGCCGCCCAACTCGCCCGGCTTCGACGACGCCAACAAGCACGTCCAGGTGGCCAATTACGGCTCGCAACGAGTCGCGGCCTACCAGCTGGATGCCAACGGCCACCCGAATTTTGGCACACAATTGGCATTCATGACCGGTCTGGTCGGATCAATTGGCGCGGTCGTCGATCCGCTGACGGGCGATTTCCTGTTTTCGACGTACGGTGACTCGGGCGCCGGAGACCACATCTACGTCGTCAGCCAGACCGCCGCGAGCATCGCTCCCACTGGCGACTACAACCTGAACGGCATCGTGGATGCGGCCGACTATGTTCTCTGGCGCAAGACCCTTGGCCAACCGGCCTCACCGGCCGGCAGCGGAGCAGATGGCAATAGCAGCGGCACGATCGACGCTGACGACTACGGTTTCTGGCGAGCCCGCATCGGAAACGTCATCCCGACCGCATCAGGCAGCCTGGACCAATTGGCGATACCAGAGCCGGCCTCCGCAAGCCTGGTAATGGCCGGCCTCCTGGCCATGGCATGGCGCTCGTCACGCACGAGGCCGGAAAAGGTCCGAAAAAGCGGACACTCTGGTATTCCAAAAACCAGAATGTCCCATCCCCCTTCCCTCTCCGCCACAATCTCTCGCTCGCTCGGCGTCTCCGAGACTCTGCGTGAAATTCTTCGGAACGCTAATCTCCGCTAGTCTCCGCTAGTCTGCATTAGTGAAGATCAGCGAAGATTAGCGTTCCAAAAACCCCGCCCCCCCCGTCCAAACTCCCAAATTCAGCACCGGCCAAA
>JBIOWO010000028.1:0-11658 GCA_044868555.1 Lacipirellulaceae bacterium | reverse complement strand
CGCTTTCCGTGGGCTGACGCCCACGGCTAAGCGATTTCGCCGCTGCGCGGCTGGGGACGTGTCGACGGCGGTCGCGGCTTTATGGCTAAAGCGCCTCGCACACCAGGTCGCCGACCTCGCCAGTCGTGTATCCCATTTTGCCCGCCGCTTGGCTTTTCATCTTGGTGGCCGTTACTTTTTGGATCGCGTTCATCACCCGTGTGGCCGCTTTGTGTTCGCCGAGTTGGTCGAGCATCATGCTGACGGCGTTGATCGCGGCGATCGGGTTGATCTTGCCTGTGCCGGTGTACTTGGGCGCGCTGCCGCCCATCGGCTCGAACATGCTCGTGCCGCCCGGCTCGGGGTTAATGTTGCCGCCGGCGGCGACACCCATGCCGCCCTGGATGATGCCGGACAGGTCGGTGATGATGTCGCCGAACATGTTAGTGGTCACGATCACGTCGTAGAACTCCGGGTTCTTCACGATCCACATGCAGCAGGCGTCGACGTGGTTGTAGTCGGTCGTGACGTCGGGGTACTCCTCGGCCACATCGCGAAAAGTGCGCCACCACAGGTCGTGGCCAAAGGTGAGGACGTTCGTCTTGGCGACGAGCGTCAGCTTTTTGCCCTTGGGATTGTTGCGGCGGCGGGTGAGCTCAAAGGCGTAGCGGATGCAGCGTTCGCAGCCGCGGCGCGTGTAAATGGCCATCTGCGTGGCGACTTCGTGCGCGGTGCCTTTGTGCATGAAGCCGCCGGCGCCACAGTACAGGTCCTCGGTGTTTTCGCGGACGACGATGAAGTCGATGTCGGCCGGGCCTTTGTCCTTGAGCGGCGTCTCGACGCCGGGGAACAACTTCACCGGGCGGAGGTTGATGTACTGGTCGAGGCCGAAACGGACGTCGAGCAAGAGCTTGCGCTCGAGGATGCCGGGGGCCACGTCCGGGTGGCCGACGGCGCCGAGCAGGATGGCGTCATAGCGGCGGAGCTGGTTGAGGCCGTCGGCGGGGAGCGGTTCGCCTGTTTTGAGGTAGCGGTCGCCGCCCCAGTCGAGGTCGGTCAACTCGAACTCGATGTTTTCAAGTTTGGCGACGGCCTGCAGAACTTTAACACCTTCGGCGGCAACTTCGGGCCCAGTGCCGTCGCCGCCGATGACGGCGAGTTTATATGCGTCTGACATCTTGAGATTCTTTTCGATTGTTGGCGGATGAAAACAGTTGTTAACCACGAAGGCACGAAGGACACGAAGAAAACAAGAACGAATGCTTTGTATGTTTCGTGTCTTTGTAGTCGAAATTCGGCGACGTGCCGTGGAGAATCTGGGATTTTAGCAGGCGGGCGGAGGAGCGACAACGAGCGGAGAAAAGTACTCTTCTCGCTCCGCGAGAAGTTCCCTCTCGCGGAGCGAGAGGGCTACATTCGTCTTGCGAGTATGGCGGTGGGGCGGTGGGCGATGTTGGTGAGGAGCAGCGTGGCCGCGTTGTCGCCGCGGAGCTTCAGGTTGCGGCGGAAGGTGTCGGGGTCGATGTCGATGCCGCGTTTTTTGATTTCCAGTTGGCCGATGTTTTGGGTGCGCAGGTGTTGGCTGAGTGTGCGCGTGCGTAGCGGCAGCAGGTCGAGCACCTCGAAGCAGGCGAGTGCGGGGTCGGTGCCAATTGCTGTGTCGCCGGTGAGGTACGTGGGGCCCGCCGAGAGGGCGTGCAGTTCGTGCTCGGCAGCGAGTGTGCCGGACAGGTGCGCCGCGAGGACGGCGGGGTCGATATCGACGACATATCGCGCCGGTTCATGGGCGATGGGGATTCGTTGGTTGGGGTGGCCGGTGATTGTACGGAGCGCTAAGCCGCAAGCGGCTGGTAGGATGGTTGCGCGGTGGAGTCCGGGGGTGGATGCCAGGTTGCCGTGCCAGGCGACTTGCTGGCGGCATTGGCGGTCGCGACTGATCCATTCGCGCTCGCAGCTCGCGGTCCACTCGGGCGGGACGTCGGTGGCGGGGGCGAGTTTGATGGCGGCGTTCGGTGAGCGCGCGAGCAGTTCGTCGAGCGTGGCACGATTTGGCGTGCAGTGATCGAGGGATGTCGTGCGCTTACCGGTGGGGCGGCGGTCTGGGTCGATGTGCCAGGCGGTTTCCGTGGAGAAGTCGAAGTCGGCCGCATCCTGAGTGCGGATATCGATTTCGCGGTTGAGGACGGTTTTTGCGTTTGCGGCTGCGAGATGAGCGGTGATCGGGCTGAGCTCGACGCCAATCGGGGTCGGGGACGACTCGCCACTGCGAGTTCCGAGCAACCCGGCTCGCTCGATGAGTGCGATAAGGTCGCCGCCGATGCCGCAACAGAGGTCGGAGACCGCGGGGGTAAACCCCGCGGCTCGCACGAGGCGCGTGGCTTTGTACGCCGCGGTCCATTCGTCCGTGGCTTGTTCGAGGGCGGTACGGGTGAAGAACATGCGGCCGGCGTGGGAGAATTTGTCGGCGGCGCGGCGGCGGAGCTCGACTTGCTCGATGGCGAGGTGCACGCGGGTCGGCGAAAGTTGGCGGCGGAGGCGGGCGACGGCCGTGTGAAGCGGTGCCGGATCGGCCGCCAATTCGTTCAGCAGTGCGCCGGCTTCGTCGCCGGTCAGCCACTGGTAATCGGCAACGTCGTTACAGATGGCCGTTGTCATGCTCATTCAAAGGGCTGCAGCTCGAAGCGTCGAAAACGACTATGACAAGGTCTGTGTCGAGAACATAGCCGACCCATCTTGGGTCGGTTGTGGTGATGACGCGACAAACGGGAAAATGGTAATCGGTGAAGCCGGCCAGGATGGCCGGGCTATGTATTCAACAAAGCACAGCCTAACGTTTTATGTCCACACGACCCCTCATGATAGCGACTCTGGTCGGCGCCTCGATAGGCGTGCCGTACATGGTGTCGCACAAGTCGACTGGGCCCGCCGCGACTGGGACGAATGCCACGCACGCGCCGAGCGCCAGCGGCAACGGCAACGGCTGGTCGTGGCCGTGGGCGGTGCCGGGGGCCACGTTGACAGGCGTGAGCGCGGCAACGCCGAACATGCCGCTGTCGCCTGGCCAGCAACCATTCTCGCCGGCGCCGCATTTGGAAAGCGTGCGAATGCACCCCGTCGAGACCGTGTTGCGATTCGATCTGACGCGCGATTGGGTGGTTCGCAATTGGGATCGCAAGTCGACTGGGCCGACGGACGTCGGATTGTTGGCCGTGCGCGTGGCGCTGGTGTCGGGGCGGGACATCGGCTCGATCGCCGGTTCGTTGACGTACTTCTTCAACGATCAGGGCGCGATCGAGCACATCTCGTTCCGAGGGCGGACGGGCGATTCTACGCGACTGGTCAACTTCCTGACGCGCACGTATCACTTCGCGCGGGTGCCATCGCCGACGGGTGAGCAGGTGTACCAGGTAGGATCGGGCGACAAAGTGCAGAGCGAATTGCGGACCCATCCCGAGCCGGTGCTCACGAGTGCGACGCCCCATTCGAGCATTGCCGTGGAGCTGGAGCTGGCGCGGCCGGGGTCGCAGCGCTATCTTCCGCCGCGAGTGCCGGCGCTATCGATCCCGCAGGTCGCGACGACGGTCCCGCCGCCCGCCACTGCCGGGGCCGAAGCGACCGCTCCGAGTGCTGCGAGCTCGGACCCGACCGGCATCACGTCCGCCGTCAAGTCGACCTTCGACAAGGCTCGGTATGCGACGCCGCAGGAGGAAAACCAGATGCACTGGGCGAGGTGGCCGAATTAGGGGAAGACAAGGAGACAAGGAGAGAGGAAGGCAAGGAGACTTGCGGCAAACTTCTGTCATGGTTCGCGTGACCTGCCGAGATTCGTCGATATCGGCTATTCTTTAGCGCATGTCGGGTGCGCCTGTTGAGATTGTTCTTTGTCCGCCGGAGCGGCGTGGCGATGCCGTGGCGCTAGCGCTGAGTGAGATTGCACCCAGTCAGCGGCGCGAGATTGCGGGGGCGTTGCTGGATGCAGAGGATGCGGCCGCGGAGGCGCTGTATGTGGCGCTGTGCGGCGGGCGCGTGGTTGGCGCGGCCTGGGGGCAGAGGCAGCCGGGGAATACCGCGGTACTTTGGCCGCCGCGGCTATTGGGCTCCCAGGATCCTCAAGTGGCCCACCGGCTGGCGGAGGCGGCGGTCCGTCATCTGGACGGGGCTGGCGTCGTGATGACGCAGGTGCTGCTGCCGCCGGGTGAAATGGAGCTGGTGCCGGTGCTCACGGCGGCCGGGTTCTCGCATCTGGCCGATTTGATTTATTTGTCGTGCGAGGCGGAGCAATTTCCGACGCAGCCACCTGAGTGCGGCGAGCTGCAATTCGTTGAGTACGATCCGGCCGAGCGACGCCGACTGATCGACGTGGTGGAGCGTACGTACGCGGGCACGCTCGACTGCGTGGGGCTGAACGGCCAGCGGCAGATTGAGGACGTGATCGACGGCTATCGCGAAACGGGCGTATTTCGGGCCGAAAATTGGTTGATTGCCGTGTGCTGCCCCTCGGCAAGCTCGGGGCTGGGCGGCCGTGATGTGGGCGTGTTGTTGTTGGCCGATCATCCGCGGGCCGGGCATTGGGAATTGATGTACATGGGCCTGGTGCCGGAGGCGCGTGGGCGCGGCTGGGGACATCGCATTGCACGGCATGCGCAGTGGCTGGCGCGCTCGGCGGGCGTGGAGCGGATTGTGTTGGCGGTGGACGCGGCGAATCGGCCGGCGCTGGCGATGTACGAGCAGGCCGGGTTTGCGGCGTGGGATCGGCGGAGCGTGTTGGTGCGGATTTTGCGCTAAGCTGCAACTGGCTGGAGTTTTGCAAGGGGGCGCGCGGAAAATTTTTTCCACCGCGCGTCAGCGTGGCGTAAAAAAATTTCCGGGCGGGTGGTGTGAGCGACAAACGCGAGTAATTCCGGCGTTCGCGCGCGTTTGACGACGAGTATCGACACGCTTTCCCACTTCGATGCTGGCACCCCTTTGACACGGCAGCTAGCAAGCGTAGAATCGTCGACTCGGATGATCGCTTGGTGGTGTGCGGTTGCGAAACGGCGCGGCACCGATCGATCGGGTGGAAGTGTGGACGACGTAAATTGCGGTGCGGCCCGGTCGGCTCGTGGGCTGACCTTTTCTGTAAAGTTCGCGCAGGATTTTCCCAGTGGGTGGCGGCGGAAGCCGTTGCCGACGCGTTTCCAAGACGGTGACGCAGTGCGCTCGGGTTACGCGCCGACGGAGACAGGACGTGGTCATGGAAGATTCTCAAATCGCGGCGGCACTCGGTGTCCAATTGGCGGCTCGGATCGGCGCTCAACGGTACGAATTGTGGTTCGGTCCATCGACGCGGATTTGTGTCTCGTCGACGTGCCTGACGATTCGAGCGGCCAGCGCGTTCGTGCGAGATTGGCTGCGGACGAACTTTGCCGACGACATCCGGGCGTGCTGGGAAGCGATCGTCGGTCGGCCGCTGCCGATCGCATTTGAGGTGGATGCGGCGGTGGCAGAGGCTGCAACGGCCGTGACGGGCATGAGTGGCGCGAAGGGGCGCGCGGTGGCGGAAGCCAAACCGCAAGCGAGGGGTGTTGCGGATAGCAATGGCGCTAAGCCGCGAGCGGCTGATGCGCGGACGGTCGTAGAATTCACGCTGGATGGATTTGTCGCGGGGCCAGGGAATGAGTATGCGCTCCGTGCGGCTGAATTGACGGCTCAGGGCTTGCAACAGGCGTCGCCCGTGCTGTGGTGGGGGCCAACGGGCGTCGGAAAGACGCACCTGCTGCGGGCCATCGTGCGAGAACATCGACGGCGGCATCCGCGATCGTCGGCTGTGTATCTTTCGGCCGAGCAGTTTACGACCGGCTTTGTCGAAGCGCTGCGTGGCAGCGGGCTGCCCAGCTTCCGTCAGAAGTGCCGCGGGGCCAATTTGCTGGCGATCGACGATCTGCAGTTCTTCGTCGGCAAGGCGCGGACGCTTGAGGAGCTGCAATACACGGTGGATACGCTGCTGGCCGACGGGCGGCAACTTGTGTTGGCGAGCGATCGGTCGCTGGGCGAGTTGCGGGCGCTGGGCCCAGAACTGTCGTCGCGGCTGGCCGGCGGGCTGGTGTGCCAGATCGAGCCGCCCGAGTTTGCGACGCGGCTAGGAATTCTCCGCCGGCTCCGCGACGAGCTGCGGCTGGTGGCCGAGGAAGACGTGCTCGCGTTCGTGGCGGGGCAGATCACGGCCGGGGCCCGCGAGCTGCGCGGGGCCCTGCACCGGCTGCAGGCGATGAGCGCGGCGTTCGGCGAGCCGATATCGGTGGAAATGGCCGACGAGGCGCTGAGGGAGCTGTCGCGGCAATGCACGCGACCGGTGCGGCTGGCCGACGTGGAGCACGTGGTGTGCGACGTGTTCGGTGTCGAGCCGGCCCAATTGCGTTCCGAGCGGAAGGGCCGCAGCGTGAGCGAGCCGCGGATGCTGGCGATGTGGCTGGCGCGGAAATACACGCGGGCGGCGTGGAGCGAGATCGGCCAGTTCTTCGGACGGCGCAGCCATAGCACGGTGATCGCGGCCCACCGGCGGGTGGAGCGGATGATCAGCGCCCAGGGCGAGATCGGGCTGGGCGATCAGCCGTGCCGGGTGGAAGAGGCGATCCGAAAGCTTGAAACGGCGCTCCGGACCGCGTGATGAAAAATGGGGACAGGTTGGCAGAATACATAGCCGACCCATCCTGGGTCGGTTGCCGATCCTCATGCAAGTTGCGGAAAAAATGGCACGGGCCGAAAACCGGCCAAGATGGCCGGGCTATGTCGCCTGCTGACTAGTTCCCTTTCTCTGAAACCAATCGGCTGGCATGGCACCGAGAGCCATGATCGCCAGCTGCGAGATGGCGAATGCGAGCAGCCACATGGCGGTGCTGCTTTCGCTCGCGCCGTAGGCGTGCAGGCCCACGCCGAACTCATTGACGCCGAAGCCGCTCCAGGCGACTGCGATATTGCCGCCGACGGCCAGCACGGCGAAGCCGCGGTTCTTGACGATGCCGCCCCAGCGGGCGTGCAGCACCAGCGCATTCCACAACACGATGATCAGCGCGCCGTTTTCCTTCGGATCCCAGCCCCAAAATCGGCCCCACGAGTCGTCGGCCCACAGACCGCCGAGCACCGTGCCGACGAAGCTGAAGAAAATCGCGAAGCAGAGCGTGGCGTAGAGTTTGCGGATGATCTTGCGTTGGATGTCCTGGTTAAGGACGGGGAAGACGTGCGCCAAGAGGATGTACAACGCGCCCCACATCCCGGCCACGACGGTCGCGCCGTATCCGAGATTGACGGTAATGACGTGCGTGGCGAGCCAGAACTGCGTGTCGAGCACAGCTTGCATCACGATAAACGTGTCGCCCTCGAGCGAGAGATTATGCGCCACGAACAAGGTCAGGAAGCCAATCACGGAGGCGATGATGTTGCCCAACCCGAGGTGGTAAACCTGTTCCTTGATGAGCGCCAGGAGCACGCCGGCCCAGCCGACGAAGACGGTGGCCGAATAAAGATTGGTAACGGGCGGGCGGCCGGAGATATAGATGCGGCCGACGAGCGCCAGGGTGTGGAGCGCGAACGTAAACACCAGCAGCCACATCGACGCGCGGCGGAGCGGCTCGGTCCAGCCGATCCAGGAAAGCACGCCGAGCACGAATGCAGCCACGTACAGCACCATCGCGTAGTAGAACGGGCTGAAATGATTGTAGAACACTTCGAAGTCGACGCGCGGCGTGCGGAGGATTTCGGCATTGGCGACGTTGGCCGCCGCCAGCTTACCGGCATTGGCAGCGAGCGACTGTTCGTAGTCCGCGAGAATCTTGCGATAGTCGGCCAATTGCTTATTGAAGCCGGCGGCATCGTTCTTGCCATAGGCGCCGAGCAAGGCGCCCAACGACAAGGTGGCCGGGTTGATGGGTTGATTGGTCGCCTGGGCGAGCAGCGCTTGGAACTCGGCCGTCATGAGCGGCGCCCACTGGCCGGTGGGATCGGTCGGCGGGACGGCGTGTGGCGACGGATGCTCGCGGAGATCGGCAATCGTCTGCCGCGTGAGCTCCAGACTGGCGTTCAATTCGTCCGGCTTGGTGGAAATCGGCGGCGACTGAAAGGAAGTTACCAGGTATTTGTAGATACTCAGCTTGGTGGCCAGCTCAACCACCTTGTTCTGGTACAGCGTCCGCTCGTTCTCGTCCACATCGCGGAGTAGCTCGACTTGACGCTGCAGTTCGCCGGGCTTGGCTTTGATTTCGTTGAACGAGTAGCGGAATCCTTCGCGCTGCTTGAGGCCGAGCGCGTCGAGGAGCTCGAGATTCTCGATGCGGAAGACCTGGTAGTCGCGCGATTTGTCGGTGCCGGCGATCGTTTCGACGAGCCAGACAATGGCGGGTGTGCGCTCCTTGATGTCGAAGAGCCTGGCAAACCAGCCGGGCTTCTGCTCGCCGAAGATTTCCTGTCGGCCGGAGAGGACTTGGAGCGTGTTGCGAGCCAGCGTGTCGTAGGGCTTGATGCGGCCTTCGTACGCCAGCGGCAGCTTGGCGAATTCGTAGACTTGGGCTTCGCTGGACGGCGAGTGCGGCAGGTGGGTTTTGCCGACGAGGTAAATGGCAAAAAAGGCGACGGTAGCGGCGGGGAACCAGATGGCGCGAAGGGACCAGGGGTTTGAAGCTGGGACCGGAATCGCCGCGTCGTCGGCGCGGCGTTGCAGGAAGCGGACCAGGATCACGCCAAAGTGGGCCAGCATGCCAAGGGCAACCAGCGACCAGGCCACGTAGGGCGTCATCCAGCCGGCATTCGAGACGACCTGCAGGACGGTACCCTTCTCCGTAACATGGTCAAAGTCGGCCTGGTAAAACGTTGTGCCATCGTAACGGAGCGGATTGTTCATCTTGACCAACACTTCTTGGTCAATGTTCCGCCGCGGATCCGTCAACTGGACCAGGGATGAAAAATTCTTGGGCTTGTTCGTGCCCGTGTAGCGATCGAAGCGGAAGTCCTTGAGCGCCAGCGTGTAGGGATGGTAAACCCGCTTGAACCGCAGCGACAATTCATAAGGATGGCCGTCGACCTCGACCGTCTGATCGTTAAGCTCCGGCGAGATGAGATACGTTCCCAGGGACTTCTGCGACTGGGGAGAGAACAGTTCGACGTAGGCGGCGGGTAAGTCGACTCTTTCGGCTTCATCGCCGACGCCGGCGAACTGCTTCACATCGTCCGCGATGAAGCCTCGGCCGGCGCCGGCGGTAGCGGGATTGGTGTCCTGGGGCGTGGATTTGCGGAGGCGCGAATTGGGTAGCCAGCGGAGAACGCGGATGGCGACCGGCAAATCGGCATGTTCGATGCGGGCCGCGGAGCCGACGTTCGCCGCAAGCAACGATTGGGGCACGACCGTGACGTGGTTGTGTCCCTCATGGGTGCTGTTGACGACGGCCAGTTCCGAAGTACGAATGTCGCTGGAGTAATTCGCCGTGCCGCCCTCTGGGATTTCCATCCGCGATTCGCTGGCGCTCATGGCCACCCACAGCTCGCTGATCATGATCAGCGCCACACCGGCGTGCAGCAGCACGATGCCAGCCCGCTTGCGGAACACGAGGACGCAGCCGGCCAGCAGCACGCAGGCGGGCGCGGTGGCCTGGATCAACTGCCAAAGCACACGAAGGCCGGCGTTGTCGAGGCGGAAGTCGCGGTTCACGAGGAACCACACGGCCAGGGCGCCGATTATCGCGTCGACGGCCAACAGCATCCACCACGCGGCCGTGCGGCGATCGCCGAAACCGACGACGAGGGAGTAGGCGCCGGCGAATGCGACGCCGGCGAGCGAGGCGCGGAAGACATTCCAGAACCAGGTATAGAAGGCGGGCGACAGCTCGCTGACAACCGCCTGGTCCATGCCGTTGTAGATCACCAAGCCGGTGATCAGAGCGCCGATCGCGATGACGGCGATTCCCAGGGCCAGCCGGATCCCGGAAGCGGCGACCTTAAAGCGGACGGCGTGCGCGGCAAACAGGTTCAACAGCAGCGCCGAGCCGATCAACTTGCCGCCGGGAAAATAAAATCCACCAGTGAGGTTCCAGTCGATGCTCTTGACGAACATCTGGGCGAGCCGCTCGAAGGCCAGGAAGTCGACGCGGGCCCACCAGACGCGGAAATACATGTCGTTAACAACGGCCCAGACGTCGTGGTCCTTTTGGGCGAGCGTGCCGACGAAAACCAGAAAAATAGCCGCCGCGAACAGGACCACCGTGAGGCGCAGCGAGGCCAGCACGGATAGGGCGCGGCGGATGAGGTGCGGCGAACTGGCGAGGGCGGCCGTTGGGGCACGCTCGCGCAGCAGGGCGTCGGGGTGGGCCAGTTCGCTAGTTGCCATCGGTCGCTCCACGGTCGGCAGCGAAGCGGACCGACTTCAAGAAGTCTCTAAAATGCTGTTGCTCGGCGGCAACGAGGTCGCGGGCGCCGTGCATCTTGATGAACCAGATGCGTCCGCCGTAGGGAACCATCGCAGCCAGCGTGGCGCGCGGAATCTGCGACTCTTCCGGCTTCGAGGCGTCGGGAATCGCGGCCATGTAGGTGGCGTCCTGGCCACCGACCTTGATCTGCTCCGTGACCGTGGCCAGCGAATCCTTCTCGACGCGCGCGAGGCCGACTTCGCGGCGCCAGCGGTTTACGTTTTCGAGTGGGTCGGTGATCATCGGGCCGGCACCCGCGGAGAATTCGATCACAGTGACGAGCGCTTGCTTGGGGCCGTCGGCGACGCTGAACGCGGCCTTGCGCATGCCTTCGGCGGGGAGGACTTGCCACGTGTTGGGCACTTCGAACTTGGGAGCAATGGCTGCGGTGAGGTCGGTGGATGGGGCGCTAACAGGGGCTTCGCCAGAGCCGACGGGTGGATGGCCGGCGGGTAGATCGGTCGGCGTGGCGGATGGTGACGGTGGAGGACTCCCGGTCGCTGGCTTCGGCAAGCTCAGTCCTGGGGAAGCGACCTCGCCGCCGGCGGCGAAGGGTGGGGTCATCATGCCGCCGCTTTGGAAACGGCCGCGTAGGTCGACGACGGTCATCGTCGCGTCGCCCCCTTTAAGTTCGCTGGTCGTTTCCGCCAGTTGTTGCGGGCCGATCGGCGGGAGCTGCATCTGAGCGCGCCAGCGGTTGACGTTGCTGAGCATCGCTTCGGACGTGCCCGGCCAATTGAGCGTGGTGACCGTGAGCTCCAACGGCTTGTCGGCGGGGATGACGATCGTGGCCGCGCGCATCGCGCTGCCCGGCCGTTGCGCCCAGCCGGTCGGTAGTTTCCAAGTGGGCAGCGGCTGCTCGCCGGCGGGACGAATGGTGGCGAGGAATTCCAAGATCTGGTCGGCGTGTTTGTCCATCGCGGCGATTGGGCCAGCGGCTTTGAAGAACCAGGCGCGCTCGCCGTCGGGCAGGATGGCGGCGATCATGCGATCGGTGATGGCGTTTGCGTCGGCGGGAGTGGTGGGGCTGGCGGGAATGTTCCCGGTCGCTGAAGCGACCTCGCCGGCGGTTACGCGGGGCGGGTCCTTTGGGACCGTGTAGGACTGGATCTGCTCGGCTTTGCGGCAGCCGATTGCCAGGACGACTGCCGCGAGGAGACATAAGCTGCGGCGATAATGGGAGGGCGTCGACATGCGTGGGTGCGATTTGGAGTGTGGCACGCCCAGAGCTTCCAGCGATGGGCGTGGG
>JBIOWO010000027.1:0-4850 GCA_044868555.1 Lacipirellulaceae bacterium | reverse complement strand
GGACGTAACCTCTCTCGCGGCGCCGATTGTGGAACCCCCTTGGGGTTCGAAAGTTGATTCAACCGTGCACCCAGGGTGGCGCGGCTGCGCCGCTGACCCTGGGCTGCGGAGTGCAACCGCTTCGCGGTTGGCGTTGCCGACACCAATTAGAAATGTCGCGGGCGCCAGCAGCGGCGGCGGAGAGCGGCAACGAACAGACCGCAGCAGAAGAGCGCGGCCGTGCTCGGCTCGGGGATCGGCGTCCAGAGGATGGCATAGGAGTGCTGGCCATCGGTGGCCACGCCGCCGCAGTAGCCTGCCACATCACCGCCGGTGGCGAGCGAATCCACGAATTTCGGATCCAGTCCCACCAGATACTGGTGGAGATTGACGACGCTTGCTGCCGGCCGACGCCACAATAATGCGTGCGGCACCGAGCTGGACGACGGTCCGAGTCCCTCGCCGACTAGCTACCGTTGCTATCCCAGCACTCTTTTGCAACGCGAATCGGCGTCGTTTCGCGCTCTGGACGCCCGGACGGGTTTTTACTACCTTCCCGCCCACTCATCTGACGGGGAAGTGGCGAGCGGCGAGTGGCGAGCGGCGAGAAAGAAACGAGGCTTTCTTTCCTGCTGGTCGTGGCTCATTGCTCTTCGCGATCCCTGCACTATCTCATCGTTTGTAAGAAAGCCACGGCTACCGTCGTGGAGTAGCTAGTAGCGCGCGGTGCGTAGCGAGAAAGAAACGTTTCCGTTTCTGTATTTCTCGCCACTCGCCACTCGCCACTCGTTGCTCCGATGCTCAATCGCCTCCAAGACCTGGTCCTGCCGATCGCCATCATCGCCAGCGTGCTGGTGATTATGGTGCCGCTGCCGCCTGCGCTGTTGGACGTGCTCTTGGCCGGCAACATTACGATCGCCGTGCTCGTGCTGCTGACGACCATCTACGTTCGCACGCCGCTGGAGTTCAGTGTGTTTCCGTCGCTGCTCCTGGCGACGACGCTCGCGCGGCTGGTCTTGAACGTGGCCACGACGCGGCTGATCCTGACGCGGGCCGGCATGGACGGGCTCAACGCGGCCGGCCACGTGGTGAACGCCTTTGCCAGCTTCGTTGCCGGCGGCGAAGGGGACGGCAAGATCGTCGTCGGCACGATCATCTTCGTGATCATCGTGGTGATCCAGTTCGTGGTGATCACCAAGGGTGCGACGCGGATCAGCGAAGTGGCCGCGCGGTTTGCCTTGGACGGCATGCCCGGCAAGCAGATGGCGATCGACGCCGACCTCAACGCCGGCATCATCGACGAGCGCGAGGCACAAACGCGGCGAGCGGAAATCACGCGGCAGGCCGACTTTTACGGGGCTATGGATGGTGCCAGCAAATTCGTCCGCGGCGACGCCATCGCCGGCATCATCATCACGGCGATCAACATCGTGGGCGGGCTGATCATCGGCATGGCCGAGCACGGAATGCCGCTCAGCGAAGCGGCGTCGCTCTACACGCGGCTGACGATCGGCGACGGCCTGGTCAGCCAGGTGCCGGCGTTCTTGATTTCGGTCGGGGCCGGCTTGCTCGTGACACGCAGCACGCAGCGATCGAACATGCCGCGGGAGTTCATGCAGCAACTGTTCTCGCGGCCGCAGGCGCTGGCCGTGACGGGCGGGTTTTTGGCGATTCTCATATTCACCAGTCTGCCGCGGGTGCCGCTCTTGATGATTGGCGGCGCGTGCCTGGGCCTGTCGCGGATGCTCGTGCGGCGCGAGTCGCACGACGCGGCGACGGCAGCCTCCGACGCCGAGCAGGAGAAGAAGGGCAAGCCATCCGAGGAGCGGGTCGAGGATTATCTCACCGTCGATCCGATGGAGGTCGAGCTGGGCGTGGGGCTGATCCGGCTGGCCGATCCGAATCGCGGCGGCGATCTGCTGGAGCGCGTGCAGCGCGTGCGGCAGAACATCGCCGGCGAGATCGGCATCCTGATGCCCAAGGTCCGCATCCGCGACAACATGCGGCTCGACGCCCACAACTACCGCATCAAGATCGCCGACATGCCGGTTGCGGTCGGCGAGCTCGAGCCGACGCAGATGCTGGCGATCGACTCGGGCGTGACGACCGGCCAGGTCGACGGCATCGCGACGAAGGACCCGGCGTTCGGCACGGACGCGAAGTGGATCAATCCGGCGCTGGCCAGCCAGGCGGAAATGTACGGCTACACGGTCGTCGAGCCGGGCGCCGTGCTGGCGACGCACCTCACCGAAGTTTGCCGCCGACACGCCGACGAAGTTCTCACCCGCGACGCGACGAAACACCTGGTCGACGAGCTGAAGACGACCTCGCCGACCGTGGTGAGCGAGCTGGTGCCCAGCGTGATGTCGCTGGCCGAGGTGCAGGCGATCCTGCAACTGCTGCTGCGCGAGCAGGTGTCGATCCGGCAACTGGCCGTGATTCTGGAAACGCTGGGCGATCATGCGCCGCGATCGAAGGACCCGATTCTGCTCGCCGAGTACGTGCGGCACCGTCTGGCCCGGCAGATCTGCACGCGATATCGCAACGCCGAGGGCGAGCTGTTCGTCGTGGCGTTCGACCCGGCGCTGGAGGATCGCATTCGAGCCGGCTTCGAGCACACGGAGCGGGGCCTGTTCATCCGCATGTCGCCGCAAACGATCGAAGCCACCTGCCGGCTCATCAGCCACGAGATCAGCAAGCTCACCGCGGCCCAGCACTCGCCGATTGTGCTGGTGAGCCCGCAGGTCCGCGCGGCCGTCAAGCGGATGACCGAGAACCATTTGCCAAACCTGGTCGTGCTGAGCTTCAACGAAGTAACGCGCGACACGAAGATCGTCACCGTGGGGATGGTGGCGGAGAAGGGGTAGTCAGTTGTTAGTTGTCAGTTGTTAGTTGCTATGGATCGGCCGCTCACAACAACTAACCACTAACAACTAACCACTAACACACCACAAAGCCATGAATATTAAAACGTATCGAGCACGAAGCATGCGTGACGCGTTGGAGCTGGTGCGCCGCGAACTGGGGCCGGCGGCGGCCGTGCTGCACACGCGCGAGCTCAATGCGGGGCTCGTGCGGCGGATGCTGTTTGGGCGGCAGTACGAGGTCGCGGCGTCGGCCGGCGTGAATGTGCCGAGTCGATTGCCGGAAGCCGCGCAAATGGAGGGTGCCTGGGGTCGAGCGACAGCGAGCCCCCAGACAGGTCACGCTCTGGGGGCTCGCCAGGAGCTCGACCCCAGCCACCCTGACGGCATGCCCCAGGCTCACCTGGAAGTCGACTATCGCAGCCAATACCGCGACGACTTCCGCCACCAGGTGGCGGGCCAGCTCGATGAGCTGCACGCGATGGTGGAGAAACTTTGCCAGCGGGCCGCGTCGGCGCCGTCGCACGATATGCCGGAGGCGCTGTTCCGCGTGTTCACCGATTTGATCGAGGCGGAGGTCGATGAAGCGATCGCGCGGGAGTGGATCGATCGCATTCGGACGGACCGCGACGTGGACGGGCTGGTCGACGCGACGCTCGTCAAGGCCCGCGTGGCGCGGCTATTGGAAGACGAGATCAATGTGACCGGTCCGATCGTAACGCAAGCCGACAAGTGTCGCGTGGTGGCGCTAGTGGGCCCGACGGGCGTCGGCAAGACGACGACGATCGCCAAGCTGGCCGCCAACTATCGGCTGCGCGAGAAGCGCCGCGTCGGGTTGATCACGGTCGACACGTATCGCGTGGCGGCCGTCGAGCAGCTGCGCACGTACGCCGACATCATCGACCTGCCGATGGAGGTGGTGGCCACGCCGCGCGAAATGCGCGAGGCGTCGGCCCGCATGAGCCATCTCGATCTGGTGCTGATGGACACGGCCGGCCGCAGCCCGCGCGATGAAGTGCGGATTCAAGAGCTCAAGTCGATGCTGGCCGAGGCCGAGCCGGATGACGTGTACCTGGTGCTGAGCGGGACGGCCGGCGCGAAGAGCCTCACCGCCACGGCCGAGCGCTTCGCCGACGTCGGCACCACGGCCGTGCTGCTGACGAAGCTCGACGAAGCTACCAGCCTGGGTCATTTGGCATCGCTCGTCCGCGCGTGCCATCTGCCGATCAGCTACCTGACCGATGGCCAGAACGTGCCGGACGATATTCAAGTGGCCGATCGCCGCAAACTGGCGCAGGCGCTGCTGGGAATGGAAAGGTAAGAGGCTGTCGGCTGTCAGCTATCGGCTGTCGGCCAGAAATCTTTATATACATCCAGCCGAAAGCTGAAAGCCGATAGCCGACAGCCACCTCATGTCTGATCAAGCCGATAAACTTCGTGAGCTGGTTCACGGCGCGCCGCCGCCGGAGTGCGATGCTGCGCTTGGTCCGCCGATGGTCGTCGTTGCCGGCGGGAAGGGCGGCGTGGGCGCGACGACGGTGGCGGTCAACCTGGCGGCTGCGCTCGCGGATCGTGAGCACCGCGTCGTGGTCGTCGATGCGGCGCGGCAACATGCCGATTTGGCACAAGTCGCCGGCGTCGGGCCGGTCGGCGGCGGAACCGTCGCCGACGTTCTGGCCGGCAAGTGCCGTGCGGCAGACGCCCTCGCGCCCGGCCCGGCGGGCACGCTGCTGCTGGCGAACCGTTGGGCGCCCAAGTCGAATCCCGATTATTCGCGCCACGCACAGCAACGGCTGCTCGCCGAGCTGCAGACGCTTCGCGACATGGCCGACGTGCTGGTGGTCGACGTCGGCAGCGGTTTGAGCTCCTGGACGCGGCGGTTCTGGCTGCGAGCTCGCTTGGTGGTTCTCGTGACCACGACGGATGATGTGGCCGTCATGGACACTTACGCGGCGATCATGCTCAGTGTGGCCGAGTCGGTTGCCGGTGACCTCCGCGTGCTGGCAA
>JBIOWO010000026.1:0-22684 GCA_044868555.1 Lacipirellulaceae bacterium | reverse complement strand
GCCGAAGCCGCCGCCCCCATCCGTGATTTTTCCCGGAATCACGCCGTTGGCCAATGCAGTGATTGTGGCGCCTCCGGCACCGATCGTGATTCCGCGGTTGGGGTGAAGCGTAATCGTGTCGCCGTTTGGTCCGCCGGCGCCGTTGAATCGAAACGAGGCCCCAGAGTCGATGGTGATGTTGTCTTGCATAAACGATGCCGGGACCGCACCCAGGTTTCTGTCGTCGCCCAATATGATGGACTGACCGATGGTGAGTTGGCTCGTCGAACTGCCGGTGATGTACGTTTTCTCGTACGTGTTGATTTGTAGGGGACCGCCATTAAATCGAACCTCGCCGTTCCCCGCCTTGGTCAGCGGCGATGTGGCACCGCCGCTAACAATTCCGGCATACAAAAGAGCAGTTGTTGACGCGTCGAACGTGGCACCACCGGTGCCAATGAAGATGTTGCGGTTTGCCGTTAGAAACGTCGTGTTCGTTTGACCCGTAACGTTATTTGTGTTTCTGAGCGTTCCATTGTCGATGGTGATGTTTCCCGAGTTGACGCCCGTGCCGCCAATTTCTCCCGAAACGCCGAGCTCGAGCGTCGAGCCTCCCGTGATCGTCACTGGGCCAGTTGTTGAATTCAGGTTCTGTGGCTCCGCGAATCGGATCGTGCCACCACCGGAAACATTGTAGCCATTCGTGCCCGTGAGCTTGGCAGTGATGGTGCCCGAGATACCCGGGTCGGCGACCAGGCTCGCAGCGTTCGTAAAATTGAGTGTACCGCGGGTGGCGCTCGATCCGCCGGCCGTGACATCGTATCCACTTGCCTTGAACGCGACACCCGTGGTGTTGCGAATAACGCTCGCAGGAATCGTGACGGCCGCACCAGTGCCCGTGAAGACCGCGTCGTTGGGGGGCGAGGCATCGGGCCATGGAAGCAATGCGCTGCTTGCCACGCCGTC
This sequence comes from Lacipirellulaceae bacterium, assembly GCA_044868555.1. GTDB lineage: Bacteria > Planctomycetota > Planctomycetia > Pirellulales > Lacipirellulaceae > JABDGM01. The sequence continues at coordinate 21,739 of JBIOWO010000026.1, read as the reverse complement.
CCACCAATTGGAAGTGGCTGCGTCCCAATTGCCGACGCCACCCAGTCCCGCGCCTGTGGTGGCATCATTGCCCGCGCTCGTCGTGTCAGTGTCCCAGTAATAAGTCGCCGCCGTCACGTTGCCGGCCACCATTCCAACAATCGCCAATGCGAGCAGAATCTTCTTCATTTGAATGTCAAAGCGTTGCGTGCGTCCCATCGAAACTTCTCCCAAAATGCCTGCCCAACACAAAGTTGCAATATTCCACGAATCGCTCGCCAGCCGTCGCCGTGCGTTCACGTTTGCCGATCGGCCCCGCGCACCAACTACGCTCGCGATCACTCCACCACTTCGATTTCACGCGCCGGCGCAATGCCCAACAAAGCGTCGCGCTCGTCGCTCAAATCTCGGATGCCAATTTGCGCAATGCGGACTTGCATTTGCGCCGATACCATGCGGCTCCACGGCTTCCGCAGCGTTTCCCTACCAATGCCTGGCAATCCCGCCTGGTCATTTCCCACCGAAGAGCAAATTGACAGCAGAGACCATCGCGCCCCCGCAATCGTCGCTGCAATTCGCGTCGGACTTGGCCACCGCAAGTTCCGTTGCGGCGGCCAATTGCCCGACTCCATCCTACCAACTAATTACAAAGTGTCGCTTAACAAATCGCGGATTTTTTTCTCGCAAACGCGCACGGACAGCCTGTTTTTGCGCGGGCAATGCGCCGTAGCCGGGGAAATCCAGAGTTCCATGCACGGAATTTAGAATTTCTGGTCGGCGAAAGCGAGGCGCCACGAAATTGGCTGATTAGGAGCGATTTTCCGCCACCGCGCCTGCTGCCGGTCGCTTGCCAGGCCAGGTCCGCAAAATTCGCTCGTCGACAAAGTCGAAGCGGACGCGTTTGTTGCCACCGGCTGGCAACGAACCGACATGGCCCAGTTTCGATATTGCTGGCAGCCGTCGCCAATATCAACAAACACAGCCCGCGGTCCATTGAGGGCCGCAGGCTGTGGTGAAGGCACTCAAAAACGACCAAAACGTGTTAGCTGCGCCGCCGCAGTCCAGACAGGGCCAATGTGGCGAGGGCGAGCAGAGACACGGTCGACGGCTCAGGGATCGATTCGACGACAACGTTGTCGATCAAGCCGAAAATCAGCGAGCGGACATCGGCGCTGGTCGACGCGGTCGCGTTGATATCAGACTGACCAAAGAAGATCTTGTTGCCGCCTAGCGCGCCAATGCCCGTAAGATCGACATTCGCCAAGGGCACTCCGTTGAGCGACCAACTGAGGGTGTTGCCGCGCTTCTTGATTAGCGCCGCATGCCATTTGAAAGCGGCCGCCCCGTTTTGAGGGGCAACATTCGTCTGGCTGGCCGGAAAAAGCAGCTGTTGAGCACCCGGTGGGACCTGGCCCGGGAAATTCGCGACGTAGTAGGAATGAATGTTGTTTCGGACGTCGGCGTCGTTTCCAGCGCCAAGAACTGCCACATACGGTGGATTCGTATTGGGGATGGTGCCGCTATTGGGATAGACGCGCCAGTCGGACCCGGAGTTTGCGTCACCCGTGGCGCCAAAGACGACGCTGTCGCGGCCGCCGGCCCATTGGGCACTTGCGCCGGCCGTGCCCCAGCCGTAAGCGGTGACCTGAGTGGAGCCGCTACCGCCGTCCTGGTTCATGCCGGTAAACGGCCCAATCGAATTCTGCCACAGGTCGAACTTGATATCGAAATCGCCGGTCACGGACAAACTGGTGGGCGAGACGCTCAGGCCTGTGAAAATCTCCGTCGCGTCGTTGCTATTGATGTAATTCGCTTCGAGCTTCAGGCCCTTGGTCGTTCCGCCAGAATTCGGCGCCGATGGGACGCCGACCGTGCTGTAGTCATAAGCGAATGTCGCAGCGTTGTTGCCGCCGGCCGAATTCGTCGTGTAGTTCGCGCTTGAGTCGACTTCGAAATTGTCGCTGAACAGGAGGGCGGCTTGCACCGCGCCCGACAAGAAAAGCACCGTGGCGCTGCACGCCAGGGCGACCACCAACATGATGCGTCTCATTAGAACCCTCCACCAAAACCGGTCGCTAGTGCGCGCCTGTCTCCGCCCGGAAACAGACGTTCATCCGTCATAATGCCTGCCAAGGCGTGTGAGTGTCAAGCAATTGTGCTGACGTTTTGCCCGATTCCGGACTAATTGCGCTTGCCGACGAAACTCGTGCGCAACAATGATTATTTTCGCGCCCTCAGCGGTGAAAACTCGCTTTGCGACAATGGCGGCAACGATTCCGTTGCCGCCTCCTCGCGCCATGCAGCTTCCCGCCGATGGGTGGGTGTTGCGGAATCGTCCGCACGACCGGCGGTTTTTCCCCGGCGTTCGGCGACGCTCGTATCAAGTATCGCCCATTGGTTCGAAAGCGCAGTGGCGACCGCCGGGCGTTGTTGGGCAATCAGTGGCCGGCGCGCGACGCGCCCTGCAGTTTCGGCCGGGGCCAGCGCAGCGAACAATCCGTCTGTCGCCGCTACGCTCGCCTCAAGACTCGAAGTCGTCGGTTGCGCACCGATGAAAGTCGCCGCCGAGCTGCCGGTCCCCGGCGACGTGCCGAACTGCGATCGCCAGATGGAGTAGTCGACAGCATTGACCTGGCCGTCGTGGTTGGCGTCGCCCAATGTGCCGGACGGAACGCTGGTATTCTCATTTTTCCGCCAGATCACGTAGTCGGCCGTGTCAACGATGTTGTCGTCGTTGAAGTCGGCGTTATCCGGCACGATCGCGGCCAAACCGAAAAAATCGAAAACCCGATCGACGATGTCCGCACGCCGCGCGGCAATGGTGATCGTCTCGAATGGGAATCCGAACATGACGATGCTGCCGCGACCGCCCGTACCGGCCACCTGGATCGCGGCGCCACCGCCAGCGCCACCGACGTAGGTCAACGCGATTTCAGCGCCGACTTGCGCGGCGATCACGTCGGGAAATTCGGCGTCGTAGTACTGGCCATCGAGCGTCGAGAACGTCGCACCATTGGAGAAAACGATGTTGGGCAGGCCGGCGAATATGCCGCCGGCGATGGGCGTGGTGGTGTAGGTGCCGGCGTCGTCGCCTGCGTAATTGGCCTTCAGCGTGGTCTCGTAGAAGGCCCGATCGGCGGCCGTAGGTCCGGTTGTGCGATCCAGATCCCAACCGATTTCCGCGCCGGAGACGAACAAGTTGCCGCCGGCGGCGATGAACTGCTCAACCTTCGTCTGTTCCGTGGAGCCGAAGGATTCATCCTCGGTGGATTCCTCGCCGGAAATCCAAATCACCGTGTCGTAATCGGTGAGATTCACCGCACCGCTGATCACGGCCTCGTTGCTGGTGCTGGCGACGTGAACGCCCGGCACCGCGGCCTGGATGGCGGTGTGGACCTGCACGACGTAATCGAAGCTGTTGCTGTAGCGTTGCCAGACGCGGTCGTCGACGTTGATCACGTTCGGGGGCAGCGAAGTGTATTGAAAATTCTGAGTTTCGTCGAAGCGGTCGAAGCCATTGACGATCAGCACCTGCTTGGCCCCGCCACTGGGGAACGCAGTGACGACCTCCGATGGTTTCGACTGGCCGCCGGTGTTTTCGGCGACCACTCTGAAATAGTAGGGCTTCGTCGGGTCGTAACCGGCAAGCGTGGCCGAAGTTGTCGCGCCGCCATTGACAAACGTGCCGCCGTCGAAGCCGAAGCCGTCGGACGAAGCAAAGATGCGATAACCGGTCGCATTATCGCCATACACGCTGGCGGGCGCATTCGGCCCTGCCGCCCAGGAAATGGTGACCTCACCCTCGGCGTTGCTGATGGCGCGAACATTGTTGGGCGCGGTGGGCAGGCTGGTGTTCGTGGCGCCGCCATGAGCGACGAAGTACTCAAGCGTACCCTGATAGACGGAACGCGCGATCTGGTCGCGGCCCTTGGGGTCGCGCAAGATCGGTGCGTCGTCGACGTTGTCGTGAAACGCGACCTCAATTATCGTGGCATCCATCTCGGCGGCGGGACCTAGATCGATCTCGCCGAAGTTCAGATTGTCGCCGGTATGGCTGCTGCCGCCATACCAGGTCCAATCCGCCCCGAACAAGTTGTTAAAGGCCGCCGAAGCCGCCAGGGCAACAAAATCCTGGTTGATCTGTCGCCCCAAGAACAGTGCCAGGTCGTCCTGGTTCGGCGTACGAAGAGTCGTGCTGGTGGTCATCAAACCCCGCGCCCCGCGGGCAGAGCCATCGGCGGTTGCATTCGAATGAAAGCCGACGTAGACGCTCGTGCCGAACGGGTTGGCGTCGACGTTCATGTGCTCGGCCATGTTGGAGGGCGCCGAGATATTGCTGGTGCCAATCACCGTCGAGACAGAACTTTGCGCAGCCGTGTGTTCGCCGAACCCGCGGTATACCCAGAAAATCGATGCTTCGTCTTCGCGAGGTTGGCCCGAGAGCGAGCCCGTGCCGATGCCTCCGGAGCCCCGCGGTAAGTCGCCCATGCCGTTGCCGAAGCGGATGGCATCGGCGATGACGTTGGAGCCGCTCGCGCTCTGATTGCTGATAACGGCCGATCCTTCGGTGGTCGAGCTGCCGCTGTTGAAGTGGTAGGTGCCCAGATATACCCAGCCGTTGCCCACGAGGCGGTGATCGACGCGAATCTGGGTCTGCCCGCCGGTGTGATTGATTTTATAGAGTTGTGATGCGCGGTTGGAGCTTGGCGAGACCCAGGTATAAACCGGGTAGAAACCAGCGGTGGGAATATTGGGCGTGTAGATGGCGGTAGCGGTTTCGCTGGCGCTAACGCTTGCGAAGCGATACTTCGTCGCATCATCGCCACCGGCGCCATAGTCTTCGTCGTACCAGCGCGGACCGGCGGTGTTGTTGCTCCACGTTCCGGTGTAAGTCACGCCACCCGAATCGTTGTCGAGCACGACTTCGTTGACTTGATGGCCGACCGGCCGCATGGGGACGACCGTCGCGCCAGCCTGAAGCAAATAATCGGCGTAGTAGACGATTTGGTCCTGATTGCCGAAGGCCTCGTTCATACCGAGGAGAGTTCCGCGGTCGGGCGTCCAAGCGCCGCTCAAGAAGTCCCAGCCGTGTCCGCCCGAGGTGTAGACGATCTTGCCGCTGAGCGTGCCGGTGGGCTGCGTGCCGACAGGGACCAGGCCGGCGGCGGCGAGGGTCAACCGCGGCTCCAAGGGCTCGAAGGCCAACAGTCGGCGGAAGATGGCCGGCCGATCAGCACCGACGTTTCCAAAGAGAAACGCTGAGCCAGTCAGCAGGGCCCGTTTCAGACCATCTGTCCAATGCATTTCAGCCTCTTCGCGTCCGACGCGCCCCAAAAGTCCGATCAAGAGCCGCTGGATTCAATTAATGCGGGGACCAGTCCCACGAGCAGCGGATTGTCCGACAGCTGACACTCGCCGGAGCTGATTTCCTCGGCCGCATCGCGTTCGCTCGAACATGCGCTCGACGTGGTGCTCTCTGCAGTTAATTTCCGGTTCGCATGCCGTGCCGCCCGTGCCGCAATGAGGGTGGTCAAACCGTCCTGCACGACACACCAATCCGTCCGCTTTGTCAAATGTGCCAATAGACGATGTAGCGTCAATGATTCGCTACGAGCGAATGTGATGGTATCGAACAGCTCGTCGCGCGCGGCCAACGCATCCGTCTCAGGCGCGGCTTCGATCGCTGTCGCGACTGCAGACATCGAGGCAGAATGAAGGGTTTCGGAGGGAGGTATCGCGCTGGCTGCCGCTGCGCCCGGATTCGTGCCGAATTGGGCCCTCCAGATCTGGTAGTCGGCGTCGTTCACCTGACCGTCCTGATTGGCATCGCCCAGCGTGCCGGCCGGAACGCTTGTGCCTTCGCTGTTCCGCCAGATCACGTAGTCGGCCGTGTCCACGATATGGTCGTCATTGAAGTCAGCGTTCTCCACGATCGGCGCTGCCACACCGAAGAAGTCGAGCACCCGGTTCATCACGGCCGCCCGATTGGCCGCCGTCGTGATCGTCTCGAACGGGAAACCAAGCATGACGATGCTGCCGCGGCCACCTGCGCCCGGCACTTGAATGGCCGCACCGCCGCCGGTTCCACCGACGTATGTGAGAGCGGTTTGGGCCCCGGCTTGCGGATTGATTACGTCGGGAAACTCGCAGTTGTAAAACAGCGCGCCGTTGTCGAACGAAAAGTTGGGCAGGCCGGCGAAGATGCCGCCGGCCGACACACCAACCGTGTACGTGTTCGCGTCGTCGGAGACATAGTTGCCCTTGAGCGTGCCTTCGAAAAACGTCCGGCCGTTGTTCAAATTGTCGAGGTCCCAGGCGATTTCGGCGCCCGACAGAAACAGGTTGCCGCCGGCGGCTATGAACTGCTCGACCTTCGTCTGCTCGGTAGCATTGAACGTGTCGTCGGCCGACGATTCTTCGCCCAGGATCCAGATCACCGTGTCGTAGTCGGTGAGATTCACCGCGCCGCTGATGACCGCCTCGTTACTCGTCGAATTCACGTGGACGCCTGGCGCCGCGGCTTGAATGGCGGCAGCGACCTGCGCCGTGTAATCACGCGAATTGCTTTCCCGCGGCCGGACGCGATCGACCACTTCACCCGCGTACGGCGGTTGCTTCGGGTCGAGCGATTTGTCCAATCGGTCGAAGCCATTGACGATGAGCACCTGCCTCGGGCCGCCGCTTGGCGTCACGGCGACAACTTCCGAACCGGGCGATTCACCGCCCGCGTTCACGGCTACGACTTTGAAGTAGTACGTCGCATTGGGATCGTATCCGGTGAGCGTGGCCATGGTTCCGCCGGATGCCACAGCGGTTCCGCCGTCGAAGGCGTAGCCGTTGGTCGAGGCGTAGATGCGGTAGCTGGTCGGCGCGTCGCCCACGTAGGCATTTGCAGGCGGGGCAATCCAGGAAACGGTCACGCTGCCGGAGGCATTGGACTCGGCGTGCACGCCCGAAACGGCGCCCGGCAACATGGTGAGCGGCGTCGCATTGCCGTCGACCGCGCGGAAATACTTGACCATTCCCTGATACGTAGCCCGCGCGACCGCGTCGCGGACTTTTGGATCGCGCATCAGTGCGGCATCCATGGAATCGTCATGGTAGGCCACTTCGACGATCGTGGCGTCGAATTCGTTGTTAATGTACGAATTGTTGATTTCGCCGAATTCGATGTCGCTGCGGTCCAGCGTGACGTTGCTCGCGTCGAACCAGTTGAATTCGTACTGGCCGTTTTGCGCGACCATGTCGTCGTTCACTTCCTGCCCCAACGTATCGGCGAGCAGGAACTGATTGGGCGTGGCGGTGGAGGGGACATTGTTGCCGTTGTAAAGGCCGAGCACGCCGCGGCCGCCGGACGCATTGGAATGAAAACTCACAAACACGCGGTCCTTCAGGGCGCCGTCCTGTTGCCGGTTCATGAATTCGGCGTATCGCGGAGACAGCGAAACCGTCGCGTCCCGGTCGTCGCTGGTTGCGCGATATTCGCTTTCCGCGATGCCCTGCGACCGATCTACATGCCATTTGACCCAATACAGGCCTGCCTCATCCTCTCGCGGCAGTCCGGAGACGCCGCCGCCCCGATCAATGTCGCCCATACCGTTGCCGAAGCGGATCATGTCGGCAATTGCCACCCGGCCGGCGATGCTCGACTTGTTGCTGACGTCGACGTAGCCATCGGTCCCGGCGTCGAAATAGTACGTGCCGAGGTACACCAAACCTGTGCCAACACGCTGGTGATTGACTTTCACTTCCGTGATGCCGCCGGCGTGGCTCACGCGATAAAGCTGGTCGGGCGCGCGGTCGGAGCCCGCGAGGACCCACGAATAGACGGGGTAGAAGCCGGCCTCGGGAATCGTGGGCCGGTAGCGGGCGAATGCGGTCTCGGTGAGCTGCGTCGTCGAGTACCTGTACGGCACGTCGCCGGCACTGCCGAAAAACGTGGTCTGCAGGCTGTTGCTCCATCCGGTTGGGGAAAACGTCACGCCCGCGTCATCGTTATCGAGCACCACCTGGTTTGTCTGGTGGCCGATCGGCCGCAACGGCACGACCGTCGCCCCGGCCCGAAACAGATAGTCGGCCAGGAACGTCATTTGATCGACGTTGCCCAAGTCTTCGATCATCCCGAAGCCGGGGCCGCGTTGAAAGCTCCAATCGCCGTCTCCCAAGTTGTCGGCCGTGATGCCGTGGCCGGCGTGGATGTACGTGATCTTGCCAGTCAGCCCCCCGGTCGGCTGGGAACCGACGTCGACCAGCCCGGCCGCGGACATGGGCAGCCTGGGCTCCAGTGGCTCAAACGCTAAAAGTCGCCGTAGGCTGGCCGGACGATCCCCCGCCATGGTCGCCAACAGGAACGCCGAACCTGCGACCAGCGCACGCTGAGCGCGTTGAAGCCAGTGCATCACGAAGCCTTTCACCAGAAGTAGTGTGCCACGCACCATCTTGCCTGATTCTAGTCAAACAACGGCAAAAACAGCAAATCTTATGTCGTTTAAAAACTGTCGAGAGACGTACCTTGTTAGAATTGGCACACCACTCAGTCGCCCTGCGCCTTGCCGGAGACACGTGGATCGCTCACGCCGATGAGCCGGCCCGACGAGTCGACCATGACCGCCTGGGTGCGGCCGGCCGTCGAGACCTCATCCACCTTATGCCCCCGCGCTCGCCAGCCGTCGACCAGTTTGGCGTCCATGCCCTTTTCGTAGGCCACCGTGTTTGGCCGCCACTGATGGTGAAATCGCAGCCCGGCGATAGCGGCAGCGAGTGGCTGCTCAAAATCGATCGCGCGGACGATGGCCAGCACGACCTGCGAGATAATTTTCGGGCCGCCGGCTCCTCCGACCGCCATGAATGGTTTGCCGGCTGGATCCAACACGATCGTCGGACTCATGCTGGAGAGTGGCCGCTTGCCGGGCGCGATCGAATTGTTCTCGGCGCCCACGAGTCCAAAGGCGTTTGGCACACCCGGCATGATCGAGAAATCGTCCATCTCGTTGTTGAGCACGACACCGGTGCCCGGCACGATGACTTTCGAGCCGAACGAAGTGTTCACGGTAGCGGTAATCGCCACCCAGTTGCCGGCGGCATCGGCCGCGGCGATGTGCGTGGTGTGACGATCGAAGAAATCCTGCTGCCAGTCGGGCGGCGAACCGGGCGCAGCGACCTCGACCGCTCGCTTGGGATCAATCTTCGCGGCCAACTCCTGGGCGTAAGATTTGGCGATCAGTCCGAGCGGCACGTCGGCGAAGTCGGAGTCGCCCAGCCAATACGCGCGGTCGGCAAATCCCAGCTTGAACGCCTCAAGCATGATGTGCGACGCTTCGATCGGGTCGCGCTCATTGATCGTGCGCAGATCGAACGGCTCGAGAATGTTCAAGATTTGAGCGACGTGCACGCCGCCGGAGCTGGGCGGCGGAAAGCCAATGATCTGGTACCCGCGGTAGGTCGTCGTAATCGGCTGCCGCAATTTGGCCCGGTAGGCGGCAAAGTCGTTGGCGGTGATGATGCCGCCGTTGGCGGACATCCAGGCGCCGACTTTTTCGGCGAACGGGCCGCGGTAGAACCAGGCGATGCCATGCTCAGCAACTTGCCGGTAAGTGTTCGCCAGTTCGGGCTGCACGAACCGCTCGCCTTCCGTCCACGGTTTGCCGTCTGGTTTCAAAAACACGGCCCGTGAGCCTTCGAACCGACGGAACGTGTTGGCCGATTCCTCGATACTTTTTGCGTAGCCCTGCGACAGGACAAATCCATCCGCCGCGGCGCGGACGCCCGGCTCGAGCAGGCGGGCCAGCTTCTTCGTGCCGCACTTTTCGAGCGCGAGTTGATACGCGGCCAGCGCGCCGGGCACGCCGCTGGCCAACGGGCCGGTCGTGCTGGCGTCCGGGATCGGCTTGCCATCGCGGACGAACATGTCCTTGGTCGCAGCGGCAGCAGCCATCTCGCGGCCGTCAATCGCGATGATTTGTCCGTCGGCCGTGCGGATCAGAATCAGGCAGCCGCCGCCGATGCCCGAGTTGAAGCCGTCGACCACTCCCAGCGTGAGCGCAGCCGCAATTGCCGCGTCCACCGCATTGCCGCCGTCACGAAACACTTCAGCGGCGGCATCCGTCGCCAGCGGATGGACGGTCGCCGCCACCCATTTTTCGGCCGTGGCCGTGTCGGCATACACAGTTGTTCGCATCATGCCCAAATCGCCCAAGCCGATCAGCCAGCAGGCAAACCAAACGGTGAGCAATTTTCGGAACATCATACATGCAACCGATCGAAAGGTTGAGCTGCAATCCAAGAAGGTCTCGCGCTGAGTCGCAGAGACGGAGAGATCGATCATTAGGTCTCTTCTCCGCGTCTCTGCGTCTCGGCGCGAGGCTCTTTCTATTCTAATTCACTGGTAAAGTTCAAACTGTTTACGACGTTCGAGGAATTTCGAGATGTCCTTTTCGTACGATTCGAGAATGGAAGCCGTGTCATCGCCGGCCGTCACTTGATCGAAGACCACCTGATTCGCCAGCAGCTTGATGTAGTCCTTGGTCTTCCACTGGTCGCGATGCAGCGTCCGCAAGGCGTGGGCGACCGCAAAACCCAGGTCGAGCGAGCGGAACTTGTTCCAATCGGTGATGATGAAATTCACGCCGCCGCAACTCTCGCCGGCGAATTTGCTGGCCGTGGGCGTGAAGCGAATCGGCACCACGCGGACGCCGGGCAAGTCGGACCGGTTGATGAGCTCCGCCAATTCACGCTCGCGAATCCACGGTGCGCCTAGCACTTCGAACGGCGTGTCGGTCCCGCGGCCGACCGAGACGTTGGTCGTTTCCAACAGGCCAATCCCCGGGTAGAGCAAAGCCGCCTTGAGCGACCGCATATTCGGCGATTGATTGATCCAGGCAAGCCCCGTGTCGAACCAGTAATCGCTCCGCCGCCAGCCCTCCACCGGTACGACGACCAGATCGAGATCGAGCTTCTTTTCGGCCGCGTACATGCGGGCCAGCTCACCGATCGTCATCCCGTGCCGCACCGGCACATCATAGAACGCGACGAAAGACTTGTGACGCGCATCGACAAGCGGCCCTTCGACAATGTCGCCGGCGATTGGATTGGGCCGGTCCAGGACGACAAATCGCTTGCCGGCTTTGGCCGCCTCTTCCATCGCCAGGCCCATCGTCGAAGGGTACGTGTAGAAGCGGCAGCCGATGTCCTGGATGTCGAACACCAGCGTGTCGATGCGATCGAGCTGCTCGCGCGAAGGCTTGCGACTGTCGCCGTACAAGCTGACCACCGGCAGGCCGGTTTTTTCATCGATCGAGTCGCCGATCTGCGGTTGATCGAATTTGCCGGTGATCCCATGCTCGGGGCTGAAAAGGGCCACAAGCTTGACGTTTGGCGCCTTTTGCAGCCGCTCGACCGTAGAGACGCCCGTCGAATCGACGCCGGTGTGGTTGGTGATCAGGCCGACGCGCTGGCCGTCGAGCTCCTTGAAATCGTGGGCGACGAGCACGTCGATGCCTAAGCGCACGCTTCCGCCGGCGGCTATAGGCGAATCGAGTTTTGTGTCGAGCAGAGATTCGCAGGCGATGGTGCCGATCCGGCCGGCGAGCGTGTTCACTTCGCCCTTGCCGTCGGGGTGCAGCCGGTTCGACAGGAAAATCACGTACAAATCCAGGCCCGGATCGATCCACATCGCCGTGCCGGTGAAACCGCCGTGGCCGAACGCGCGGGGACTCATCCATCGGCCCCGGTTGCGGGAATAGCCGCTGCGGCAATCCCAGCCGAGGCCCCGCTGCGCGCCGCCGCTGTCGCGCCCGCGCGTCATTTCGGCGACGTTGGCGGCGCTCATCACGCGCACGCCGTCGTATTCACCCAGTTGCAACATCATTTGCGCGTACACGGCCAAATCTTCCGCGGTGCTGAAGAGTCCCGCGTGCCCGGCCACGCCGCCCATCTTCGCGGCCCGCGGATCGTGCACTTCGCCCTTCAGCCAGCGATCCTCGCTCTTTTCCGTTGTCGCGGCCCGCTCGCGCAATTCATCCTTTGGCAAATAGCCGGTCTCAGTCATGCCGACTTTGGAATAAATCGCATCCCGAACAAATTCATCTTCCCGTTTGCCGGCAACCTTCTCGACGATCTTGCCCAGCAGGATGAAGTTGACGTCCGAGTATTTGAACTTTTCGCCCGGCGGCGACAGCGGCTTGAGATCGAAAATCAGCGGCCCCGCCGACTGCCAGCCGTCCTTGTAATCGGCGAGCGGATTGTCAGGGATCAGCCCGCTGGTGTGCGTCAGCAAATGTTCGATGGTGACGTCCTGCTTGTCGTGAACGGAAAATTCGGGAAAGTAGTCGGCCACCTTGTCGTTGAGCCGCAATTGGCCGCGCTCGGTGAGGATCATCACGCTGGTGGCCGTGGCGACTGGCTTGGTGAGCGACGCCATGTCGAACACCGTGTCCGTAGTCATCGGCACAACTTCCGGCTCGACGCTGCGATTTCCGTAAGCGTGCTCGAAGACGATGCCGGCCCGCCGGCCGACGAGCACGACGCAGCCGGCCATTTCGCCCCGGTCGAGGGCCCGCTTAACGGCCCTTTCGATGCGAGCTTCCATCCCCAGGTCGACGTTGGCCGACTCGAATGTAATCCGCGCCGGCCGCTCGGTGCCGTGGGCATAGGTCACGAGCAAAACCACGACGCCAAATAGGAGCGCCGGCAGCCGAACGAGTTCTTTAGCCTGTTTCATCGCGTTACTTTCGTAGTCTCCTTCCAGACGTCAATGATGCGCCGCGGCGGTTCGTGAGCGCACCGAGTATCAGCCCGACAATCACAATCGTGCCGCTCCCTACCAATGTATACCAATAACCGCTGAGCGAAGTGCCAAACGCCGCATAACTGGTGACGACCGTTCCGACCGCAAACGCGATCAGGGCCACCCGCTGAGAAACCTGCGGCGCGATCAGGCCGAGGCCATATAGTCCCAGCAACAGGCCGATTGCGAACCCGGCGATGGCCAGCACGGAATCCACGATCGCCTTTTCCATCGTCACCCAGTAGGCGCCGATCGCCACGGCGCCTTGCACGGCGGCGAAGAAGAGCGTCAGCAGCCGCGACAGCCGCAGCGACTTACGGTCGTCGAGATTCGGGAGCCATGGCGCCAGCCAATCCGATACCAGCGAGCTGGCCGAGGAATTGAGCGAACTGGCAATCGTCGACATGGCGGCCGACAACACGGCCGCGAGGATCAGGCCCGTGAGTCCAACTCCCATGTGCTTTACGACGTAGGTCATGAACGCCTCATCGCCCGAGACTTTTTCTCCAATACCGCCGGTTGCATTATTGAAGCAGGCCAACTCGACGCCGATCAGTAAGAACAGGGCGAACTGGGCCAACACGACGAAGCCACTCAGTCCCAGCGCCCAAGCGGCAGCCGAGTGGCTCTTGGCGCACAAGTACCGCTGCACGATGAGCTGATCGACGCCGTGCGACGCCAACGACAGGAATCCGCCGCCGATGCATCCCACCCAAAACGTAATGGTCGGTTTGGTCAGCGAGAAGTCGAAATCCAGCAGTTGCCATCGTCCGCTCGATGCGCCAAACGCGACCACTTCGCTCCAGCCGCCAGGAATTTGAGCGATCAGCAGACCTGCCGCAACGAGGGCGCCCAGCATGTAAACGGCGAACTGCAGGCAATCGTTCCACACGACCGATCGCACCCCGCCGACCGCAGAGTAGATCGCCGTGGCAATCGTCGTGACCAGGATGCAGGTAATCATGTCGACGTCGAGAGCGAGCTTGAGCGCGAGCGCCGTGAGGAACAGGCGCAGCCCGTCGGCCACGTTCCGCGTAACCAGGAATACGAGCGACGCCAACCGCCGTGTCGCCACGCCAAAGCGCTGCTCAAGCACCTGGTAGGCGGAGAGCATTTCGCCGCGAAAATATCCGGGCAACAGGAAGGCGATGACGGCGAATCGGCCGATGATGTACCCAAACGTCAGTTGCAGGAACGTAAAGCTTCCGCCTGCGACGAACGACTTGCCCGGGACGCTCAGAAACGTGACGGTGCTGGTTTCCGTGGCCACGATCGACACCAGCAGTGCCCACGTCGGCAGGCGGTGACCACCGAGGAAGTAGTCGCGATTGTCGGCCTGGCCGCGGCCGAGCAGGATGCCCAGCAGCGTCGTGGCGGCAATGTAGGCCGCCACGATCAGCCCGTCGATCCCACCGATGGCAGCAGAAAATAGAATTGGCTGGGGAAACACACCGGCAGAACCCTGCGGTTGCAGAAGCAGCACATACCTGGAACGGGAGCGCAGTTACTGGACCAGTCTATCGCTCCTCCACGGCCTCACCAAGCACCCTCGCTCGTGCGCAAAAGCGCGGCCACTTCTCCGCAGGAAATCGCGCGTCCCCTTCAGATTAGACGAAGAAATAGCGGCTAACAGCCTAGGCAGCGCAGGTCTGTAACGCTTTTGCGCAGCTTCTCTATATCCGTTCGAAAGCGTTGAATAGAATGTGAAGGAGACGCGAATCACAATCCGTGTGGGAGATTCCGGCCAACCGCACCGACGCACCTTAATGTTCGAGCATCTCACCACCGAATCGCGCAATCCCGCCTCCGAAGATTTAGACGGCCTGACGCCGATCGAGATCGTGCGGCTGATCAATTCGGAGGACTCCAAAGTCGCCGCCGCCGTGAGCGCCGAAGCCGATTCGATCGCGCGAGGCATCGAGGCGATCGCCGAGCGCCTGGGAAACGGGGGCCGATTGATTTACATCGGCGCCGGCACGTCGGGACGTTTGGGCGTGCTCGACGCGGCCGAATGCCCGCCGACGTTCAATAGCCCGCCGGCGCAGGTCGTGGGCGTGATTGCCGGTGGGACCAAGGCGCTGACCACTTCGGTGGAAGGCGCGGAAGATCGTCACGATCTGGCCGTTGCGGATTTGAAGGCTGTCAAGTGGGCTGCCGGCGACGTGCTGGGGGGCATCGCCACGAGCGGCCGCACGCCGTACGTAATCGGCAGCCTGGAACATGCCCGCAGTGTTGGTGCGTTCACCATCGGCCTGAGCTGCAATCGCGATTCGAAAATTTCGACGCTGTGCGACATCACGATCACGCCGGTCGTGGGGCCGGAAATACTGAGCGGCTCGACCCGGATGAAGGCCGGCACCGCCACGAAAATGGTGCTGAATATGCTTAGCACCGGCGCCATGATCCGGCTGGGCAAGACGTTTGGAAATCTGATGGTGGATGTGCGGGCGTCGAACAGCAAGCTCGCCGACAGGGCCCGGCGAATCGTGCGGGCCATCACCAATCTATCCGACCAGGAATCCGAACAGTTGCTGCGCGACTGCCGTGGTGAAGTCAAGACGGCGATCGTCAGCCATTACACCGGCTATACTTTCGACCAGGCGCACGACCTGCTGGCCAATTCGGGCGGCCATCTGCGGGCGGCGCTTAAGCAGCTGATCACCAAAAGCAACGGCAACAGTGATTCGACGCCCTGACCGCCCATGTCACCGACCATTGAAGCCACAGGGTGCACGTCGGGATCGAACGCGAAAGAGCTGGTGCTCGTGCTGGATGCGGGCGGCTCGAAGACGGCCGCCTGGCTGGTGGAAACGGCTGTGGGTCTGGAGCATCGCATCCTGGGCCGAGGTCGTTCCACCGCCGGTAATCCCACGTCGGTCGGCTTCGTCGAAGCGACTCGCGTGATCGCAGAAGCGCTGGATCGGGTCCGCGAGGAAGCCGGCCGGCCCGCCGAGCCGATCGCCCGCGCGGTCCTCTCGATCGCCGGTGCGCTCGATCCGGAGATGCGAAATCAATTCGTCGGCTGGGCCCGCTCCAAGAGTCTGGCCCGTCAGGTGGCGGTCGTTCCCGACGTGCTGCCCGTGCTGGCGGCCGGCACGCCCGAATGCTGTGGCGTGGCACTCATTTGCGGGACGGGCTCGTCGGCCTTTGCCCGCTCGGCCGATGGCCGCACCAAGCTTTGCGGCGGCTGGGGCTACTTGCTTGGCGACGAAGGAAGCGGCTATGCGATCGGCCGCGCAGCAATGCGTGCGGCCCTCGAAGATGAGGAGCGGAACGCACCGGCTCGACCGCTAACCACGGCCCTACTGACGTTTCTCAAGGCGGCGACGGCGATCGAGGCTGCGAAGGCCGTGTATCGAAGTCCAAATCCGCGTGCGAATACCGCCTCGGTTGCGCCGCTCGTCATGCGGGCGGCAGAGGCCGGCGATCCACAAGCCGCGGCGCTCGTCGATGCGGCGGCCCGCGATTTGGCCGCCCTGGTTTCGCGGGCGGCACGTGCCATTGGACTGGCCGACGGACCGTTTGCGCTGGCCGTCACGGGCGGCGTCATCGTCAGCTCCAAGCGGCTGCAGAGCCAGCTTCGTTCCGCACTGCAAGAGAGCGAACTGGTTTGCGAAATCGGCGTAGTCGAGGAGCCACTCGAGGGCTGCCTGCGGCTGGCCGAGCCACGGTTTACTGACGTCGCCATTCAATGGCAGTAATTGCAGAGTAGCTGAACTCGCAAGAGTTCAGAGCGTGCAAACATTTCCGACATGCGCAGCTGAACTCGTGCGAATTCAGCTACCAATCAGCACGTGATCGCCCCGCCGCTCGACGGCGTCTGGCAACCGGTCGTCTCTGGAATCGTCAGCGGCAGGCCCTTTGTATGCCGGACCGCCAGCCACGCAAAGCATTCCGCTTCCAGCGTGTCGGGATTCAGATTCAGCTCGCGCACGTTGCGAACTATTTCAAAATTCTCGGCCAGCATCTGCATGATCACCGGATGGTGCACGCCGCCTCCGGTGACCCACATCGTGGCCGGCTTCTGCTTCATCTGCCGCACTGCTTTAACAATCGCCTGCACGGTCACGGCGCACAGAGTGGCCGCTCCGTCTTCGACGCTCAATCCGGAGACGTCGACGTGGTCGAAATCGAATCGGTCGGCCGACCTGGGCAGCGGCTTGGAAAAGAAGGCTGGCGATAGCGCTGCTTCGACAATTTCGCCGTGCACCTTTCCCTGGGAAGCGATCCGGCCGTCCTCGTCGTGAGGCTTTCCCGCCATCTCCCCGATCCACTCGTCCAGGAGGCCGCAGCCAGGACCGGTATCGCCGGCGATGATTTCGTCGTTTTCACCCAGCCATGTGATGTTGGCGACGCCCCCGATGTTGAGAACCACGGTCGGCTTTCTCTCGTTGGACCAGAGAGCGCGGTGAAACATCCCCACCAGCGGCGTGCCCTGCCCGCCGTGCGCCATGTCATTCCGACGGAAGTCGGAGACGACCCGCATACCCGTTTTGGCGGCGAGCAGCCACGGATTGCCGATCTGCAACGTGATCTGTTCACCGCCTACGTGCCGCACCGTGTGGCCGTGGAAACCAATGAGTGATGTGCCTTGCGACTCGCGGGGCAACGTGCGGATGAGCTCGGCGACGGCCTTGGCGTGATGCAGCGTGATATCGCGCTCGACCCGCGCCAACTCGAGAATCGGAACATCGTGCTGCGAAGCGTCCAGGACCCGCGCGCGTAGATCGCTGTCATAGGGCAGGGTGATGCCGCCGAAGAACTCGATGGCGTTTTCTCCATCCGTGGCGATCAGCGCAGCATCGGCGCCGTCGGCCGACGTGCCGCTCATCAATCCCACCGCTTTTTGCAGCGCTTTCTTGGCCACTTGCTCGAGTCCGAGTTGGGCGAACCACCGGCATGCGCCGGCGGCTATTGGACCGCCCCCTTGCGAAAAATCTCCAAAAAAGTCACCATAGACCGAGAATACTGGCCTGGTATATCTCTTTTTTGCGCAGCTTTTCTTGGTCGGGAAGTTACAATAAAAAGGTTGCCGGCCCGTGAATCCTACGCTCTCAGGGAGGCCCTTGTCCACCACCCTCGGCGCCCGCGAATCTCGCTTCATTTGGCTCAATAATGAACCTACCCGATAAAAATCAGGATCCGTTTCAGGATCGGCAAGTCGCCGTCCTGATCGAGACGGAGACGAGCTGGGGCGGACGGGTGATCCGCGGAATCGTCCAATACGTCGAAAAGCACACGCATTGGCACCTGCTGATCGACCCGCGCGACCATGAGCAACGCTCGGCCATCCCGGACGGCTGGCGGGGCGACGGCATCATCGCGCGCATTTCCAGCCGCACACAGCTCGACCAGATCCGCGAGAAGAGGCTACCGTTCGTCAATGTCGACGACGTATATCAGAACCTGGACGGAGTCGGCGCGGTAATTACCAATGAAGTCGAGCGGGCGCGGCTGGCGGCCGACCACTTGCTTGCCCGCGGCTTCAGGAAGTTTGCCTATTTCGCGCCGCCCAGCCACCGTTACTCAAAGAGCCGCGGCGAGGCTTTCCTGAAGATGATCGCCCAACTCGGCCACGAATGTCATGAGTATCTGCCCGGCTATCGGTCGGGCCGCAAGATCGGCTGGGATGAACAACAGCGTCGCGTCAATCGCTGGCTGGCGTCGCTGCCGCGGCCGGTGGCGATTTTTGCCGTCGACGCCGAGCGAGGGCGGCAACTGGCGGAGATCTGCCATTTTGCCGGTGTCCGAGTGCCCGATGAAGTGGCGATCCTGGCAGGCGACACGGACGACCTGCTGTGCGAGATTTCGACTCCGCCGCTGTCGAGCATCTCGGTGGCTTGCGAGCGATTGGGCCACGATGCAGCCGCCATGCTGCACCGCATGGTTTCGGGCGAGCCGGCACCGGCCGACCCGGTACTCATCGCACCACACGGCGTGATCAGCCGGCAATCGACCGACGTGCTGGCGATCGACGACCCGACACTCGTGCGGGCGCTGCGCTATATCCACACACATGCGCATCATGGGATCGTCGTGGACGATGTATTGCGCGAGGTGCCGATTTCGCGCCGCAGCCTGGAGATTCAATTCCGCGCGTACCTGGGCCGCTCGCCGGCCGAGGAAATCCGCCGCGTGCGACTGGAGCGCGGCCGGCAACTGCTGGGCCGGCGCGAATTGTCGATCACGGAAATCGCGCTGGCCTGCGGCTTCTCGAACGCCACGCGGTTTGGCGTCGCGTTCCGCAAGTGCTTCGGCACCACGCCACGGGCGTTCCGCAAGACGCTGATTGCCGACTGAGTAGTGTGCCATGGAGTAGTGTGCCACGGAGTAGTGTGCCACGGAGTAGTGTGCCGGCGGCACACCTAGTGTTGGCACACCACCATGAGAAAACTTCGTCAGGGGAACCGCACCGAGCGGTCGCCAGAGATTCTGTCGCGGTAGCATTTCAGGAGGAATGGCCGTGAACTCTTCCGCTTCTTCGATACCTCAGCAACTTGAACCTGAAACACCCTACTCGCTTCAGCAACTCGTAACCTATTTTCTGCGTCTCGGCACGTTTGGTTTTGGTGGGCCGGTCGCGCTGGTCGGCTACATGCATCGCGATCTGGTCGAGCGCCGCGCATGGATCACAGATGCAGAATACAAAGAGGGCCTCACTCTCTCCCAGCTGATGCCCGGGCCGCTTGCCGCGCAACTGGCGATTTACTTGGGATACGTCGATTACGGTGTGTCCGGCGCGACACTTGCCGGAATCGCCTTTGTGCTTCCGTCTTTTCTCATGGTGATTGCGATTGGATGGGCGTACGTGCTCTATGGCGGCCTGCCGTGGATGCAGGCCGTGTTTTACGGGGTCGGCCCATGCGTGATTGGCATCATCGCATTCAGCGCTTACAAGTTGACCGTCAAGACGATTGGGCGCGACAGATTGCTGTGGTCGATCTATTTGATCAGTGCGGCGACGACCATCGTCACTGAATCCGAATGGGTTGTCTTTTTTCTCCTGGCTGGATTGGTAACTTTTTTCGCTCGGTCTCCCGGCCTCAAGCCGCCAACCCGCGCCGCTTCGGTCGTCGGAATTGTCCCGGTGGCGTGGCTCGGGTTTCCCGCGGCCGCTTCCGGCACCTTGTGGCAAATCGCATGGTTTTTCACGAAAGCAGGCGCATTCGTATTCGGCAGTGGCCTTGCCATCGTGCCGTTTCTCTACGGCGGAGTCGTGAAGGATTTTGGTTGGCTGAATGACCAACAGTTCCTCGACGCAGTTGCGGTGGCGATGATTACGCCGGGCCCGGTGGTCATCACCGTCGGGTTCATCGGTTACTTGGTCGCCGGTCTGGCGGGCGCCGTGGTTGCGTCGATCGCGACGTTCGTTCCGTGCTATTTATTCACGATCATTCCGGCGCCGTATTTCAGGAAGCACGGCAAGCGTCCCGGCATTGTCGCGTTCGTTGACGGAGTTACGGCCGCGGCGATTGGCGCAATTACTGGCGCCGTTTTCGTGCTCGGCCGACGCACGCTGTTTTCGTCGGGAGAGAGCCTCGACATGGTAAAGCTCGTCATGATGTTGATCACCATAGGCTTACTTTGGAGGTTTAGGAGATTGCCGGAGCCCGTAATTGTCATCGCCGGCGCGATTGCCGGACTCGCGCTATATCCTTTTATGCATTAGCGAGCTCAAAGAACCGTTTGGCTTTCGATTTTGCGCGCGTGACGGGGTCCCACTTCGGAGCGTGCAAAGGTCCGTCGCGAACGTGGATTTCGCCTCACTTAATTTTTTTATTTTTTCGGCGGGGCGAAATCCGGTCGATTTCGCCCCACCTCATGGTCGCAAGTCGTTGACCGGCCCGCGGTTCGAACGTGGCAGTGAGGCGATACTCGCTGGGTTTCGCCTCGGGGGGTGGACAAAATCCCCCCGCGGGTGAGGCGTTATTCGTCGCCTCATCGTCGGCCGGCCGCGCGCGAAACCCGAAGAGTCGATGCGCGCGGCCGCGCGCAGGGCGATCCTTGCTGGCCGCCAGCCTATCTCGGACAGCAGATATCTGCTTTTCAATTGCCAACGAGCGATTGCAGTTTCCTGCAGCCTCGACCTTAGCAGAAGTCGGTTGGCGATTCAGCAACAATATTTGGCCACCTCTCATATAGAGAGCCAAGGTGGAGGTTTGAACCGATTTGGGCGTCTGATGCAACGAGAAATGTCGCCGCGGCGAGGGACGGACGGCGGAGTACCATCCCAGCACCGCAACGACTTCCTGACTGCCGTTGGAGGCAGGTACTATTGCTGGTCGCTGGTGAGCTCTGCGCCGGCCCGCGTCACGAGCCGGGCGAATTCGCGGATGTCGATAT
This sequence comes from Lacipirellulaceae bacterium, assembly GCA_044868555.1. Lineage (GTDB taxonomy): Bacteria > Planctomycetota > Planctomycetia > Pirellulales > Lacipirellulaceae > JABDGM01. The sequence continues at coordinate 633 of JBIOWO010000026.1, read as the reverse complement.
TATCGTTGAGCCATTTCACCGAGCCGTCGCCCATGCAGAAATTGGCGCCGCCCGCGTGGAACGAGTATGGCTCGCTCGTGCCAATCGACACGTAGTATGGGTGTGGAAATGTACTGCCCATCTCGATACCGTTGGTGCAGTTGATTGCGCATGTGCCGACGTCGGCGGCGCCGTCGCCGCTCGAGCCGTCGATGCTCATGTCGCTTGCCGGTCGGCACCAGCCGCCGCCGTTGACGCGTTTTTCCGGGAACGGCTCAATCTGCTTGCCCCGCCGGTACAGATAGGGCCGCCCGCCAGATTCGGCGTACATGATGGTCTTCGAGGTGCCGTCGGTGATGTCGGCAAGTTTCGCCGTGATGTTGTAGGCCAGAATTCCGAGGCCCGGTGAGGTCTTTGACGTCGGCGGCACACCGATCGCTGCTTCATCGACCAAGCCAGCAGTCTTCAGCCGGCTATCGACGTAAATGGTTGGCGAGTAATCGGTCGGTGCGCCGACTTCCGAAACCCACGGACTGTTTTCCGGAACGCCGTCGAGTCGTTCCGGATCCGGAACCGATGGGCACTGCAGGATCGAGATTCGTTGATTCACGAGCGTCTTGTTCGTCGCGCCCGCCTTATTGGTTGTCGCGTCGG
>JBIOWO010000025.1:0-13772 GCA_044868555.1 Lacipirellulaceae bacterium | reverse complement strand
CGAGCAGTCGCTCTTGGAGGCGGACGTCAGCTTTCCGGTCGTGCGCGAGTTCATGGGCCGTGTCTCCGAGCAGGCCGTCGGCGAGAAGGTGCTCAAGTCGCTCAATCCGAGCCAGCAGGTCGTCGGCATCGTCTATCAGGAACTGGTGAACCTGATGGGCCCAGTCGATCACTCGCTGCACCTGAAGCCGGCCGGCGACGTGACGGTGTTGATGATGTGCGGCCTGCAAGGCTCGGGCAAAACGACGACTACCGGCAAGCTCGGCCGGATGCTCAAACAGCGCGGCCGCAAGCCGCTGCTCGTGGCTGCCGACTTACAGCGTCCGGCCGCCATCGATCAGTTGCACGTGCTGGGCGAGCAGCTTGAAATCCCCGTCTTCTCCGACCGTGGGCAGAAGGACCCGGTCGCCGTCTGCCAGGCGGCCGTGCGCGAGGCCAAGAAGCTCGGCGCCGACACGGTGATTCTCGACACGGCCGGCCGGCTGCACATTGATGATGAGCTGATGGCCCAGCTCGAACGGATCGATCGCCAGGTAGTGCCGCAACAAGTGTTCCTGGTCGTCGACAGCATGACGGGCCAGGACGCCGTGAACAGCGCCAAGGTGTTCAACGAAAAGCTCGAGCTCGACGGCGTCATCATGACGAAGCTCGACGGCGACGCCCGCGGCGGCGCAGCCATCTCCGTCAAGCACGTTACGGGTGTGCCGATCAAATTCATCGGCACGGGCGAGCACCTCGACGCGCTCGAGGAATTCCACGCCGACCGCATGGCGGGCCGCATCCTGGGCCAGGGCGACCTATTGTCGCTTGTCGAAAAAGCGCAGCAGGAATTCGACCAGGACGAGATGCGGCTCCAGGAGGAGCGGCTCCGCAAAGGCGAATTCACGCTCGACGACTTCCGCAAGCAGCTCTCGCAGGTCACGCGCCTCGGCCCACTGCAAAAAGTGATGGGCCTTATTCCGGGCATGGGCGCGCTCAACGAGATGATGGGCGACGTCGATCCCGAGGCCGACATGAAGCGGCTGTTCGGCATCATCGACTCGATGACGCCCGAGGAACGGCGTAGCCCATCGAAGACGATCGACCAGAGCCGCCGCCGGCGCATTGCCGCCGGCGCCGGCGTGCAACCGAACGAAGTGAACGACCTCGTCAAGCAGTTCGACGCCATGGCCCAGATGATGACCACGATGGCCGGCAAGGGGATGCGAGAGCGGATGAAAATGGTCCGCGAGTTGCAATCCGGCCTGATGCAAAACCCAGACGGCCTGGCGCGGAAGAAGGTCGGCACCGGCAAACGGCTCACACCCAAGGAACGGGCCCAGCTCAAGAAAGAGCGGGAAAAAGAACTGCGCCGCCGCAAACGCGAGCAACGACGGGGCGGAAGTTGATTTTGCTTGTTTTCCCCGTGCAGCCCGCTATACTGCGCGGCGAGCGTTGCATCGGCGTAAAGCGAACAGAGTCGTCTTAACCCGCCTTCGGTTCCTGCCATGAATCGTCGATACTTGGCTATTGCCTTGGTTTTGATCGTAGCGGTCGGACAAGGATCGGTTAGCGCGACCGGGCCGCTTGACCCGAACTCGTACGCCTCGCTCGGGACACTCTCGATCACGTCGGGGACTCTGACCTTTGATACAAGCGCGCTTACGGTGTCCGGCGGCGGCAGCGGGCTGACGTCAACGACCGGGGTAACGCAATCGCAGGCGTCCGGTCCGATTATTGCCGTTTTCGACTTTGATGATGTCTCAATTGGCGGCTCGGCGACAATCCAAGTCGCTGGGTTGAATCCAATCGCGATCCTTTCGCGGGGAAACATTGTGATTTCTCCCGCGATCACGATCAGCGGTGCGAACGGCACTGCGGGGAGCGCTGGTGTCGACGGCAACAACGGCAATGCCGGCCAAGTTGGGAACGGTGATTCAAACTCAGGCGGTATTGGCGGCGCGGCACCCACCGGTGCGCGACCGGGCGGCGCGGGCGGCAATGGCGGCTACAACACTGCAAGCGGACAAAGTGGGGCCGCAGGGACTGGCGGCACGGCAGGCGGGCCCGGAGGTTCGAGTGACGATCCGGGTAACCCCGGGGCTGACGGCGCAACAGGACTGGTCGGCCTCGACGGGAATGCCGGCGCCGGCGGAACGAACATTTCTGGATCGCTTCCGCTGGTATTGCGCAGCGGTTCGTCAGGAGGAAGCGGGAATGCCGGATTGGGCGGCAATGGCGGAGGAGGTGGCGGAGGTGCTGGCGGGCAAGTTGGTATGATTATCTTCGACGATCCGGGGAGGGGAAGCGGCGGCGGCTCCGGCGGTGGAGGCGGGACCGGCGGCACCGGTGGAAATGGGGGCGGAGGCGGTCGCGGAATCGAATTTGGCGCAGTTGGCGCCGTATCGCTCGCGAATGCCATAGTCTCCCGAGGTGGTAACGGCGGCGCCGGCGGGAATGGCGGCACCGGCGGCACCGGCGGAATCGGCGGCGCAGGATTCCGCGATATTGGTGCTGGTGGCAGAGGTGGCAAGGGCGGGCGCGGCGGTCATGGCGCAGGTGGCGGCGGTGGTGCGGGTGGCGTTATCTATCTACACGGATCAACTATCTCGACTCCAGGCGCCGATACACTTCCCGGCCAGGGCGGAGCCAGTAGCGCATTCGCCGGCATTGGCATTACCGGGGCGAGCGGCTTGTTTCGCATGGAAGGGACCACGCTACTCAACGTCAACGGCTCTCCTACGTCCGAAATGTTCGATCGAGTCGACGCGGGTCACAATTCTCAGATTGCGGGAGGCGTGCGATTTCAATTCGCATCCGAGGCACTGGCCGACTCGTTCGCGTCTGAATTCACTCTCGATCATTTCTTCTCGTTTGCCGTCGGGCTGGGGGGACCCCCATCGACGCAGTTTCAAGCCTTGACGTATTTGGCAGTCTCGCCGGGACGGGTGTTTGACGTCACGCTTAACTCGGACCATTCTTTCACGCTGGCTCTCCAAGGAGACTTCGATAAGAATGGCTCCGTCGACGCGGCCGACTACGTTGTCTGGCGGAAAGGTTTGGGCACCGCTTATTTGGCGAGTGATTACGATAAATGGCAAAGCAACTTTGCTGCGACGTATGGCCCCGCCGGTGCGGCGTTGAGCGCTGAAACCGGTCTCGCCACATTTGTTCCTGAGCCTTGCAGTCTTCTCGTGCTTGTGGCCGCTGCAGTCGGCGGTCTTGCGGTCGGACGCTTGCCACGCCAGAATCGGCCGCATGCACGACGTGTTTTTCTATGAGGCGTTTGCCGAAGAAGAAGCCACGCTACGACGGCTGCTGCCCGCCCACATTGACGCCAGATTCGCCGATCTTTCCATCCAAGAGACTGGTCACACGGCACCGTCGTCGCGGCTGATCTCCACGCGCAATCAGTCGCGCGTGCCGCTCGAGTGGCGCGACAAACTCGACGGCATTCTCACGCGGAGCACCGGCTACGACCATCTGCTCGAATTCGCCGCGCTGCCGCAGCCGGCTCCGCAACTCGGCTATCTGCCGCTCTACTGTCACCGCGCCGTGGCTGAGCAGGCGATGATGATGTGGATGGCACTGCTGCGAAAGCTGCCGCGGCAGATGCGGCAGTTCCACTCGTTTCACCGCAACGGCCTCACCGGCTCTGAATGTCAGGGTCGCACGCTGGTTGTCGTCGGCGTTGGCCACATTGGTAGCGAAGTGTGCCAAATCGGCAGGGCGCTTGGCATGCACGTGCTAGGCGTCGATCTCGATCCGCGCTTCCCGGACGTGGAATACACGACCATCGACGCCGCATTGTCGCAGGCCGATGTCGTCGTGTGCGCAATGGATTACAATGCCTCGAATCGTGGCTACTTCAATGCTGCCCGGCTTGGTCAATTCAAGCCCGGGGCCGTGTTTGTGAACATCTCCCGAGGCGAGCTCAGCCCATCCACAGCCTTGCTCGACGCGCTGCAATCGGGCCAGCTCGGCGGCGTGGGGCTCGATGTCTACGACCACGAGCCGGCGCTGGCCGTCGCGCTCAGAGGCGGGCCGGCTTCGGACGATGCCGAAGTGCGGGCGGCGTTGGAGCTGGCGAACATGGAAAATGTCATCTGTACGCCTCACAATGCGTTCAATTCCGATGAGGCCGTGCTGCGAAAGAGCGAGCATTCCATCCGTCAGATCGTGGCCTTCCTCGAAACGGGCCAATTCGAATGGCCGGTGCCGGCGCATGGCTGACGGCCGACAAAACCAGCCGAATTGGGCCTTGCCGAGCACCCCCATTTTGCGGCACAATGATGGGTTCGCAGGCTTACCCAGTGCGTCCGCCGAGCCGAGCCAAGGTGGACGGAACGGGAATGACGAATTTCCGATTGATTGAGTGGCCGAAGCTCAAGCCGGTCATTCGTCATACGTCATTCGTCATTCGTCATTACCCTGTGCCGCTCGGCTCGCGGCACCTACCGGAGTACGTTTGTGTCAGTTCGCATTCGCATGAAGAAGATGGGCCGGTCCCATCAATCGTTTTTCCGTATCTGCGCCGTCGACAAGCACCGACCCCGTGACGGCCGCGTGCTGGAAGAGTTGGGCACGTACGATCCGCGCGTGAAAGAGACCGATGCCCGGGCCATTTTGAAGGCCGATCGGATCGATTATTGGATCGGCGTCGGCGCGCAGCCGTCGGACAATGTGAAGGTGCTGATCAAGAAGTACGGCACAAACGGCACACACGTCGCGGCGCAGAAGGCGGCGCTCGAATCGCTCGCGGCGCCGAAGACGGTGCCCGATCCGGGCGCCCCGGCCAGCCTGCCGAAGCCGAAGAAGTCGAAAGAAGAGGCGGCAGCACCGACCAATGGCGAGGCCCCTGGCGAAACGAGTGAGAAGGAAGCGGAGCCGGCGGGTGTCGTTGCGGGAGCGGAGGCCAGCGAAGGAGGCGAGTCGTAAGGGCAAGGCAGATTGCAAGTTGCAGAAATCAAATTGCAAATTGCAAATTGGAGGATAGTCCTCCGAAATTTGAAATTTGCAGTTATCATTTTGCAGTTTGCAATTTCCGATTTATGCGCATCGACGTCCTGACCTTGTTCCCGGAGATGTTTTCGGGCTACCTGGGTCAAAGCCTGTTGAAGCGGGCGGTCGACGCGGGAATTGTGGAGGTGGCGGTTCACAATATCCGCGACTGGGCGCAGGGAAAGCATCGCCAGGTGGATGATCGGCCGTTCGGCGGCGGGCCGGGCATGGTGCTGATGCCTGAGCCGGTTGTCGACTGTGTCGAGGCCGTGCAAGGGCAGGGCGAGGCGCCCGGTCATCTAGTGTACCTGTCGCCGCAGGGCCGGCCGCTCGATCAGCGGATCGTTGCAGAGCTGGCCGGCCACCAGCGTTTGGTCTTATTGTGCGGGCGGTACGAAGGGATTGATCAGCGGGCTATCGACCTGTTGCGGCCGGATGAACTGTCGATCGGCGATTTCATCCTGGGGGGCGGCGAAGTGGCCGCGATGGTGGTGATCGACGCGGTGGTTCGGCTGGTGCCGGGCGTGCTGGGAGACGAGGAGAGCAACAAGCAGGATTCATTTTCGGGCGACCCGCCGCTGCTGGAATTTGCCCAATACACGCGGCCGCGCGATTTCCGGGGAATGAAGGTGCCCGACGTATTGATGAGCGGCAACCACGAGGAAATCGCTCACTGGCGCGAGCAACAAAAAATCGAACGCACCCGCCAGCGGCGAGCCGACTTACTGGATGAATAATGCCCAACCATCAACATGAAAAACAAGCCACGGAGAACACAGAGATCACTGAGGAAGAACAGGCAGTACAGGTCGACGACGTCGTCTAACCGATTGACCTCTCTGTGAACTCTGTGTTCTCTGTGGCTAAATTGAATTGAGATACAAGGAATATACGCGATGAGCCAACAAATCTTGGAAATGGTCGAGAAGTCGAGTCTCAAATCGGAGATTCCGGATTTCGCGATCGGCGACACGGTCGATGTGCACACAAAGATTCTCGAGGGCGACAAGGAGCGGATCCAGGTGTTCTCCGGCGTGGTGATCGCCCGCAGCGGTTCGGGCAGCCGCGAGATGTTCACAGTGCGGCGGATCGTGGCGAACGAGGGGGTGGAACGCAAGTTTCCGCTCCACTCGCCAAAGATCGAGAAGATCGAAGTGGTCCGCGGCGGCGTGGTCCGCCGGGCGAAGCTCTACTTCCTCCGCGACCGCGTCGGCAAGGCAGTCCGCCTCCGCGAACGCCGCCGCGACGGCAACGAAAAAGAATAACGAGATTGGAACAGGTGGAAACGGAGGCAACAGAGAAAGGCAAAGACGGCCACAAAAAGGCACAAGAACTTCTTTCGTGTCTTGTCGTGCCTCTTTGTGGCAATTGCTCGCGCCTGCGTCTGTCCCAACTTGCTAATCAGGCAGTACCACAACTCCCGGTTCTGAAATTGCTAACTGCAATTTTCTTTGCTCTGCTCCCTCTGTTTCCTCCTGTTCAATAATTCTGATTCTTCGTCATGGGTCTGCGAACGTGGCTCGCCGATCGGTTTCGCGCCAAGCCGTTGGGCCTGCGTGGCGAAGACGCCGCGGTCAGGTTTCTGAAGCGCAAGGGCTACCGCATTCTGGCCCGTCACTTGGACTCGCCGCTCGGCGAGCTCGACATCATTGCCGTCGACGGCCGCACGATCGTTTTCGTCGAAGTCAAGACGCGCGGCTCGACCGACGCCGGCACTCCTGCCGAGGCGATTGATGGGCGCAAAGAGCGACGGATGACGCGGGCCGCACTTGCCTATCTCAAGGCCAACGGCTTACTACAATACTCGGCCCGCTTCGACGTGGTGGCAATCCTCTGGCCGACAGGCGCCCGGCGGCCGGCAAGCATCGATCACTTTCAGAATGCGTTCGAGACAGTCGGCCGCGGCCAGTTTTATTGTTGAGCGCGGCGGTCGGCATGGACTCGAGAATGATCGCGGATAACGGCACACTGGCAACAAAAAAAGGCGCTCCGCCACGGGGGAGCGCCCGGACGTTATGGCGGAAAAGTTTACTGTCGGCGGCGGCGCCACAGTGCAGCCGTGGCAAACAGCGCTATTGTGGCCGTCGACGGTTCAGGCACATACGAAGTTGTTTGGCCGATAATCGGATCGCCCAAGAGAGGCATATAGTCCGCGCCGGCGTTCTGTGCTGCCAGAAGCAAGAGGTCAGCGTTCTCTAGTGCAAAGGGATCGAGCATCTCGACGCTGGCCGGGTCGGCGTAAATCGTCGCTGCCATCCTGGCGGTGAAAGTGTCTCCGTTCTGAATCGCAACGCCGTCGAGCGCGCCAAGATCGGGCAGCGTGTTCCACGCCAGCGCGCGGAAAGTGCCGGCGGCTTGATTGAGAATAATGGCCCAGCCGCCGCCCATCGGCACGACTCCAGGAATTTGCACGGCGTTCTCATCCTGAATCGCCAAACCGACAAGATTCCCAGGCCCATTCAAGTTTTCGGCCAAGAGCACCAACCCCGGCATTTCCACATTGCCACCGGCCACATTGTCTAGCCCTTGGAGCTGAGTTCGCAGCGACATCATCACCAGGTCCTGGTCTTGCGGAAGTCGCCCAGACATAGCAATGAAATTACCGACGTTCCCCGCCAATATGTTATTGCCGACTTGCGTGAAACTGGCTTCCCAAATCAGGTGCTGGAACGACGTGCTGACGCCGCCGGCCGTTCCCCCGTCCGCGAGCCTGAATCCAAATTGCGGGCCTGTGATGATTGCCGCTCCCGAGCCGAACGGGCCGTGGACATTCGTGGAACAACAGTGGCTCCCAAAAATGAACTGGCCCGGACCCCATGCAACCGAAGGGCCAACGGCCGGAACCTGAAAAGTGTTGTTGAAGATCGTCGATGCCGCGCTCTGGCCGATGCCAGGGTTGGTTAGTAGGTCGTTGCGGCCGTTGAGCGTGTTGTTGATATACAGCGGCGTGCCAGGATTCGGTGCGCCCACCCACGGCGCGACGCCAAACGCCATGCCGCCATTCGCGCCGTTAAAGACAGTAACCGCGTGAACCGCTGGACTCGCGGCAAGACACGCCACAGCAACGAAGAGAACAACTACAAAATGGCGTGCGACTGCAGACCGTAGCCGGTCTAAAATCGACTTCATGAGGCGGTACCTCCTATCAACTGGCCTTAGACGAAGGAACCATGTCGCGCCACCAGACCGCCCGCAAAAAGCAATGGCGTTCGGTGGCAATCGAAATCCCTCGATCAAGCGCAACAAGACGACGCCACCAAGGATAAGGATAACTGTGATAAACGTCAAATTAAATTTTCACATAATTTGGGAACGCGTTGGTCGGTCCAGGGACAACCCCTATAATTAAGGCGATATTGGGAAACCAGGGTGATTTCGCCCGGTTGTTGACGGTATCATGAATACTTCGATTTCGATCCCGATAGCCAATAGATTCTGCGGCAATTGCCAGGAAGGCGATCAAAGGAAATGGCCAAGCACATCTTTGTCACCGGCGGCGTCGTCAGCTCACTCGGCAAGGGTCTCACCAGCGCTTCGATCGGGATGCTGCTCGAAAAACGCGGCCTTAGCGTGCGGATGCAGAAGCTCGATCCGTACATCAACGTCGATCCGGGCACGATGAGCCCCTATCAGCACGGCGAAGTCTATGTGCTGGATGACGGCAGCGAAACCGACCTCGACTTGGGTCACTACGAGCGGTTCACTCACAGCCCGCTCACCCGCGATTCCAATTACACCACGGGCCAAATTTACCAGTCGGTGATCAACAAGGAGCGGCGCGGCGAATTCCTCGGCAAGACCGTGCAGGTGATTCCGCACATCACCAACGAGATCAAGAGCGTAATCGCTAAGCTGGCCGACGATCCGAGCGGCCACGTCGACGTGGTAATCACCGAGATCGGCGGCACGGTCGGCGACATCGAAAGCCTGCCGTTCCTGGAAGCGATCCGCCAGTTCGCGCTCGACGTCGGCAAGGGGAATTGCCTCTACATCCACCTCACGCTGGTGCCCTACCTGAAGGCGGCCAAGGAGCTCAAGACCAAGCCCACGCAACATTCGGTCGGCCAGCTCCGCCAGATTGGTATCCAGCCCGACATTCTCATTTGCCGCACCGAACATTCGCTCAGCCGCGACGACCGCGAGAAAATTGCCCTGTTCTGCAACATCTCGATCGACGCGGTCATCGAGGAAAAGGACAAGGATTTTTCGATTTACGAAGTGCCGCTGAGCCTCGTGGATAACGGCCTGGACCGGTTGATCGTCGACAAGCTCGGACTCAAAACGGTCGAGCCCGATCTGGAAGATTGGCGCGAGCTATTGCGCCGGCTGCGTAACCCCGAGCACGAAATCGCGATCGCCGTTGTCGGCAAATACGCCGAGCACCACGACGCTTACAAGTCGATCTACGAATCGCTCGACCACGCCGGGATCGCCCACCGCGCCCAAATCCGCATCGGCCGCATTCGCAGCGAGGACATCGAGGCCGACGGGCCGGAGCGGCTGCTGGCGGGCTACGATGGAATCCTCGTGCCGGGCGGATTCGGCGAGCGGGGCATTGAGGGCAAAATTACCGCCATTCGTTACGCCCGCACCAAGGGCATACCATTTCTCGGCCTGTGTTTGGGGATGCAGTGCGCGGTCATCGAGTTCGCGCGAAATGTTTGCGGCCTTGCTGGAGCGCATTCTACCGAGTTTGATAAGAACACGGATCATTCCGTGATCTGCCTGCTCGACGACCAGAAAACAATCACCGAAAAAGGTGGCACGATGCGGCTCGGCGCGCAGCCGACGCGCTTGGAGCCGGGCAGCATTGCGGCCGGCTGCTACGGCAAAACGGAAATTTCCGAGCGCCACCGCCACCGTTACGAGTTCAACAACATCTATCGCCAGCAGTTCGCGGCCCACGGTCTGCGCTTTTCCGGCACCAGCCCCGACGGCTCACTGGTCGAAGTAATCGAGCTGCCGGAACATCCGTACTTCGTGGCCGTGCAGTATCACCCCGAGTTCAAGTCGAAGCCGACAATGCCGCAGCCGTTGTTCTCAGGTTTCATCGCCGCCGCGGTCGCCCGCAGCCGCAGCCGCAACTCTGGCTCGGCGACTAGAAAACCGGCCGCGAAAGGACATAAGCCCGCCGCCACGGATCAGCCAGTTTAGCTGTATAGAACGTCGCATTCCATGAAATTGTTTGCGCAATCCGAGTTCGAAACTACCAAACGCGACGCCTTCAGCAGCGAAGGCAAGACGCCCGAAGAGCGCACGGCCATGTTCCTCCGACTTATGGATGCAGTGGAGGCGTTTCGGGCGCACTTGACGCCGGACGAACGTGAACGGCGACGGCGAATTGCGGAGCAATTAGATCCGCGGCCGGAACCTTGGTGGCGTAATTTTCGCAAAGAAGCGTTAGCAGAATACGAATGCACGACCTCATCGACGTAGTCGTCGGGTTAGGCGAAGTGTTCGAGCGCCTTCAGTTGCGCTTTGCCGTGGGGGGCGCTCTCGCGAATAATTACTGGGGAATTCTCAGAGCGACTGAAGACGTCGATTGCTTGATCTCCCTGCCCGCGATCAAGTACCAGTTATTTGCCGATGAACTCAACGAAATTGGATTCAAGCTACGCGAAAAAGATGGTCTAGGTAGTCCCGTTACTGTTCCGCGATTGCGGGAGCAGCTTAGCCGGCGCAAGCTGATCGAGTGCGTCTACGTTTTGGCGGTCCCGCCCGTGGGCGTGGAGTTGTTCGTCCCGGCGGTGGCACTACAGGAAGAGATTCTGCGCCGAGCCGTGCCCATGCGAATTCGCAACCGGGAAATTCGCATCACGACCGCGGAAGACCTGATCCTCCTAAAGCTCGTTTTTCATCGTGTCAAAGATCTGCAGGACGTGCGTGGCATACTATACGTACAGCGTGGCCGGCTGGACCTCGATTACCTGCGGCATTGGAGCGCGCGAACGCTTGAGTCGGGCGTGCAAATGGAATTGGAGCAATTGATCGCCGATTACTCACGCGATGGACCACGAGAACAATGAACGCGACATGATCCATGTCTGACGAAAAGAAGCTCATCATCGACGAAGACTGGAAATCACAAGTCCAGGCCGAAAAAGAAGCCGCCAAAGGCGAGCCCGCTTTAACGGGCGGGCAAAAGGCAAGCGACCCCCAAGCTCCCGCGGCCGACCCGGGCGACGTCCAAATGCCACCCGCCTCGCTCGAGCTGCTCATCACCACGCTGGCCACCGAAGCGCTCGTCGCCCTCGGCGCCGTACCGCACCCCGCCACCGGCGAAGCGCACATCCACCGCAACCAGGCCCAATACCTGATCGACACGATCGACGTCGTGCGCCAAAAAACAAAAGGCAACCTTACGCCCGACGAACAGCACATGATCGAAAGCGTGCTGCACCAACTCCGAATGGTATTTCTCGAAACGGCCGGTGCCGCCGCCAAGCAGGCCTAACTCTCTGCGGCACCTCACTGTGACATTCAAATGATTCAAAAACCGGCGCTAGCTGGCGCGTCGCGAGATTCGGCGCTTCGGTCGATGCGACCGCCCCCGCGCAAGATAGCCCCTAACAGAATCCGTAAAATCTGTTTCAAAAACGGTGGTTAATCGGTCTGTCTCAGTCGCAGGCCGGCAAAAAAAGCTTGATGAGACAACGCAGGCAGAAGCGCGCCCCAGCCCCGAGCTTTCGAAAACGCGTCGGTGTATCGCTACCGGGACCGGCAAGCGGTCGCCAATCGGGACTGCCGTCGACCCGTGGTTGTGTGCCGACGCCATAAAATGATCCAACGAAAGCACTTGCGGCACGAGGCAGCAATTGATCGATATCGATCATAAATTCCCCGACGAGAATCCTGAGACTTCGCGTCTATTACAATGGATAGTCTCGCCGACTCATCCACATCGACAAACCTAAGCTACGCGAGATTGAATTTGCAATGAGCCCGCTAGGACTTCCCCTCGCCACCTGCGCTGCGGTGATCACCAGTTGCCTTGGAACGGCGACAACGGACGAAATCGTCGACTCGGCGACGATCCAGTCGATCGACAAGTACTGTGAAGTGAGTTGGCGGCGAGCCAATATCCCTCGTCAGGAGTGGGACGACTGCAGCCAGCAGGCGTTTGTGCGGATACTGTCCCGCTTGTCTCACGATAGCTTGGCGGAGGCGATCGAAAACAGGCGCTCGAAACATCGACGCGAATTGAACCGATGCATCTGGGCGACGACGCAATGGTGGCGAAGGTCGTATCATCATCGTTCGCTGACTGGCGACGACGTGCCTGACTCAGCCTACACGGCCCGTGCGTTGGGCGTAACAGTGCCTGATGTTCGGGAGGCAATTCAGTCTGATGCCGTTGGCCTCACAGCAATTCAGCGGCGTGTCATTGACCTTTGGGCGAACGGTCACAGCATCACGGACATGGCATCCAAACTGGGAGTGCCTTCGCGCCGAATCAGCGACGAAAAGTACAAAGCCATATCGAAGCTCCGAGCGAGATTTCAGACATGCTAATTGCGACTCTCTCACCAGAGTGCGCGTGGCGGCCGCCCTTGTTTCTGCCGGAGTAATATGGGCAAGGGACCTCAACCAATGCTTCAAATTCTTACAGCCCTGGCATTTCTAGCCATCATTGTCGCTGTGCCTGTAGTGATGGTGCGCGGGCTGATTCAGATGTACCGCAACAAGGAGCGCTCGGGCACTTTTTCAAGCGCAATCGCCGGAACTATGACAGAACTTGATCGCGCGGTAAGGCCCTCGGTTCAGTACCTTATCGAGATGAAGGAATCTGATAAACTCCACGAGGACCACATCGGTTGAGGGCGCCTAGAAACGGTGGCGCGGGGCGTCCGAAATAGGTGGCGCTAGTTGGTCGATATCTCCTTGTCGATCGTACGGTTGCCGCGGAAGAGTTTTGACTTGGGCAACGACGGGGCTTTTAGCTGGTCCGTCGCCGCGTCAGAATCCAAGTCTATTTGTATTCCAAAATATCTCCGGGCTGGCATTCGAGTGCCTTACAGATCGCTTCCAGAGTCGATAGCCGGATCGCCTTTGCTTTGCCGTTTTTCAAGACGGAAATGTTGGCCATCGTGATTCCGACTCTCTCCGCAAGTTCGGTAACGCTCATTTTCCTTTTGGCCAGCATGACATCGATGTTGATGATAATTGCCATATCCTTAAACAGTTAGGTCGTTTTCAGACTTCATTTCCACGGCATTTTGCAAAACCCGTTCAAACATCGCCGCGGTTGCGGCAACGACGATTGAAGGAAAAGAAATGAGGACGCCGAGAAAAATCGGCGCTCCAGGATTTTCAAGGTCACGGTTGCCGGACAACAAAATGAACAATTCCTCTAAGACAACAAACCCAATGATGGCTAGCGCGCAATATGTTATGGTCCGCAAAGCTTTCACGACTTCTGGCGTGAAGACTTTATTTCGTCCGACGTATCCCAACACCTGGAACGCCTGATAGAGTGCAATGAAGAACGGAATGGAGCCCGCATACACAAGCGCCAGAAATGGGTCTTGGAAGTATATTTCAAAGAGCGTGGCGTCCTTGTTCACGCCCTCGACCTGAGGCTCCCAAAGCAGGAGAGCTACAGCGGCGACGCCGATCAGCACAATGACTACTTGAAGAAATACTGTTGAGCTTCTTTTCATAGGTCGTTCCAGTAGTGTCCGGCTATAAGTCGAACATTTTCAACTGGTTAGAATCAGGGGTTTGTGGAATTGGTTGGTTTTGATCGTTGAGAGCCTGAATTAGCGGGGTTTTCTCGAACAACGTGAGGCTGAG
>JBIOWO010000024.1:0-3986 GCA_044868555.1 Lacipirellulaceae bacterium | reverse complement strand
GATCGCGACTTATGGATACACTATCGGCAATCCTTCATCCTTCATCCTTCATCCATTCTTCGCGTCCATTGTGTTCGTCGTGGCTAACAATCGAATTCCTTTGCGCCTTGGCGTGAGTTCTTGCGTTACCTGCCGAAGCTTTGGGGAATTCCATGATGGTTGCTCGAACAAATCGATCGGCTCGCGCTGGCGGCATTTACATCGTCGTGCTGGGCACGTCGATGATTGTCGCCGTGCTCGGGCTGTCGGCGTTGGTGTTGCAGCGCCTGCAGAACAAAATGCTCACAGCGTCGGCCGACGTCCGGCAGGCCCAATTGAATGCTCACACCGCCGTCGAGATCGCCCTGTTGACGATGAAGCAGGACACCAACTGGCGAACCAGCCAGACCAACGGCAATTGGTTCACCGGCCGCGGCACCGGCGCCGGCACCTGCACCGTGAACGTCACCGATCCCGTCGACTCGAATCTGGCCGACGACGCCAACGAGCCGGTCGCGGTCCGCGGCATCGGCTATAGCGGCCAGGCGCAGCAGCGGTTCGACGTCAGCATCGATCCCCGCCGCGAGCCGCTGAGCTGCCTGCGCTACGGCGTGGCGGCCACCGATATCGACCTGAACAGCGATACGCTCCGCTCGACGACGAACATCGCCGCCAATACGGTGGCAGCCGCTTCGTCGCAGGTGTATGGCAACGTCGAGGCCGTGACCATCAGCGGCTCGACCTACAACGGCACGAACACGACGGTCGCCGCCTCCAAGCTGCCCACTATGCCCGACTGGTCCACCGTGTTCAGCTACTACCGCAACAACGGCACGGAAATCAACGTCCTCACTCTGCCCGCCTGGTCGACGATGAATGTCGGCCGCAACGTCGGCGTCGAAAACACTCTCAGCAGCAGCGATTGGAACGATACATCGTCCTACGGCCTAGGCACCGCGATCCTGACCCAATCGAACAGTTACAATCACACAACGTCCGGCACCTACAGCTTGCGTGTCCGAACCCGCGAACAGTGGTACTCCGGTGCGATTCAGCCCATCGACGGCTACGTCAAGCCGAATCAGCAGTACTATGTCGAGGCCTGGGTGCTGCTGACTTCCGGCGTCGCCAAGAACTTCTACGTGAGTCTCTATACCAAGGGCAGCGGCACGGCGCAGTTCAATATCGGCCCGGATGCGCTGGCCATTATTGGCATCTGGACCAAAGTTTCCGCCACCATTACCGCCCCCAGTTGGAGCGGCAATCTCGAATACGCCTTCGTCAAGATCGCCGGCGATTCCAGCAATACGTCCGACTATTACCTGGACGACCTGGTCGTCCGCGAAACCACGACCGGCCGAATCATGTACCGGCAGGTCCTCAGCCCCAGCATCAATCCGTTCGGCGGCACCACCAACTCGCAGGGCATCTATTGGATCAACTGCGGCGGCAACAAGCTGGTCCTCGAGCGGTCGCGAATCCTCGGCACCCTGCTGGTCGTCAATCCGGGCGCCGGCTCGTGCATTGCCAACGGCCCGATCCACATGTCGCCCGCCGTGTCTGGTTATCCGGCGCTATTGGTCGACGCCGACACGGCCACGGATGCCGACTTCGCCATCAACGCCACCAGCCGGGGCCTCAGCGAAAAGGAAAACGCGACGAACTTCAATCCCACCGGCGCAGCCCACGACGATTTCGGCCAGGACGCCGATACGAACGACATCTACCAGTCGACGATCGTCGGGCTGGTGGCGATCGAAGACGATTTGACCTACTCCAACAAGCCGCTCATCCGCGGTCAGCTCGTCGTCGGCGACGACATCTCGAATTCCAGCGGCACGCTGGAAATCCAATATCAGCCCGAGTCGCTGCTCAACCCGCCCCAGGGCTTCTGGGCGCCCTATCTCTACGTCCGCCGCCCCATCTCCGGCAAAAAATCGGTCCTGCCGTAGGAGGAGTTAGTTGTTAGTGGTTAGTCGTTAGTTGTCAGCCATCGGTCGAATTGTAGATAATGCGCATTCGTCCGCGTCAACCTACAACTAACAACTAACGACTAACACCCCCCATGCACCGCCGACCTTTGCTCGACATGCTGGCCCGTTACCGCGCGACCTTCCCCGCGGAGGCCGACGTGATCGACCGCATGTGCGCGCTCGTCGAACGCCACGCCGACTGCTTCCAGCGCACCTGCCGGCCCGGCCACATCACGGGCGCCGCCTGGATCGTCTCGGCCGACCGGCGTCGCTGCCTCCTCACGCACCACCGCAAGCTCGACCGCTGGCTGCAAATGGGCGGACATGCCGACGGACAGTGGCAGATCGACGAGGTCGCCCTCCGCGAAGCCCGCGAGGAATCGGGCCTGACCGGCTTCGATTTCGTGCCCATCGATGGCGCGCTCCTGCCGCTGGACGTCGACGTGCATCAAATCCCGGCCCGCTACGATCCATCCGGCCATCTCGCCGAAGACGCCCACGAGCACCACGACGTGCGATTCCTCCTGATCGCCCACTCCGGCCAGCAAGCCCGCTGCAGCGACGAATCGCACGATATCGGCTGGTTCACGCCCGACGAGGTATTGGAACGCACCAACGAAGAAAGCGTCCTCCGCATGCTCCGCAAGGCGCTGGAACTTCTTGGCTGAGAAACGAAAGAGGGGGAGACAAGGAGAGGGGGAGAGGGGGAGACCATAAGACAACGCTGGCCACGCCAATCTCCTTGTCTCCCCCTCTCCTTGTCTCCCCCTCTTGCTTCATAGCTCTTTAAGCGTCCGCGACACAACCCGCCACGCCGCCAGCTTCTCCTCGAACGACCGTCCTGCGTGGGCCGGGCTGGTCGATGGCAGCCGCACGTAGCGCAGCACTCGCCCGAGGCCCGCGATTGTCGCGAGCACGTGCCGCCGAAACGCCGTCTCGGCCTTCTGCCCGTTGAAGAACACGGTCCGGACGTGCCGATGAGCGCGGAAGAACGCCGCAAAGTCGTTGGCCGCTTCTGAATCGCCGCGAATCGCCGTGTCGAGGCTCCCCTCGCGGTGGCACTCGCGCAGCACGTCCCATACAGCCACGCCACGAGCGCACAAAATCCGCTTTCGCTCCGGGTAGGGTAGCTCCGGCCCGGCGCCGAACAACTGCCCCATCAGCGGCCAAAACGCATTCCGCGGATGCCCGTAGTACTCGCACTTCGCCAACGACCGGGTGCTCGGCATCGAGCCCAGCACCAGCACCCGCGCATCCGCCGCCGCGATCGGCGGAAAGCCACGCAGCAACGCCACTTTCAACCTTCGCTTCGCCATCGTATCGTCAAGCCACTCTTATTGACCACGGATTACACGGATGGGCATAGATAAAACATAAGATTCCAACTGAGAAAGGTACGATGTGAGACCATCCGTGTTATCCGTGTTATCCATGGTTCATCGTTCTTCCCCTGGTTGTCTTGCGGACTGCGTGCTAAGTTGACAAGCGAAAATCAAGTACCCAGCCCGCCGAAAGGAATTCGTTTCCATGGCCACCGCCGCCCTGCCCAAGCTCCGTCGCGAGCACGTCCCCCAGGACAAAGTCCTCTGCGAGTATTGCACGGCCAAATGCTGCCGCTACTTCGCCGTCACGATCGAAACGCCCGAAGATCGCACCGATTTCGAGTACATCCGCTGGTTCTTGTTACACGATCGGGCCGCCGTGTTCAAGGAAGACGACGACTGGTATCTCCTGGTCCACACCGAGTGCCGCCATTTGCAGCCGGACAACCGCTGCGGCATCTACGATACACGGCCCAATGTGTGCCGCGAATACTCCACCAAGGACTGCGAATTCGAGGACGACTGGACCTACGACTTTTACCTCGAAACGTCCGAGCAGGTCTCCGAGTACATGGAAGCCGTGCTGCAAAAGAAAACCAAGACCATCCGCAGCCCCAAGCCACCGCTGCTGCCAATCTTAGGGTGAGTAAGTGAGTAGGTGAGTAAGTGAGTAAGTGGAGAATTGACACCTACTCACCTACTCACTTACTCA
>JBIOWO010000023.1:0-2535 GCA_044868555.1 Lacipirellulaceae bacterium | reverse complement strand
GGCAGGCCACACTGTCGTTAACGTGGCGCTTCACTTTGGCCGTTTCGGCGTTAAACCGGAAGACATGACGGCAAATATCGACCTGCTTACCGCGAAGGGAACGGTACCCGACAAGCGATTGATACATATTCAACGTCTTGCGGATGACAGGCCCGAAACATGGAACTGGTTTTCTGAGACTGGCAATCGAATACAGATTGTCCTGCCTCAGTCGGAAATGGACTTTGCTTCCTCGCGCGGTAATCACTAACCGCAACGGAGGAAAGTACCATGACGACGCCACGACGCCATTTTACGCCTGAACAAAAGATCGCCGCCCTGCGCCGGCACCTCGTCGAACAGGTGCCGGTCTCGCAAATCTGTGATGAACTCGGCATCGCCCCGAGCAACTTCTACCTCTGGCAACGCGAACTCTTTGAGAACGGCCAGCTCGTCTTCGAACGCGCCAACGGTCGGCAGGCGCACAAAGCCGACGCCGCCAAGCAGCAGCGCATCGAGACCCTCGAAGCCAAGCTCCGCCGCAAAGATGAAGTCCTCGGCGAACTCATGGAGGAGCACGTCCAGCTTAAAAAAAGTCTTGGGGAACTCTGAACGGCGCCTGGGTTCCCCACGACACTCGCGATGCCATCATCGATTTTGTCCGCACTTGGTCCGACAAGGCCGAGATCGCGCAAGGCCGCTTCGTCGCCTGGCTCGGCATCGGCAAAAGCAAGTTCCACGACTGGCGCCAGCGCTTCGGCCAAGTCAACGAGCACAACGCCTCCGTACCGCGCGACCACTGGCTCGAAGCGCACGAGAAGCAGGCGATCCTCGGCTTCCATGCCCTGTTTCCGCTCGAGGGCTATCGCCGCTTGACCTTCATGATGCTCGACCGCGACCTCGTCGCCGTCAGCCCGGCCAGCGTCTATCGCGTGCTCAAACAGGCCGGCCTCATCGGCAACCGCACCTGGGCGCCGTCCCGCAAGGGGACCGGTTTCGTCCAGCCGTTATTGCCGCACGAGCATTGGCACGTCGACGTGTCGTACATCAACATTCACGGCACGTTCTACTACCTGTGCAGCGTGCTCGATGGCTGCAGCCGGGCCATCGTTCACTGGGAGCTGCGCGAGTCGATGAAGGAAGCCGACGTCGAGATCGTGCTGCAGAAAGCCCGCGAGCGCTATCCCGGCGTGACGCCGCGGATCATCAGCGACAACGGGCCGCAGTTCATCGCCCGCGAGTTCAAGGAGTTTATCCGCCTCTGCGGTATGACGCACGTGCGGACCTCGCCCTACTACCCGCAGTCCAACGGCAAGATCGAACGCTGGCACCAAAGCCTCAAGGGCGAATGCATCCGTCCGGGCACGCCGCTTTCGCTCGACGACGCCCGGCGGATCATCGCCAAGTACGTCGAGCATTACAACAACGTGCGCCTGCACGGCGCGATTGGCTACGTGACCCCGCACGACAAACTCGCCGGCCGCGATCGGGAGATCTTAGCTGCTCGCGATCGCAAGCTGGCCGAGGCCCGCGAAAGGAGGAAACGCAACCGACAGGCAACGCGTGATGCGAATCTGGCCCCATCAACTGGGCCGTGTACAACGAGTGCGACCTGAGCGGAGGATAGGGCTCCGGTGGGAACCGACCCGAGCGCCGACTCAGGGGCCAAGACCGATCCGGGCGGCACGATGCCGCCCTCTTGTGGATCGGGATTGGCATCAATGCGATAAATCCAAACGTCAAACATTCATCAAACTGTGATTACCATCCCGGAGGCGAAAGTCCATTTCACGCTGAACCAGGACAATTCCGCCGATAGACCGTGAAGCATCGCGCTCGAACTTGGGCGCGATGGCGGCTCCCCTACCCCGTCGCCGTCGGTGCCGCGGGGTGCTCCGCCTGAAACACCTGCTCGATCAAGTCGTACAGCCCGGGGTCGCGGATCAGTGCCAGCGCCTCGTCCGGCGAAAACCAGGCGCGGCGGCGCAGCGACGCTTCCGGCCAATCGTCGTAAGCGGCGGTGACGTGCATCAGGTAGACCGTGACGTGGCAGGTGCCGCCGTACTTTTCGTAGAAGTAGCTCCCCAACGGTTCGGGGCGCAGCGTACCGACGAGGCCGGCCTCTTCCCATGCTTCCTGCAAGGCAATCTCGGCTGTGGACTTGTCGGGTTCGAGCATGCCCTTGGGGATGATCCAGCGACGACCGGTTGACGATGTGACAAGGCAGACCTGGCCGTCCCGGATCGGAACAGCGGCCGCCTGGCGAATCCAACGCGTTGGGGACGCCATCCAAACGCCCTCTTTGGAAGCGAATCCTTCGAGCTCATTCTGGAATGTCGGGGTGCGGGTCGTCAAGCGCGATCGGCCATATTTCACAGAATCCCCGCAAAGTAACAGCGCCGTCACAAAAGCGCTATAGGATGGTACCGGGTTTGGAGAAATGCGGAGAACGCCCATGCGCATTCTGATGAACCTTTCGACCTTGGCGATGCGCCACTTCGTGGACGCGGCCTGCAAATCCGCCAGCCTGATGCCGATGGGCGGCGTCGCCGTCGA
>JBIOWO010000022.1:0-9707 GCA_044868555.1 Lacipirellulaceae bacterium | reverse complement strand
CCCCCCCCCCCGCTCTAATTCCTTATTCCGAGGATAAATCATGACTTCGCTATCAGCACGAAGTACGGTTATTGTCCTGGCGATGCTGATGACGCTTTGCGTCGAACGCGTCATCCAGGCGCAGGACCCCTTGCCGTCGTGGAACGACGGTCCAGCCAAGCGAGCAATAATCGAGTTTGTGCAGACGACCACGACGCAGGGCAGCCCGAAATTCGTTCCGCCCCGGGAGCGGATCGCCACGTTCGACCAGGACGGGACGTTGTGGGTCGAACATCCGATGTACACCCAGGTGGTCTATTGCCTGGAGCGTGTGCCGGCGGTGGTAGATGCCAAACCCGAATTGAGGAATATCGAGCCGTTCAAGACCGTGCTGACTGGCGACCGCGAGGCGATGGCCAAACTCTCGATGGACGACCTCATGAAGATTCTCGCCGCCACGCTCACCGGCATGTCCGTCGAGGAGTTCCGCGCCGAAGCTGGGAATTGGATCGAATCGGCGAAGGACCATCGCTGGCAGCGGCCGTACACCCAGCTCACCTACCAGCCGATGCAGGAAGTTTTGAAGTACCTGCGTGACAACGGCTTCAAGACGTACATCGTCACCGGCGGCGGCCAGGACTTTGTCCGCGTGTACGCCGAGCGGGTTTACGGCATCCCGCCCGAACAGGTCGTCGGCTCGGCGGGCGGCACAAAATACGGATACGAGAAGGACGGCCGGCCGTTTCTCACCAAGGAGCCCAAGCTGCTCTTGAACGACAATGACGCGGGCAAGCCGGAGGGTATTCATCTCATGATTGGCCGCCGGCCGCGCGCCGCGTTCGGCAACTCGACCGGCGATCAGCAAATGCTCGAGTACACGGGTGCCGGCAACGGCGCTCGGCTGATGATGCTGGTGCTCCACGACGACGCGGCCCGCGAATACGCCTACGGCCCGGCGACCGGCCTGCCCGATACCAAGGTCGGCACGTTCACGCAGGCGCTGTACGACGAAGCAAAGTCCGAAGGCTGGACGGTGATCAGCATGAAGAACGACTGGAAACGGATCTTCGCCTTTGAGCGATAGGAGCGATTCGTCGCTCGGGCCAAAATGCTATCGCCACCGTTGCTAGCGGTCGCGCAGCGTACGCCAATTGGTCGGGTGGGACGACTCGACTTGCAGTTGATCTATATTGCGAGCGGCAAGGCGTCGATGATGGTCCTATGTCACGACGCGAAATCGCCCTCCAGTTGTTCGGCACGCTGGCCATCGGCCTGAGTTTCGTCGGCGCCCGGCTGCAGGCGCAAACGATGAATCTGGGCCAGGCAGCGGTCAATCCATACGCAGAGTTGGATGTGCCGTTCGAGCTCGCCGCACGTGGCAGCCAGGAGCACTTGCCGATCGGCGCCTCAGGTGACCCCACGCCGGTCCCGATCGAGTCGCTTCCCAGCATAGGCGAGGTCGGCGACGTCGGTGCGCCGGTCGATTCGTTCGAGTGGCAGCCCCAACTGACCGCACCATTCGAACGCAGCCAGGAACGGTTGATCGATCGGATTGTCGATCCGACGGCATGGCTGATGAATTTTCGTTTTCGCGAATCATGGAACTGGCCGGTGGGAAACGCCGGTCGGGATAGCGAGGAGTTCGAGTTTCGCCCCACGGTTCCATTCGTCGCCTGGGACCACGTGAATATTCTGCGGGTGACCGTTCCATACACGGTCGAGGGACCCGGCGGGCCGGGCCTCGACGACGTCACCATCTTTGACCTGATCGTTCACGAGGCCGATTGGGGCCGCTGGGGCGTGGGCCCGGTCGTCCGGCTTACTCCGGGAGGCTCCGGTACGTTCCAATTGGGACCGGCCGTCGGCGCAATTTCCAAGGATCGATACTGGACGGTCGGCTTTCTGATGCAGAATTTTTTCGCCGACAACGTTGCCGAAACTCGGATTCAGCCCATCCTGGCGTACAAATTCGATGACCAGTGGGCCGTGGGTGTTGGAGAATTTGAATTTCGATACAACTGGGACGATATGGATTGGACGCAGGTGCCGCTGGGCTTCGAGGTCGACTACATTGCGGATTTCTATCGCCAAAAGATTCAATTCTTCGCCAATCCGCAGTACAATCTTGAGCGCGACGCGAGCAATTCAGGGTGGACGCTCTTTCTGGGCATGTCGCTGCTCGTACCGGGAGCTTAAGTCCATAGCATTCCCCGCCGCCGAACCGCCCGGCCACCCGCGAATCGACCTGCCGCCGCCCCTTGTTCCCGTGCTTGGTGACAAGCGCATTGGCGTTGGGTAAACTTAGGTGGTTACCTTCGGCTACTCCGGCAATTGAAAATCTTGAGGGTCCGGGCCATGAAACGCCTGACAACTTGCGCCGTGCTGCTTCTGCTCTTGGGTGCGCTGATCGCCAAGGGGCAGGTCATCTACAACAGCGCCTCGACGGCCGCCGAAGGCTACGCCAACGGCGTCAGCAATGTGATCGCCGCCCAGGGGCAGAGGAACCTCAACAATTCGCAGGCCGCGATCAATCTGACCGAGGCCCGCTCGAATCAAATTGTCAACCAGGTCGACTCGGTCAACGCCTTCTGGGAGAAGAAGGGCATCTATCAGGAACACGTGCAGCAGGAATTGGCCGCAACGACGGCCAAGCGGAATCGATATCTGGCAAAGAATGCCCTGCAGTCGCTCACGCCCGACCAGTTCGACCGTACCACCGGCCAGATCAATTGGCCGAAGGTGCTGGAGCAGTCGCAGTACGACCAATATCGCAAGACGCTCACCGACCTGTTTCAGAAGCGGGCCTACCAGGGCATGCTGACGGGCGACGAATACATGCAAGCCACCGCCGCCTCGAAAGATTGGCGGGCGATGCTCGGCACCCAGAAAGATGTTTATCCCGCGCCGATCCTCTCTCAGATGATTCGCTTCATTCTGGGGCTGGATCGCGAGCTTAACGACAATTTGAGTTGAGCACGTGGTGCGTCGCTAGTTTTGATTGCGCGGGCCGCTTTGGGCCTCAATTCGTGAAACCCCAGCCATTCGACGTTTTATGAAGGTTCCATTTATCCGATCGCAGAAATTGGTTGGCCTTGGCATCGGTGCCCTGTTGGTCATCTCGGTTGCGTCCTGCTGGAGCAAAAAGCAGCCGGCGCCAAGTTCGGCCAAGCCGCAAGCGCAATCGTCCCAACCGGCAAGTGCCTCCGTCGACGCTGCCACAGCGCTGAAAACGGCCACCACGACCACGGGCCGCGAACAGTATACGGCCATCGATGACCTGGGCGAGCGTCATGTATCGGCAAGCGCGGTCGTGCCCGAGCTTGCGAAGCTGCTTTCGAATAATGATGCCCAAGTACGATGGCGCACGGCCCGAACATTGGGCGACTACGGCACACAGGCCGTTTCGACCGCGCCTGCCCTGCGGGAGCTATTGGCCGACAAGGATCCGATCGTCCAATCGCACGCCGCGATTGCCTTGGGAAAAATTGGGGACAACTCCGACGCCACGGTCGACGCGCTGGTGAAATCGGCCACCAGCACGGACGCACGAATTGCCCGGGCCGCTATTGCCGCGCTCCGCGAATTGACACCTGGCCCGGAACGAGTGACGGCCGCCCTCGATAAGGCGCTGGCCTCCGACGATAAAGCGGTAGCGGTCCACGCGCTGGAAGCGATCGTCGAGCGCGGCGCCGACGCGGTTCCCCTGCTCAATGCGGCCCTCGCTCGGCCGACGACCGCGTACCTCGCCTGTGCCGCCATCGAGCAGATCGGCCCCGAAGCCGCCGACACCGTGCCGGCGCTGGTCGAGCTGATCGGGAAGACCGAGCATTCGCATCTGGAGACTCAGGCGCTGTTGGCGCTGGCCGCGATCGGTCCGGCCGCCAAATCGGCGAGCCCGCAGATCATTCCACTGTTGGGGCACGCCACGGATGCAACCGTGCCGGTGGCCGCCGCCTTTGCGCTGGGTTCGATCGGCGCCAGCGATGCCGATGCGGCACTCAATACCGCACTGGCGAAGAATGACAATCCGTTCCTGCAAATGATTGCCGCCTGGTCGCTGGCGAAGATTCATCCGGACGACGAAGCGCTGGTGAAGCAAGCCGTCGACAAGCTGACGCAGGGGCTGGCGAACAAGGATGCGGGCATTCGCACGGCGGCGGCCCGCGGCCTGGAAATGCTCAAAGCGCCACCGGAATTGGTGGGCCCGGCGCTGCTGGCGGTCGCCAACGAGCCCGATCCCGATGCCGCCGCGAACGTCGTGGGCGCGCTGGCGAGTCTCGGCGAGAAGATCGTTCCCAAGGCCAGCGAGGCCCTGCAGAAACCCGAAATGCGCGAGTTGGCCGTAAAGGTCCTGACGCGCATGGGACCGAAAGCCAGCGGCGCGGTTCAGCCGCTGATCGACGCGCTCCGCGGCGCGACGCCTGAATTTCGCACTAAGATTCAGTTTGCGCTGGGGTCGATTGGTCCCGCGGCCGCCCCGGCCACGAGCGCGCTGGCCGAGGGGATCGGCAGCCCGGATGACGGCGTGCGCGAAAGCGCACTGTATGCATTGCGGCAGATTGGGCCCGGGGCGAAAGACGCGGTGCCGGCACTCGTCGCGGCGGCCGGCGGCAACGACCCGTTCGAGGCGTTGGCTGCGGCCTGGGCCGTGGCCGCCATTTCGCCGAAGGACGCCGAAGCGACGGCGAAGGCTGTGCCGATCCTGACACGCGGGCTCGCGGACGGCGACGAGCAGAATCGGTTGGAGTCCGCCATATCCCTCGGCGACCTCGGCCCCGCCGCCAAGCCCGCCGTCGACGCGCTCACCAAGGCCGCCAAAGAAGATAGCAGCCCAGCCGTCCGCGAAGCGTCCGACGACGCGCTCAAGCTCATCGCCGCCGGTCCGTGAGCAATCGGGGCCACTCGAAGGGAATCATGGCGCAGCGCAGTCCCGAAGACGAACAGTGGTATCACTGGCATCTGCTGACCCTGCTGTCCGTCTCGGCGGCCATGGTCGGCGTGTGCCTGACGGCGATCGGGTTGGTGGGCATCTTGAAGCAACTGCACGAGTTGGAGGTGATCATCGACGACATATTGGCGATAGCGGCACTCCTATTTGTGGGGTGCAGCTTCTTGAGCTTCCTGGGCATCCGCACCCACATCCGTAGGCGGTGGAACGGATTCTCGCTCACCGTGGATATCCTTTTCTGTCTGGGCCTGCTGGCACTGGTCTCCGCGTCGATGCTATTGACGTGGGCGGTGATCTGACGCCGGCTGCCAAACTGGCCCCGAACGGTATAATTGGTCTGGCTCTCGACTCTCGGCCCTTGACTCTCGACCTGCCATGTCCAACCGCGACACACTCGGCGGCGTCATCCACACGTACCAGCGGTACGACCCGTCGCGCTTCCCCAGCCCCACTCAGCCGCCGCCCGATCTCGTGTCGCCCGTACTCGAACACATGCTCATGTTCGGCGAGCGGCGCGAGCTGACCGAGGAGGAACTGGCCCGGGCGATCCGGCTCGATCCGAGCCAGATCGCCGGCCTTGGGCCGAGCATCGACGCGCTGATCGCGATGCTCCAGGAACGCAAGCGCAAGATTCTCGCCCGCTACGAAACGAAGACGGTCCGCAAGCGGGCCGCCCAGGCGTTCGCCGATCAGGCCACCGAGGTCCGCGTGCCGAAGAAGTTTCGGGAGAGTTTCTATAAGGCGGTGAAAACCGAGCAGCTTCGCGACCTGGAGCGTCTGTGGTACGCGGCGGGTGACGACCAATCTCCCTGGGCGGCGGCGCTGGTCGGCGTGATCGAACGATTGGGCGACAAGTACGAGGTCGACGAGCTGGCGGCGAAGTACGAATTCACCGGCCACGAGGCGATGACGGTGCCGCAGGCGCTGGCCATCAAAGAAGAGCTGGAGAAAATCGACGAGCTGCTCAAGCAACTGGAAGAAGCTCGCAAGACGGCCCGCATCGGCATCATCGACATGGAGATGCTCTCCGAGTTTGCCGAGCCGGGCGACATCGATCAACTCAGCGAGTTGCAACAGCGCGTGCAGGACTACTTGCGCGAACTGGCCGAGCAACAGGGACTCGAACAGCAGGCCGGCAGCTTCCGACTCACGCCGAAGGCCTATCGGCTGTTCCAGGGCAAGCTGCTGGAGCGGCTGTTTGCGGAAATGGCGCCGTCGCGGACGGGCCGGCATCAGGGGCCGGTCGTCGGCGAGGGGGCCGTCGAAATGCAGGCCACCAAGCCATACGAGTTCGGCGACTCGATCGCCAATCTCGACATCCCGGGCACGTTCATCAACGCGCTGGTCCGCGGCGGGCCGGGCACGCCCGTCCAATTCAAGGGCGACGACATCCAGGTCCATCGCACCCGCAACACGCCCAAGTGTGCCACCTGCGTGCTGATGGACATGAGCGGCTCGATGCGCTACGACGGTCAGTACATCAACGTGAAGCGGATGGGGCTGGCACTCGAAGGGCTGATCCGCCGCGACTACCCGGGCGACTGGCTGCGGTTCATTGAGATTTACTCGTTCGCCAAGCCGGTCGAGCCGGGCCGGATTGTCAACTTGATGCCCAAGCCGGTGACGGTGTTCAACCCGGTCGTCCATCTGAAGGCCGACATGAGCCGCGACGACGTCAGCGAGTTCCAGATTCCGCCCCACTTCACCAACATCCAGCATGGGCTCTCCATGGCCCGTCGTCTGTTGGCGACCCAGGACACGCCAAATCGGCAGATCATAATCATTACCGACGGCCTGCCGACGGCCCACTTCGAGGGCCAGATGCTGTACCTGCTCTATCCGCCCGATCCTCGCACTGAGGCGGCCACGCTCCGCGAGGGCCTGGCCTGCCAGCGCGACGGGATCATCATCAACCTGTTTCTGCTGCCCAGTTGGTCGCAAACCGAGGAGGACGTGCGGTTCGCCTTCCGGCTGGCCGAATCGACCACCGGCCGGGTCTTCTTCACCGCCGGACGAGATCTGGACCGGTACGTGGTGTGGGACTATCTCAGCCGCCGCCGGGAACTCATTAACTGACACATAGCCGACCCATTTTGGGTCGGGCGTCGGGCCGAAACGCTCCCCCGCGGTATGGAGAATCTTCGGGAACCCGGCCAGGATGGCCGGGCTACGTGGTCTGCACTATCTGCTTGACTTTATTGGCGTTACAACGCAGCCGACGACCTGGACGCAACTTGTCGGGTTGGCTGCCGGGTTCAGCCCGGATATATTGCCCAGATTCGCATCCAACCAGGAACAAGTCGGCGAGGATTGTCGCCGTTAATGGGTGTGAGCCGTGTGCCTGTTGGAGAACCTCTTCCGTCCAGGCGTGGTGGCACAAGGATGGTGCAATTTTTGGTCGATGACGGTAGGGAAGCTTCCGCGCCTCGGGCAAACTCCCCGCCAACGTCGTCACCGCGCCCGACCGTCGGCAACTCTGATTTTCGAGGAGACTTGTTTTGCGAATCCCTTCGCGCTGCTGCAGTTTGTTGGCACTTTTCCTTGTGGTTGTGGTCGGCCGTTGGGCCGTCGCCGGTCCGACGAGCGATACGCTTCTTCCCAAGTCAACCAAAGGCTACGTGTCGGTGGCCCGGGCGGCCGAATTCCAGGAGCGTTGGGACAAGACGCAGCTCGGCCAGATGCTCGCCGACGACGTGATGCAGCCGTTCATTGACGACGCCAAGAAGCAACTGCGAGACAAGTACCCGGCGGTAAAGAACAAGCTGGGAATCGACTTGGACGACCTCGACGGCGTTTCGGCGGGCGAAATGAGCCTGGCGATTCTGGAGCGCAAGGATAAGGACGCGGCCGTGGCGATCACGATCGACGTCGCCGGCCGCGGCGAGCAGGCCGCCAAGCTGATGGCCGCCATCCAGAAGCGGTTCGCCGAACGCGGCGCCCGACAGGAGACAGTCGACCAGAGTGGGACGAAACTTTCGGTGTTCACGATGAAGGCGGCCGACGCCGACAGCAATCCGCAGCAACAGACGACCGTCTATTTCACCAAGGATAACGTGCTGTGTGGAGTGGACGACCGGGCCGAAGCGGAAGCGATGCTCGCGCGGTTTTCCGGCACGCCGACCGACAATCTGAAATCGGTCGCCGGCTTCAAGACGACGATGGACCGCTGCCGCGCCGAGGCGAAGGCCCTCGCGCCCGAGGCCCGCTGGTACGTCGATCCGTTCGGCTTCGTGTTCGCGGTGCGGACGCTGCAAAAATCGTCGGCGCGAAAGAACGAACAGGACACGGTCAAGATTCTGTACGACAACGGCTTCGATGCCATCCAGGCGGCCGGCGGCTTCATCAACCTGTTTGTCGAGGGAAACATCGAAGTCCTCGACCGCACGGCGATCTACGCCCCACCCGTGCCGGGCATGGAAAACGATCCGCTGCGCTGGAAATCATCGATGCGAATGCTGCAGTTGCCGAACGCCGACGCGTTCCAACCGCAGTCGTGGGCGCCGCGGGTGATTGCCAATTACGCGACGTTTCAGCTGCAGATCGACGCGGCGTTCGAAAACTTGGGCCCGCTCTTCGACGCCATGCAGGACCACGAGAACGCCTGGAAGAACACGCTCGAAGCGTGGGAGACCGAAACGTACGGGCCACACGTCAACGTCCGCGAGGAATTCATCGCCAACATGGGCCGCCGCATCACCCTGATCACCGATTACGACCTGCCGATCACGGTGAACAGCGAACGCTCGATATTTGCCATCGAAGCTACCAACGAGAAAGCACTGGCCGAAACGCTCGAAAAATGGATGACCAAGGAGCCGGACGTCAAACGCCGCGACGTCGGCCCCTACGTCATTTGGGAGCGCGTGCCGGAGGCGATCGAAGAGGTCAGCGTGGTCGTGCCCGGCTTCACCTCGATTCAGGGCGGCGACGCAAACGCCGAGAGCGAAGACAAACGTGATCGCGTGCTGCCCAACTCGGCCGTCACCGTGGCGCTCGGCCACATGATGATGGCCTCGGACATCAACTATCTCAAAGAAATCCTGGGCGGGTTCGGCCAGCGCGACATGTTGGCCTCGAGCAGCGACTATCAGCAGGTCCTGGCGATGGTGAACCGCCTGGCACCGGGGCCGCACAGCGTGTTCGTGTTCGCCCGCATGGACGAAGAGGTGCGGCCCACCTTCGAGCTCATCCGCCAGGGCAAGATGCCCGAGGCCAAAACGATGCTCGGCAAGGCGCTCAACAACATGCTCACCACCGAAGTCGAACGAACCGAAGGCCAATTGCGCAAGCAGCGCGTCGACGGCAGCACCCTGCCCAGCTTCGAAGCAGTACGGCGCTATTTCGGCCCCGCCGGCCGCGTCGTCCGCAGCGACAAGGACGGCTGGTTCGTCACCGGCGCGATCTTGAACAAAGAAGCGCCGTAGCGATCATCGCTTTCCCTCTGGAATGCACCGGGGATACCCGGCTTGGCTGATAATCATATTTGATTCCGCGATCTTATCCGAACGGCCGGTTGCGGTGTTTCGGCCGGAATGAAGCTGAGCGCGATACGCGACTGCCGGGCAGCGATGCTGATAGACCGACAGGGGCATGTGCAGGGTTCGTTGGGTGTCCATATGTCGCCCCAAATGGTGCGGACAATTACACCCCCAATACGTTTTGGTTTTCGGCCCGTTCTCAGCTGGCGCCAGATTTGTTGAGAAAATAAGATTTTGTAATTGCACGACCCCAAATGGGGCATATACTAGAGCAAATCTCGAAATTGCGTACTCATGGGTGG
>JBIOWO010000021.1:0-56276 GCA_044868555.1 Lacipirellulaceae bacterium | reverse complement strand
ATCGCACCAAACGGAATCCGAATGTTGCGATACTCGTACTCGCCATCGGTCCAGTGCGACGGCTTGCCTTCAAGGCTGGCGTAGCACGGTTCCAAGCCGGTTGGATCGACCATGATTTGCGTTTCATGGTCGGCAGACCAATTGCCGAGCCAATCCGCAATCTGCGGATGCTCGCGTATCTGTGCGTCGATGAACGCTTTGATTAGTTGGTAAAGCATGATGAAAAGTCCGGGGCGACGGCTGGGCTTAGGGCCGTCGCCCCGGTTCCTACAGGGCTATCGCCCGTTGGGTTCGTTTTTTGGTGGGAAGCCTGCGGCTGACGTATTTGTAGTAACGGCGTTCAAGACGGTTTAGCCGTTCGGATACTTCGGACTTTCGGATTCCGAGTTGCCGAGCAACATCCGAAACGTGAACCGGGGAATCGTCGATTGACGCGAAGCCATCAAGGCGGCATTCCACAATCGCCCTATCAAGGTCATCGCGGCAAAGTGAAAAGACGACTTCAAGCGTTTCGATAATCTGCGACCATGCAGCGAAACGACATTCAGGGGCAGACCACTGGCGTTCACTCTCGCCAACGTAGGGGATGTTGATTAAGTCCCCGCCCGATGAACGGGACTTCTCTTTGATTGGATCTTCCATCGGGTCAAATGCTTCGTGCTCATCGAACGGAGCACGAATCCCGCCGCCGTCGAACACGTCATGCCATGAGTGGCGAACGTGGTCCGGTGGAGTCTCGCCACGATTGACCATATCGCGGCGAGTGGAAGGCGGGATTGCTAGTTGCCGATCCGTCTGCCAATGGTCGAGAATGGCACGTTTGATTGCCTTCCGAACGTATGGGATTGGCTTGGTTAGTTTGTTGCCGTCAAGAAACTCAGCCAGTTTGGCTTGACCGGCTGCGAAGTATTCGTTGGCACGGTCGGTGCCGTATAGGTCGCAGAAGTCAGATACGCAGACAGCAACAAGCCACAGACAGTGGCCGTTGTAGGTGGGGTCCACTTGAAGTGGACGGATAGAATTGAACACGGTTTAGCCCTGGAACGTGGTCACAGACTGACCGCGTTCCAAAGCACTCGCGTCCTGCGGGTGCCGCGTGTTCAAGTTGCTATTAAGCAAGCCCACACTGGGCAGCAACGCTGAATCTCATCGTCCCACGTCCAGTGGGCCGTCCGGCAGGTCCGGCAACCAGGGATAGAACCTCCCCTACTGTACTATACCACGGAATCGAGTGTCAAACTGGGTAATTCACATAAAATGTATGAAATAGATGCAAGTCTTTTTGTGGCATTTGGTTACGTCATTTTTGCAGGTCGGTTTCGCTGGTTGTACTCCGCATGATCGGAACGGGACAACGGGAACCCCTTAGGGGGTTCCCCGTCCCGTTATTCCCAAATTGACCCAAACGGGACGCCTTACAATCGCCGTAAGTACCTATTCTAAATGCATTTACAGCCAAACGGGACGAACGGGACGGAACGGGATTTCCCGTTCGTCCCGGTGCGTAACGGGACGGCACTTGTCCCGTTGCGTACCTCTGAAAACCCGCCCAAAGTTAGGTTTCTCGGAGCGGACATAAACGGACGCTTCCCCGTGCCGCCGCCGGGCCTCACGACCCGCCTGACTGTCGAAATCGTCAAATTCGTCACGATCCCTACGCGGCCAGAAGACGGGCAACCGCTACATGCGTCCAAGCCTTGCCACGTCGCGTGAGAATGCCGCGTCCGGTCAACTCGGCAGCGATGCTGCTGAGACTCCGGCCAGCGTCACGTAGTTTCTTGGCGAGCGGTGCCACGTCCGCCGCGTACCGCTCTGCCGCCGCTGCGTTCGCAGCGTTGCCCTTGCTGGCCGCTTCGGTTGTGAGATTGTTAGGGTTGCCGAGTTGAACCCCGCGTTTCTTAGCCGCTTGTAGTGCGGCCTTGGTACGCTCTGAGATTCGCCTTGCTTCGTCTTCAGCAACAGCAGCCAAGATATGAACCGTCAACCGATTGGCGTTTGGGTTGTCGCACGCGATGAACTCGATACCCGATTCCATCAATGTTGAAACGAAGGCGACGTTGCGGGCGAGCCGATCCAACTTGGCGACTACCAAGGTTGCACCGTGGCGTTTGCAGGCTGCAATTGCACGCTGCAATTCTGGCCGTTGCTTCAGCGTGCCAGATTCAATCTCTGTGAATGATTCGATTGGCTGGCAGAACAATTCAACGGCTGATTGTTGGGCTTCAAGTCCTAAGCCTGACTGACCTTGGCGAGCGGTGCTGACTCGATAGTAGGCGACGTACTTCATTGATGCTTTCTCCAGGGTCCTACTCAATTGTACATTGCCAAACGGACGTTGAAGCAATGTTCAATCAAGAATCAACCACGAAGTGAGTAGCACGAAGCGTCACAGCTAGTGCGAAGATGTGATTGCGTTCACTCGGCATAGCTCGCACAAAGTGAGTAGCGTTGGCCTTGAGCAACTAGCAGCGTTGCGTTGCTTGCGTGCAACAACAGTCAAGGAACCAAGCACGCCGCGTGCGTGTCGGTGCGACAGCGTAGCAACGCGAGAGACAAGCAACCGATGAATCGTTGTATCCCTTGAATCAGTTGTTGGTTGGGGTTCCTTGGTTGCACGCGAGCGAGCGGGGCGGGGGTGGGTTCCAACGATGCGGTGATGAGAAAGTACCCACGGTATGCTGATTGCAGCCCTATCCAGACAAATTGAGTTACAACCTAGAATTGAGCAATGATCGAACTTCCATCCAATCTGCTGACGCAATCAGGAACCGATGATTTCTACGATTCGTTGGTGCCGGAAGTGGACCCGCTTCCCCGCTTACAGCTTGTCACCAAGGGCAAGTGGGTAGACAAGGGCCGGATCAAGTCGGGGCATTACGCTTTGGTAGAGAACGATGAACCGACAGACCTTGGCCCGTCGATTGATATTCTGCCGCTTGCCCGTCGCCCCAAGGTGTTCGATAGCACAACAGACCCGCCTACCGCCGTTTACGATCCTGACTCGCCTGAGTTCAAGCGAATCCTTGAATGCTCACAAGAGAAAGATAGCGGGTGTATGTGGGGCGTTTCTTTCTTGGTAGTTGTTGCATCGCGGTTCTGCGAGTTCTATTGCGGCAACAAGAGTAGCAGACTGATTGCTCCCGAACTTGCCGAGTTTCTGCCACTCACTCAAGCCGATATAGCGGCCCGCAACCTGGACGCCCGGTCTCGCAAACCAAAGCCGGTCACACTTCGGAGCGAGCTAGTACAACAGGAGCGGTGCTCCTGGCATGTTCCAATAGTTGCGAAGTGCTCCAAGTGGTCTGGGAAGGTGCCGGAACGGATTTCCGAAGAAATATCCCGGTTCGTGAATCCATGACGCCACGCGGGCCTGTTTCGCCTTGGTTCCATCGGGGTATCGGTCTGGTATCATCGCTTGAATGATTACCAAGCAAGTACAGCTACAGAATGTCACCAAAGACGATGCACAATCGGCCTTGGATGCAATCGAAGAGATTCTTGACGAATACGGTTTGCCGGACGATACCCGCTTACAGCTTTGGCAGCACTTCCAAGTATTCGCAACCGACGTGCTGATACGCTTCGGAGAATTTAACCCGGACGTTGGCTACGATGAACAGAATGGGCACGCATGAAACTACTGTTGCTGATTCTGTTGTTTCCCTACGAAACGCTGCCCAACGCAACGGTTGGGCGGGTTGTTGCCATTACCGATGGCGATACGCTCGTTTTGCTGGTGAATGAACAGCAGCAGCGAATCCGCCTTGAAGGTATCGACGCACCAGAGAAGCAGCAGCCGCACGGGCAGGACGCCAAGGCCGCGTTGTCGGAACTCACTTTCAATCGCTGGGTAATCGTTCTCTGGCGAGATACTGACCGCTACGGGCGAACTCTAGGCCACGTTCTGACGCCCAACTGGACCAACTTTCAATTGGTCGATCAGGGCAACGCTTGGCACTTCAAGCGATATTCGGATTCTGAGATACTTTCAGGAGCGGAACTAGACGCACGGGCCGAGAAACGCGGCCTCTGGGCGGGCGATCCCGTGCCGCCTTGGGAGTGGCGTAGGCGATGACAACAGCACTGGTCAAAGTCGAACAAATAGACGCGGCTTCACCGCAATTAGCAACGGTCAAGGCTCTGTGGCGTCAGCACAGTGCGACGCTTGGATTCTTTCCCGATGAAGCGTTCAACGATTACGCCCACAACCGCCGAATCATAATAGCCCTAATCGACAGTCAATGTGTCGGGTATCTCTTGTACCGACTCAGCAGAGATAGGGCGGTAATTGCCCACCTATGCGTTGACGCTAACTCGCGAAAGCAAGGCATCGCCCACGCACTCATTTCCTGCCTTCGCAACCTAGCCAAAGGCCAACGTGGAATCTTTCTCAAGTGTCGTCAGGACTTCGACGCAAACGCGACGTGGCCACGGCTTGGCTTTGCTTACAACGGGGAGAGTCAAGGACGTTCGGCAAGCGGTAGTACGCTTATTCACTGGTGGTTGGACTTTGGTCAGCCCGATCTATTCGACCGGCAAGCCGATTCCGATTCTCTTGACGCCGCAATAGACGCGAACATCTTCCTTGACCTCATGGAAGAAAGAAACGATGAATCAATGGGCCTATTGGCGGATTGGCTGCAAGAATCCGTTACACTTTGCTATACGGCTGAACTACTTAACGACGTGGGCCGGAACGACGATAGCCAACTACGGTTGAAGCGACGGGCTGAAGCCGATCAATTCAAATTGCTTCGTTGCACCCCGGAAGAATACCACGAAGCCGAAACGCTTCTAACGCCTTTGTTTCCTAGTCTGCCAACGCTACGCGATGAATCAGACTTTCGGCACTTGGTAAGAGCTTCGGCATCTGGTGCCAACGTATTTGTGACCCGCGACAAACCGTTGCTCGATCAATCGCAGGCTGTCTTTGACGCTTGTGGTTTGGCGATTGTTCGACCGGCTGAACTAATCGGACAAGTCGATACGCTGTTACAAGAGAAAGAGTATCAACGCCGCTACGTTGCCGGAACAAAGCAAGTATCACAAACGCGGATAAGTCAACTACAGCAAGGGCTAGTTGGCTCCATTAGCCACGGCAGCGAATCACAGCGTGAACTTACGGCAAAGCTGAATCGCTTTCTTGCTGACCCAAAGCGGT
Organism: Lacipirellulaceae bacterium; assembly: GCA_044868555.1. Taxonomy (GTDB): domain Bacteria; phylum Planctomycetota; class Planctomycetia; order Pirellulales; family Lacipirellulaceae; genus JABDGM01. Next base: position 51,115 of record JBIOWO010000021.1, on the reverse strand, counting down.
ACGAATGCCATACTTTAGCCAACGCCCAAGGCGATACGCTCGCACTCTATGTAGTTGAACAACGCGATAAGGAAATCTCAATTCCGCTCTTGAGGGTTCCATGTAACAGGCAATCGGGAACTCTCGTTCGCTATCTGCTAACTGGGATCGTTCGCCGTGCTGTTACAAGTGGGGCTGAATCCGTTTTCTTACCCGATTCTGAGATTACAGAAGCTATCGGCATCGCCTGTACCGATCTAGGCTTTCTCCCCGTCGATCACGGACGGGCAAAGGTAGTGCTTTCAGGCTTACTCACTTCGGCGGAAGCATCGCAAAGGATAAATCTTCAAGGCCCGCGAATTGACCAGCTTCGGGAAGCCTTGGGGCAAGTGGCGGCCAGTGCTAGCACGGCTTCAACGGTTGAACATTCGCTTTGGCCTGCCAAGCTGGTTGACGCCAACTTGCCTTGCTTCATTGTGCCAATCCGCCCTTGCTTTGCCGAACACTTGTTCGATGAAGGGCTTGCTAGCGGTGGCTTGTTTGGGGCAGACGTTGACCTCGCGTTGAATCCTGAGTCTGCCTACTATCGTGCCGCGAAACCGGCTGTACTTACTTGCCCTAGCCGCGTTCTCTGGTACGTTAGTAGTAGTCAAACGTACACTGGCTCGATGGCGATACGTGCTTGCTCACGTATCGTCGAGATTGCGAAGGATACTCCGAAACGGCTGTTCCAACGGTTTCGGCGACTTGGCGTGTACGATTGGCAGGATGTGCTAGGGACGGCATCGGGCGACTTGAATGCAGAAATCATGGCTTTCCGTTTCGATGATTCGGAACTACTTAGGCCGATTCCTTGGAACCAGTTCCAACCCGTACTGAAATCGCACGGGATAACTACTCAGCTTCAAAGCCCTACCGAAATCCCACGCGAAGCGTTTGCTGAAATCTATGCTCTGGCTTTCGATACACCCGCAGTACGTTGATGCCATTCTAGCGGGTGAAAAGTCGATTGAACTCCGCCGACGAAAGCCAAGAATCAGCGAAGGCCCGGCATTGATCTACGCCACTTCGCCCCGCATGGAGCTAGTCGCGTTCGCGTGGATCGAATCAGTAACCCAAGCCCCGTTGGGTTTGCTCTGGCAAACTGCCAGAGATTCCGCGTCTGTCTCGCGTTCGGAGTTTTACGAATACTTTCGGGGGCTGGATTGCGGAATAGCACTCCATCTAAGACAGATTGAACCGCTATCTAGCAGCATCGGCCTTGATCGGCTACGCGAAGTCTGGCAAGGATTCCACCCGCCACAAGGCTACCGCTATCTTGCGGAATCCGATCTAGCCGCTTTGGGTCTTTCGCCCTCTTCTAAAGCAGCTTAGGTGTTAGTAGGTAAGTAGAAGTCTATCGGCTACTACCTCAGATTCTAACGTCTTCCCATTCATCTGGAACCGCTTCAACATTGATCGTCCGCAGTTGACAAATGCTTCGCGTTCAAACAATCCATCGGGAATTGGCAACTCGCATAAAATGTCACCAGAACGCTTACTGCCGTCGATGCTAAGAGCAACGTAAACGCCGCGTGCTTTACACTCCGCAATTTCTTCAAACAGGGCTTCAAGGCTGAAAGTCTGTGCTCCATAGAGAATGGCTTGTGAGTGAGAGTAAGGCGGGTCACAGTAAACCACGTCGCCAGCCTTCGCTTGCTTTAGGGCTTCCCGATAGTCCATTAAAACAAACTCTGTCCCTTTGGTTCTGCGGTTCCATTCGTCAACACGTTTGGCAAAACTGTCTGGCGAAACGGGATTGTGTACGCCACACGGGGTGGACATGTAGCCGTCAGCCTTACGGAATCTCACCACTCCGCCATAGCACGCCCTGCAAAGGAAAACCAAGTCTGCCCCGTTCGGGTTGGCATTGTACGATGCCTTGATTGCCTCATAGGTGGATTGCTTGTCCGATTTCGCTATTCGGTTCCATCGCTCGGCATACCAACCGACTAGCTTCTCTGGCGACGCATGGAGAGTCTGCCAGATTTCTACCAGCGGTGCGAAGGAATCCGACGCTATGGCCCTTCGTGGTGCGAGTGTGCCGAGTACCGCCCCGCTGCCTACGAATGGCTCAAAATATGTGCCGTATCCTTCGGGGAAGTAGGACGCGATTTCGTGAGCGAATCTCTGCTTGTTGCCGATCCATTTCAGCAATTGCAGTTTGAACGGTTCGACCGCTGCGAAGTCATCGAAAAGAGTTTCCTGTTTTGCGAGCATCTACCGTCCTTTGGCTCAAGTCAGCGGGTCAACCATTCCGATAGACCATATACGATTTTGGTATATGCGTCAACCCGCGATACCGTAAGGGATTACGAACAAGATACCCGGCTACGCCCTGCCCAGGAAGGCAATGGATGGGACACGCTCTGAGCAAGACGCACTTCTACAGTTGTTGCGTCAGATTCGCAAGGAAGCCGGTCTTCGCCAAGTCGATCTGGCAACGCGGTTGGGGCAGCCTCAGCCATTCGTGAGTAAGTACGAGTCTGGCGAACGTCGGCTTGACATTCTCGAATTGCGGCAAGTCTGCTTCGCTGTCGGTATCACTCCGCAAGAGTTTTTCAACCGACTTGATGAGGCTTTAGGATGAAGCCAGACCCCCGCTTTCTGAGACAGCCCAAGGATTTCTGGGCACACGTTCGCTCAATCAGTCAAAAGATTGGCTACACAAAGACGGGAACCGGCTATATCAAGGTTCCGCCCGGTCTGACGATTCCGCCCAACTTCAAGAGACACGGGGGACCAAGAAACAGCACGGTTCTAGCCATTGGCATTACCGACATTCGGAAAGCCTTAAAGGGCCTTGGCTTGTCGGAGCAACACGTTTTCAGCAAAGGAAAGCCAACAGACTTCGGCCAGTTGTTATGCGACTACTTCGCCTATCGAGCCGACAGTCTGAACATTCACGTTCGCCCACTTCTCCAGGATGCTGACGAAGCCGGACAGTTATTCCAGCAATGCAAGGCGAAATACAACGCAACCGGCCCGTTCGTAATGAACAAGCAAACGGGAAACAAACGAGCCGAAGCGTTTCTTACCTGCATGGTCAAAATGATAATTGAGCATCATACGAAGGGCTTCCCGTGCAACTTTGATCCGCTTGAACTCACTACACTTACGCACGATGGGCAGCCGTACCGCACTATGGCACGCCGGATTGACGGGACTTTCCCGTCACCAGTGAACCCGGTAGCGGTATGGGAAATCAAGGAATACTACTATACAACCACGTTCGGCAGCCGAATCGCCGACGGGGTGTATGAGACATTGCTTGACGGCATGGAGATTGAAGAGTTTCGGGAAGACTCTGGCGTTGACGTGAAGCACTACCTAATTACGGATTCCCACTTCACTTGGTGGGGTTGCGGGAAGTCTTACCTGTGTCGCGTTGTCGATATGCTTCACATGGGCTACGTCGATGAAGTCCTATTCGGCAAAGAAGTGGTTTCGGAGTTGCCCAGAATTGCTAGCGAATGGACAACGGAAGCAAAGAATCGAACTGCTAAGGTTGAGAAGCAGACCGAAGCCGCAGCCGATCAATCGTGCGATACTTCTGAGCCGGGAAAGCTATTCTGATTCCCGCCGTTGCCTTCGGCTACCAATGGGCGAAGCGGCTACAATAGGCCGCATGATTCGGGTATCGACGTATCAGCTAGTAGGCATCGACGCTCTGCCCGTGGCGGTCACGGTCGCAATGGGAACGGGCAGTATTGACGCTCGATTGTGCCAGATAGTAGAGGCGAGCGGCTACAGCGTGCCGCAAGTCACGGTTAGCGTCGATTCTCCCTACGGCTGCGGTACGTCTCTTGAGCGGCCTTGTGGGCTTTCTGAATTGAGTCAGCCCACGGCTGGCCGTAAATCGGCTCAATTTCCGCCCACGTATAGACGCGATACAGTGCTTTACGAAAGAAGCCTAGCCCCGGCCGAGCTGCCGAAGAGCGCCGGCTCGTTCGACCTGCCAATCGCCGTCGGCATTCTCGCAGGCAGCGGACAATTTAAGAGCGACATGTTCGACGAGTACGCGATTGTCGGCGAGCTGGCGCTCGACGGCAGCACGCGGCCCGTCAACGGCGCGCTCTCGATGGCGATGGCTGTGGCGGCGCATCGGTATGAATCGACAACGCGTCGTAAATTGCGCGGCATCGTTGTGCCGACTGCCAACGCGGCCGAGGCGGCGGTCGTCGACGACATCGACGTGATCCCGGTCGATAGCCTCGCGCAGACAATCGCCTTCCTGGCCGGCGAGCTCGAGATCGAACCCACGCCCTCGCGACTCGACGAGCTGTTCCAGGAACACTCCCACTACGACGAGGACTTTGCCGACGTCCGCGGCCAGGAAATGGCCAAGCGGGCCGTCACCATCGCCGCGGCGGGCGGGCACAATCTGCTGATGGTCGGTCCGCCTGGCTCCGGCAAGACGATGTTGGCCAAGCGCCTGCCCACGATCCTGCCGATGCTGTCGGCCGAAGAGTCGGTCGAGACCACGCGCATCTACAGCGCGACGGGCCGCCTCGCCGCCGGCCAACCGCTGCTCGCACGCCGGCCGTTTCGGGCGCCGCACCACACCATCTCCAACGCCGGCCTCGTGGGCGGCGGCTCCACGCCGACTCCCGGCGAAATCAGCCTCGCCCACAACGGCGTCCTGTTTCTCGACGAGCTGCCCGAATTCAACCGTGCCACACTCGAAGTGCTCCGCCAGCCGCTCGAAGACGGCCACGTCACGATCAGCCGCGCGCTCAACTCGACCACGTTTCCCGCCAAGTTCGTGCTCATCGCGTCGCTCAACCCGTGCCCCTGTGGCTACCGCAACGACCCGCGCCGCGAATGTCATTGCACGATCCCGCAAATCGAGCGTTACATGGCCAAGATCAGCGGCCCGTTGCTCGACCGCATCGACATGCACATCGAAGTGCCGGCCGTGCCGTTCAAGGAGCTGAGTGGCCAGACGAACGGCACGACGAGCGCCGCGATGCGCGAGCACGTGATGGCGGCCCAGGCCATCCAGACGGCCCGCTTCCTGGATTCGAAGACGCGGCAGAACGCCCACATGACGACCCGCGAAATCCGCCAGCACTGCGAACTGACGGACGCCGGCACGAACATCCTGCGGACGAGCATTCAGGAAACGGGCCTCTCGGCCCGGGCCCACGACAAAGTGCTCCGCGTCGCCCGCACGATCGCCGACCTCGACGGCTCGGCCACGATCTCGCACGAGCACGTCAGCGAGGCAGTCAACTACCGCTTGCTGGACCGGCAGTTTTGGAGCTGAGGCAAGATCACGATACATCGACCCAGCAGCCACAGCGTACCGACCAGAGACTGTGGATTTCGCCCCACTTAATTTTTTTTATTTTTCAGTGAGGCGAAATTCGGTCGATTTCGCCCCACCTTGTCGCGGTAAGTCGTTGGCTGGTCCGAGGTTCGCAAGTGGTGGTGGGGCGATATTCAGTCGATTTCGCCCCGGCGGTGGGACAAAATCCTTCCTTGGCGAGGTGTTATTCGTCGCGCCCTCGTTGTGCGGCCGCTCGAAAACCCAATGAGTTCATGCGCGGCCGGGCGCAGGACGATCCATCCCGGCCGCAAGCCGATCGCGGACAGCCGAGAGCTTACCATTCGGTTGTCAAAGAACCAGCACTGGCTTCGGCGAGGGACGTCGAATGCAGTGCAGCGTGAAATTGAGGCTATCACAAGAGGGAACACGCTTCCACAAGAATTTTTGGCCAGGTGCGTGGGATCGAGCACGTCCGCCAAGCTTCGAGCTGCAGCAGAATGTAAACCGATCTAATCGCTGATTGCAGCCGTTTGGCCCACCGTGCCGCCGTTCTGTATGATAAGGGTAGTCGTCGGAAAAGTCTCAGCATCACTCGAAGTCAGGCCGTGAAATGAGATTCAGCTTGCGGCAACTACTTGTCGGTTTTGCAATAGCCTCCGTGCTGCTGATGGTCTACTTGATCATTTCGGACGCGAATCAATTCGGTCGATCAAATCGGGTCTACAACAACGTGAGATATCTCACATTCTCACCAGACGGAGAAAAACTGGCGATAGTACATTTTCGCGCTCGTGACGCCGGCGTGCGACTAAAGCGTTATGTAGCGGACGTCACTAAGTCGATTGAACTTGTCGACACTGCTACGTTGTCGAATCTCACGATCGTTGACTTCACGTTCCGAAAGGGCAATCAAGGCCCGGCTTTGTCTGGACCTTACGGAACGGTTATGTTCTCTTCCGATAGCAAGTACCTTCGGGTGGGAACGAAAGCGGGCGAACCATTTCGAACGTGGGATGTTACGTCGAATTGCTGGGCGACTCCAGGAGCAACTCTCGACTCAAACGTCGTCGATTTCGGACATTCGCCGGACCAAAGATGGATTACCAAATATGATCGAAAGCAAGGAACATCCGTTTGGGACACGGTTTCTGGAAAGAAGTTGGACCTGAATACAACCAAAGGCCATTTCTTCAAGTTTTCGCCCGATAGCTCGCGAATGGCATTTTCCGCTCCGGAAGGGATCAGCATTTGGAATCTCGACGGCCCCAAGCTGATTCGTCGATTTCATGAGGATCGCGACATTTTGGACCGCGTCACATCTATTGAATTCTCACCGGACAACGACACGCTTGCCATGCGGTGCGAAGAAGGTCTGCGACTATTCAGCATTGGAACGGGCGAGGAAAACGTGATCCTGCCGGAGTTTATCGAGATCACTCGAACTGGCACGGGATGGGGAACCAAGACCGACGGTACTTCGACCTTTGGAATTAAGTTTTCACCCGATGGACAGCTCTTAGCAGCGTGGGGCACGTATGGGCTCAAATTCTTCGAAATGGCTCAAGGCTGCGAGTTAAAACGGGCGACCGTCGGTCGGATTAGCTGCTTCGAGTTTTCGCCAGATGGCAAAACGTACGCGACCGGCGACTGGAATGGCAAAGTGGCAATCTACGACACGGCCACCGGAAGAGAGCTTCGCTCCACAACACTTCGTGCTGTAAATGTTAATAAGAAGCCTGGCGGACTGCTTGACGCGATTTTCTAACCACTCACGGAAAAGAAACGAGGACATTCCACGCGCGTTTGGCAAGCCGTTTGCGTTTGCCGAACGTGCGTGGAATGTCCCATTTTCTTCTCAGCGAGCGACCGCAGCGGGCGCGGGTCCGGCTGCAAGCGGGTTTGTCGCTGCCTTCCGTTTACAATTCGGTGCGATGATGGCAATCCTCGCAGTTCGCTATGTTGGATGTCGATTTTTTGCTGGTTGGCGACTGTCCGCCATTCTCCTGTGCATGATCTCGAATTATGCGCAAAGCGGAGAAGGCGCGGAGACTATTTCGGACGTAAGAGGGCTGACTTTTTCGGCGGATGCAAAGATGTTGGCTGTCAGTAGCGAAAGCGGGCCGCTAATCCGAAAATGGCCCAGCCGGCGTTCCGGAGACTCTTCTAAAATTGTCGGACTTCTTGACATGCGAACCTTATCCCAGTGGGTTGTGGTGCTGAAAGAGACTGATAAAGACAATCAGCCTCCCTGGTCGCGCAATCGGAATTGGACCGCGTCCGTCGCATTCACTTCGGACGGGAGTCGCTTATACGTAATCAATCGTTTAGGCGGACAAGTTCGTAGCTGGGATATCGTCACCCGTCGCTGGTCAAACGAACCAGTCATCAACGAAACGAACATTCTCGATTTCAGTCTTTCTCCTGACGGCAAATTGCTCGCCACTCGGGACCGTTCCCATGACGTCACGATTTGGGACACGATGGAGTGGAAAGAGCTGATGGCGCATCCACACTGGGGTCTTCCTGCATTTTCCAATGATGGTCAAAGGCTTGCGGTATCAACACCGGCAGGAGTGCAAGTTTGGAATCCCATCACGCAGGAATTGATAGCCACGTTTCCGGAAAGCCAGGAGGCGCTCAAGCAGGTAGCGATTGGTGTCGGAGTCCGGGTAGAATCCACAGTGAGATGCGTGGCACTGTCACCTGATGGGAATAGTATCGCGGCCAAGAACGTCGAAGGACTGAGCATGTTCAGCATTCGCACGGGGAAAACGCGAGTCCTCTTACCTGAAATCTATGAAGCGCGTCGAATTGAGCGTGGGTCGGTCGTAAAGTCTAATCCGCGAGAGACGACATTAGGTGTGGCTTTCTCTCCGGACGGAGAACTCTTGGCGGCTTGGGGGGCGTATGGAACAAAGTTCTTCGATATGTCGAAAGGTGGAAAGCTTCAACGGAGCGATCCCGAACGCGTGAGTTGTTTGGCGTTCTCGCCTGATGGCACGACCTACGCCACCGGCGATTCGAAGGGCAAAGTGGCGATTTGTGATACGGCAACGGGGAAGGAACTTCGCTCCACGGTTCTGCGCGGCGACGCGCGAATCCCTTAAAGTTCCGCCGGCACGTTGGCGCGGGGAAAGGGGACGCAGCTCTTTTTTTCATATCTTGGTGGTAGCGTTTCACCAGGGCACTGGAATCGAGGAATTACCGCGCCATCTTAGCGCTCGTCTCGTTCCTCGGCGATGTAGTCCGCGAGCGACCCTTGGAAGGCGCTCAACACGTTCCGCACCTCCGCGAGAGTCGGGGCGCGCCCAGCATGTTGACGACACGACTCGGTGAATTCGATATCGAGCAAGTCCATCACATCGCTGAGGTCCTTCGCAGGATCGGACTTCGATTCCACGCTCAACGATACTCGCTCACCATTGGCAATGTTCACCGGCACTTCGGGGCGAAATACGCCGTTCTCGAAAATGGCATCGATGCGATAGCTCATGGCTACATTGTACCCCACATGCCGACTGCATTCCAAGCCAAACCGCAGCCTGGTCGTGGTACAGTTTGGTGTACTCATCTCGCTCCGCGAGATGTTTTTCCTCTCGCGGAGCGAGAGGAGTACACTGTTTTTGAGCAAACTGTACCACTACCCAAAGTCCGTCCCTAGCGGCGAGAAATTGACGTCCGCTATCGCCGATCTCGACGGCTCTGCCGGCGTCCTGTCCGAGAAAAACTGCGAAGCGATCAACGACCACCTGCTCGACCGGCAGTTCTGGAGCTGAACACCCCAAGCCAGCCGGAAAATCGCAGTTTCTGGCCGTGAATTTTCAACACACTTCCCTGAATGTCGTGTTACAATAACTCCGCGCAATGAACAGACCGTAGCTCCCACATCTTGACCCGCTAATGCGAGCTTTCAACATCGGTGGCTAGTGCAATTCCAGCAACGGTGTAGCGAGCCTAAACCCTCTCCCGGTCCCTCACCGGGACCGGGCGAGGGTTGCACCACCGCTCGACTCACAATGGAAACGCGTTAGCAGCCGGCATGGCCGGCGCCGCGGCGAGGCCGTGGCAACGACGCACCGGACCGCGCTGCGGTCCGACTGCGTCCGGCACATCTTTGAAGAGCGCATCAGCATCTCACTTGGGTCCGCAACAGGAGGAGCATAATGGTACGGTCGTTCGGCTGGCGGTTTTTTTTCGTAGCGTCGTTGTTACTTGTCTGCAATCGTTCGTCCCAAGCCGCCATCGCCGGCTTGCAGCGCGTCGCCACGGGGCTCAGCGCACCGATCTTCGTAACCCACGCGCCCGGCGACCCCACGCGGCTGTTCATCGTGCAGCGCGCCGGCGCGATTCGCGTCCTTAACCTCGGCACGGGCGTGCTGGAAGCGACGCCATTCTTGTCGATCCCCAGCGTCGACCAGGCCGGCGAGGGCGGTTTGCTCGGCATGGCGTTTCACCCCGACTATGCCGACTCCACGAAGCCGGGTTATCGCAAGTTCTACGTCAACGTCACGATCGATAACGGCGGCGACACGTCGTTGGGCGTCACCTCGCCGTTTTCGACGCACATTCGCGAATACCAGGCGACCGCGAACCCCAATCTCGCCAGTCTGGCCACGCAGAAGGAGATTCTGAGATTCGTTCAGCCCCAGACTAACCACAACGGCGGTTGGATCGGCTTCAGTCCGATCGACCGTTTCCTGTACATCGCCACGGGAGATGGCGGCGGCGGCGACGATGACGACGCCGGCCACACGGCCGGCACCGGGAATGCCCAGGATACGACGAACAACTTCCTGGGCAAAATGCTGCGGATCGACCCGACCGGCGACGACTTCATCGGCGCGGCCGATCCCACAAACATCAAGAACTACGCCATCCCGCCCACCAATCCGTTCAAGGCCGGCGTCGGCATTCCTGGTGATGATGGCGGTGACGACGAGATCTGGGCGTACGGCCTGCGCAATCCGTTTCGCGACAGCTTCGATCGCTTGACGGGCGATTTGTGGATCGGCGACGTTGGGCAGACCTTTCGCGAAGAAATCGACTTCCAACCGGCCAGCAACACGGGCGGCGCCAACTACGGCTGGCGGCTGCGAGAGGGACGTTCTCAGAACCCGGCCGGTGTCGGCGGCGCCAGGCCGCCCGGAAACGTCGACCCCGTGTACGACTACGATCGAGACGCCGACGCGCTGGGCGGCACCGTCGTTACGGGCGGCTACATCTATCGCGGTCCGGATCCAACGCTGCGCGGCAAGTACTTCTTTCTCGATTCCCGCAACTCAAATGGCGTCAGCGACGACAACTACTGGATGTTCGATCCGGCCAACCCATTCGGCACGGTTATGAACATCGACTCGTTGTTGACTTCGGCCGTGGGCAGTCGCCAATTTCCCGTTTCGTTCGGCGAAGACACGGCCGGCAACTTGTACATCGCCTACATTGCGTCGGGCGAAGTCTTTCGGATCGTTACCAACCAGTTCGTTCCCGAGCCCGCAGCGGCCCTCCTCCTCGGTCAATTGGCATGTTACTTGCTGATTATGCGCCGGCGACAATAGGCCGTTATAATAGGCGGTGTACGCACCTCCGTTGGCCGGGAGACTGGTCACGATTCCATCAAGCAGGACAACATGCGCGCAATCGGCAGAATTGGCGGAATGATCGTGTTAGCGATCGTCCTTGGCGGCGAGTCGGCCAATGCTGCCATCTCCGGCGTGCAGCGCCTGGCAGTCGGGAGCAATTTGAACTTTCCCAGCTTTGCCACACATGCGCCCGGCGACCGCAATCGGTTGTTCGTCACCCAGTTGGACGGCAACATCAAGATTCTCGATCTCAATAATCTCAACGCGGCCCCGCTCCAATTTCTGAACATTGCGGACACCGATTTCTCGGGCGAAGGTGGTCTGCTTAGCATGGCATTTCATCCTAACTACTTCGCCTCCGTCGGCACGCCGGGACGCGGCAAGTTCTATGTGTACGTCACGGTCGACAATGGCGGCGTTAACGTCGGCGGAGCGACTTCACCCTTCTCGACACACATCCGTGAATACTCGGTGCTTGGCGACCCGGCCACATCCAACGTTGCGGACACGGCCCCGGCATCGATCAAACAGATCGTGAGTTGGCCTCGGCCGCAGAGCAACCACGTTGGGGGCTGGATCGGCTTCAATCCGCAGGTCACTCTCGGGCAACCACAGTATCTTTACATTTCCTCCGGTGACGGCGGCGGCTCGAACGACAATGCGTCCGGACATACGGCCGGCACCGGCAACGCCCAGGACACCACCGATAACTTCTTCGGCAAGATGCTGCGCCTCGACATCAACGGCGACGACTTCACCGGCGGGGCCGATCCCACGAACACCAAGAATTACGCGATACCTCCGACGAATCCATTTGTCGGCGTTACCGGCGACGACGAAATCTGGGCGTATGGCCTCCGCAATCCATTCCGCGACAGTTTCGATCGGCAAACCGGCGACATGTGGATCGGCGACGTCGGCCAGGACAATCTCGAAGAAATCGACTTCCAACCGGCGTCGAAGACCACGGCCACCAACTACGGATGGCGGCTCCGCGAAGGCAACATCGCCACGCCGACACCCGTGGGTGCACCAGTCGGCGGCGCGATTCCCGACGTCCAAGGCGAGCCGATCTATTGGTATGGCCGCGGCTCAGGTCCATTGCTTGGCGAGACCGTCATCGGCGGCTATCGCTATCGGGGACCCGATCCCGATCTGCAAGGCCGATACTACTTTGCCGACGCCAGCGACGACAATACCTGGCAGATGATTCCGACCAATCCCGTCGGACCGGGCGGCGCCGTGACCAACATCGACGCTTCGTTGGGCAATTTGACCGGCATCGAGCGGATCGTCTCGTATGGCGAAGACGCTGTGGGGAATCTGTACCTCGTCGATATGGCGACTGGCGCCAACAACGCCCCGAATCCCAACACGGGAGAAGTTTATCGCATCCTTACCAACAAACTGGTCGCCGGCGACTACAACGCCGACGGCGATGTGAATGGCAGCGACTACATCGTTTGGCGACAAACGTTTGGCAATACCGGCGCCGGCCTGCCCGCTGACGGAAACGGCAACCAGGTAGTCGACGCCGGCGATTACGTGGTCTGGCGAAATAACGAAGGCGCGACGGCACACGTCTCGGCGGCCGGCAGCACGGCGGCACTTGTCCCCGAACCAACCGCGGCGACTATAATCGTCGTATCTCTTGTTTTGCTGCCGGTACTGACATGTCGACGACGATTGCCAACCTGCCTGCGTGGCCTGTGAACCAAATTCGCACGGGTTATCGCTTCGTCGCGGCGCTGATGTTGGCCAGCATTGGCCCAATTGGCGGTAATCTCCTTGCCGCCGAGCCGGCTGCCGGCCGACCGCCCAACATCATTCTGATCCTCGCCGACGACCTCGGTTACAGCGACCTCGGTTGCTACGGCCAGCAGGTGATTGAAACGCCGCACATCGATCGCCTGGCCGCCGACGGCATGCGATTCACGCAGTTCTATGCCGGCTCGACGGTGTGCGCTCCATCGCGCTGCGTGCTGATGACGGGCCTGCACACCGGCCACGCCCGCGTCCGCGGCAACGGGGCCGCGAGCATCACGTCGCTGCACGACGGCGACGACACGCTCGCCGAACTGTTGAAGCCGGCCGGCTACGCGACCGCCGTCTGCGGCAAGTGGGGGCTCGGCGTCGAAGGGCGCAACAACCAGGGCCGGCCCAACGATCAAGGCTTCGACTACTTCTATGGATACCTCAACCAGACTCAAGCCCACAATTACTATCCAGAATTCCTGTGGCGCAATACGGAGCGTGTGCCGCTCCCGAATGTTGTGACGCACAAACCGCAACCGAATTCCCCCGGCGGCATCGCCACAAGGAAAGGCGCCTACAGCCCCGACCTCGTCGCCGACGAGGCGCTGCGGTTCGTCGAGCAGCACCGCGACCAGCCGTTCTTCCTGTATTGGGCCACGACATTGCCCCACGCCAACAACGAGGCCCGCGCTGCCACCGGCAACGGCACCGAGGTGCCCGAATACGGTAGCTATTCCGACCGCGACTGGCCCGATCCCGACAAGGGCTACGCCGCGATGATTGCCCGCCTCGACGCCCACGTCGGCCGATTGATCGACACGCTCGACCGGCTCGGCATCGCAGACAACACGCTGGTGCTATTCACCAGCGATAACGGCCCGCACCGCGAGGGCGGCCAGGACACCGATCGCTTCGATCCCAATGGCCCGCTGCGCGGCTTCAAGCGCGATCTCTACGAAGGCGGGGTTCGCGTGCCGCTCATCGTCCGTTGGCCAAAAACCATTCCCGCTGGAAGCACTTCCGACCACGTCGGCTATGCCGGCGACTTTTTCGCTACCCTCGCCGAGCTCACCAATCAGACCCTGCCCGCCAACCTGGATTCCATCAGCATCCTGCCAACGCTCAAGGGCCACTCCGGTCAGCAGCAGCGACATGAGTACTTGTATTGGGAATTCTACGAACAGGGCAGCAAGCAGGCGGTCCGCGCGCAAAACTGGAAGGCCATCCGCATGCCGATGCTCACCGGCACCACCGAGCTCTACGACCTGGCCAGCGATCCCAGCGAGATGACTAATGTAGCGGCCGAGCATCCCGAAGTGGTTCATCGCCTCGAAACAATGATGGATCAAGCCCACGTCGATGATCCAAATTGGCATCGCTAGCCCAACTGCTATCACCACGACGACACGACGAAAAGAGGACGATGTTTGCTATTGATCCGTCGTGTCGTTGTGGTTGATTTCTTCCGCCTTGCGAGCGACAATCAATGTGTCGTCTTCTAAACTGCTGATGCCCGCGCGCCGGTCACATGGGCTTACGGCGCTAGCTTGATGAATCGCTCTAAATTGCGGCGGCAGATCGCCTGGGAAGCCGCCCGGCTGATGTACTCCCGCGAGGAATCGGAGTACTACACGGCCAAGAAAAAGGCGGCACAGCAGATCTGCAAGGGCTGGGTCAAGCCGGCCGATCTGCCCAGCAACGTTGAAGTCCGCGACCAGATTCAAGTCTTCGCCCGACTGTTCGAAGGCGCCTCGCGCACCGACAACCTGCTGGCGATGCGCCTGGCCGCGCTCCGCATGATGCACCGCCTCGCTCCCTTCCGGCCGCGGCTGATCGGCAGCGTCTTCACGGGCCACATCCGCGCCGGCTCCGACATCGACCTGCACGTCTTCTCCGATACGGCCGAAGCCATCACGCACCTGTTCGACCAGGACGGCCTCGACTACACGGTCGAGCGCAAGCAAGTCCGCAAGCACGGCGAGGAACGCATCTTTACGCACATCCACCTCGTCGACGGCTTCTCCTTCGAGCTGACCGTCTACGCGGCCAACCTGGCCCATTACGTTTTCAAAAGCTCGATCACTGGCAAGGCGATCGAACGGGCCAGCATCGCCCAACTCGAGCAGTTTCTGGCCGCCGAATATCCTGACCTCGACGTGAACGCCGCACTCACCGAGGCAGAGGAACAGGTCGACCGCTTCCAGGTGTACGAGTCGCTGCTTCTGCCGCTGGAGAACGTGAAGCAGCACCTTAGGTACCACCCTGAGGGCGACGCGCTCTACCACAGCCTGCAGGTGTTCGATCACGCCCGCGATCACCAGGCCTACGACGAGGAATTCCTCGCCGCCGCGCTGTTGCACGACGTGGGCAAAGCGATCGACCCGGCCGACCACGTCGCGGCCAGCCTCGACGCGCTCGACGGCTTCATCACCAATCGCACCGCCTGGCTGATCGAGCACCACATGCTGGCCCACCAGTTCGCCGAAGGCACGCTCGGCGCCCGCGCGAAGCGCCGGCTGCAGCAATCCGAGCACTTCGACGACCTGATGCTCCTGGGCGAATGCGACCGCGCCGGCCGCCAAGCGGGCGTCGAAGCGCCGGAGCTTGACGAAGCGCTCGACTATCTCCGCAACCTCGGCAAGATGTTCGGCTAAGTCATACGAAATGCGCTTCACTGGCGTCAGTTTCCGGCCAGCACTGCGCACTACCTTCGATTCAGCCAATAGCCTGGCGAGCGACTCGAGTGTGCAACGGCGATCACGTACGGTTGTCCCGACAGCGATCGATAAACGACGCTATACGGAAATCGACGTACGACGGTGAATCGATGAGCGTCGTCGTAGCACGGGAATGTGTTTGGATCGGCTGCGATTCGCGCTAAAACGTCATCAACTTCAGTTTCAAAGCGGGCAGCAGCCCTGGGGCTTCGCTCTCTGTACCACGCCACGGCATTTACGTATTCGGCCGACGCCTCGGGATGAAACAAGAATTCAGCCACCCGCCTGGCCTCGTGCCCGCGCTTTCACTTCTGACCAAGGCACGCCTGATACCTTGCCGGTTTCCAGCTCTGCCGATCGTCGAAGGATTACTTCACGCCACGATTCATCAAATGGCGGACGATCCTCCGGCTGCAACGATGCGATAATCGCTTCAACAAGCTCCAGGCGGTCGCCATTGGGAAGTGCCAAGGCATCGCTTAGCAAGTGTTCCATATTTGAATGCATCGATTTAGCTCCAAATTCGTCTTTCGACAAGCATCCCGATTTCTCAACGACGGCTCCTCCTACATTATAGTCAAAAGCTTGGGAGTTAGATCGGGTGATCTGTCTATCTGGTCGAGTGCGGTGGACTGGTTTCGATTGCCAGCAATCGCCGCTTTGTCTGCAATCCGCCGGGCGCGGAGTACCCGCCCAACAGCCCGCCGGCGGCCAGTACGCGGTGACACGGCACGACGAGCGGGAATCGGTTCCTGGCCATCACGCTGCCCACGGCGCGGGCCGCGCCGGATGCACGGCACTTCGCCGCCAATTCGCCGTACGAGGTCACCTCGCCCCAACCAATCCGCCGGCAAGCCGCCACAACGCGCCGGCCGAACGGCGTCAGATGCTGCTGATCAATCGGCACGTCCGAGAAATCCACCGGCTCGCCGTCGGCAAACCGCTTCAAGTTTTCAACGAGCTCTCGCACCCAACGCGGCGCATCGTCCAAATCGCTCGCCGCCACCATCCGGCACGCCCGACGCGGTAGCCGATGCAGCCGCAGCAGCGCCTCCTCTGCCTGCCGCCGGGACGTATGCCCAAATACGATCGCCTGCAGCTCAGCTTCGTTCCACGCTATCGCCATCCACTCGAGGCCGGTGGCAAATGCGGTGGCATTCACTTCGGCCCCCTCGTTGGCCGGGCCTTGGGAACGGTAACGGGCCCGAATGTGTCCTCTTGCGTGAACCCGAGTGATCGAAGCGTTCATCGGCGTCAACTCCTATTCTCAAATATCGCTTCCCGGCCAAATCGGCCGCTTTGACATTCGCAAAGCGTCCATTTTATACTTACAGGGTGCGGCGTCGAGGGTGAGCCGCCCGCATTGCACTCGAGAAGGACACCATCAGCGATGACCGCCTACCACTCGCTCGCGGACGACTACTACGTCAACATGGTTCTCAGTACGGAGATGGAACTATCTGGCAGCCGCGAGACGATTCTGCATTATTTCGAGCAGATGCAAAAAAAGTTCCCAGACATGCGGAACTTCTACGCCCGCGACAAGGGCGATTTCATCCTCGAAGGCGACAAAGAACTCGGCGACTACCGTTGGTGCTCCGTCGAGCAGCGGCGGATTTGCTCCGGGTACGTCAATCCCGACTCGTTCGACTCGGCCCTCGATCAGCACCGCCACGCCCTGGAGCTCGCCCCCTACGGCCTGTCGCTCAGCCGGCTCGATTGCGAGGCGCTCGACCTCTTGGTGGGCTTCGATTTCACCTATCGCGGCAACCAGAACGAATTGATCGCCCAGGCCCTCGGTGTCTGCCCGGCCTACGAAAAACTCACTTCGATGCCCGGCACCACGTTCATCAGCAACGAGCCGGCGATTACGTTCGCCCTGGACGATCAATGCCGCACGCAATGCCGCGTGAACGTCGAAACCCGCACCAACGCCTATCAAATTCGCACCGGCGAGTTTCAAGACGAGCAGGTCAGCGTCTACGTCACGGCCCGCCAGTACGGCAGCCTCCCCGTCGACACGACCTACGTCGAGGTCATCGACCGACTGGCCCGCATCTGCCGCGAGGTGGTCGACGGCTACGTCGTCGACGGCATCCTCCAGCCGCTGGCGCGGGCAATTGCGCTCGAATAGCCGGTCGCCGGGGTTGGGAGTCTTTTTCGACAACCAAGCGCAATTTGGCCGGCAAGCCTTCCAGTCGAAAAAGCGTCCCGACCCCCACGCGCCGCCAAATCATTCGTCATTCGCCCGCTACCCAATCAACCGCTGCACGCTATCAATCAGCCGGTCCATTGGAAATGGCTTGCGGATATAGTCGTCCACGCCGAGCATCTCGGCATACGCCTTGTGCCGGCTGCCTTCGTTGGCCGTGATCATGATCACGCGCAGCGGCGTCTCGCGCGTGCGGCGCATTTTCTCCAGCACCAGAAAGCCGCTCCGCTTGGGCATCATCATGTCGAGAATCACCAAATCCGGGTTCTCGCGCTCCGAAAGCGCCAGCCCCTGGTTGCCGTCGCGGGCGACCAGCACCGTGTAGCCGTTCGATTCCAGCGCCAGCCGCAACGACTCGACAATCTCGGCGTCGTCATCCACCAGCAGAATCCGTTTGCCAGCTTCCTTCTTGGAAGCGCCGTCCTTATCTTTTGCCATGAGGTTTGTTACGATCTTGTGTCAGAATCTTTTTTCGGCGTGGTGTGGCAACAAAATCTGCGCGCCGCCGGTCAACCTATAATTACGCATTTGTCGAAGTTTTGCAACCGCTGACGCCGCCATGCCCAAATCCCGTCCATCTAGATTAGCGAAGACGCCGGCGCGAAAACCGGCAAAACAGGCAACCAAGCGCCGACCGCGGACGGCCGCCGCGCCGCTGCTGGCGTACCAGCCGCGCGATCCGAATCGCTATCGGCCCGCTATCGGCCTGGTGGGCTGCGGTGGCATTACGAAGTGGCATCTCACAGCCTATCGCAAGGCCCGCTACAACGTGGTCGCCCTGTGCGACGTGGACCTCGCCCGCGCGGAAAAACGCCGCGACGAATTCTATCCCCGCGCGATGGTGACCGACGACTACCGCCAGCTGCTAGCGCGCGACGACATCGAAGTGGTCGACATCACGACCCATCCGCCCGAGCGGCCGCCGATCGTCGAGGCCGCCCTCCGCGCCCACAAGCACGTGCTCAGCCAGAAGCCGTTCGTGCTCGACCTCGACGTGGGTGAGCGGCTAGCCGATCTGGCCGGCAAGATGGGCGTCAAGCTGGCCGTCAACCAAAACGCCCGCTGGGCGCCCCACTTCAGTTTCATCCGCGAGGCGGCCCGCACCGGCCTGTTGGGCGCGATCGACGCCGTCCACTGCGACGTCCATTGGAACCACAGTTGGGTGAAAGGCGGCCCGTTCGAAGACGTCGACCACTTGATCCTCTACGACTTCGCCATCCACTGGTTCGATTTCCTCACCACGCTGATGGGCGAATCGAAACCGCGCCGCGTGTATGCCACGCGGGCCCGCGCCGCCACGCAAACTGTCCGCCCGCCCCTCCTGGGCCAGGCGATGATCGAGTACGATTCGGCCCAGGCCTCGCTCATCTTCGACGGCTTCACGCAATTCGATCCCATCGACCGCACGCTCGTCGTCGGCGGCAAAGGCACGATCCGCAGCGCCGGCCCGAAAGTCGAAATCCAAAAAGTCGAGCTCGTCACCAAAAATGGCGCCGCCCGGCCGAAGCTCAAAGGTTGCTGGTTCCCCGATGGCTTCCACGGCACAATGGGCGAACTATTGTGCGCGATCGAAGAGAAGCGCGAACCATCTCACAGCGCCCGCAACAACCTGGCCAGCCTGGCCCTCTGCTTCGCGGCAGTCGCCAGCGCCGAACGGGGCGAACCGGTTGTACCAGGATCGGTGCGAAAGTTGCCTGGTTCGACAAACGGTCCGTAACCGATTTTCACACACGGCGGAGACCTGTTCGATGAGTGCCAATCTTCTCTTCCTGATCATCCTTGCAATTTCTATTGTTTTCACCCTCGCGCTCAACTCCGCATCTATCAAATGGGGGCTAAAATGGACGAAGATAGCGGACATTTCACTGCTCAAGGCATTTGGGCTGTACTTCCTCTTCATCTTGATCGGGTGCCTTGTCGCAGTTTCGGCAATAGTAATTCTTTTCGCAGTATCTGGTAATCCGTCCGATCGAACGCTTGATCTCATCGGCTATGGCATCGCACTCGTCAGTCCCGCTATCACAATCACGCTAATCTATAAAGCGCGGCCGCTGAAAGCGGCGCTAGCCGGTCTGCCATATCTTATTTTGTCCATTGCGATGCCATTGATTGCTATCTTCGTGGTTCGACCTTACGTGTACGAAGCCTATTTGATTCCAACGAATGGAATGGCGCCGACCATATTAGGTGATCATTGGGAAGCTCCCTGCCCCAAGTGTGGGCAACCGGCCTATGGCATGCCGTTTGATTCGAAATTCGATCTCCCGCCCGAAGGCGTGCCGATGGTTTGTAGCAAGGAACTGCAGACGGTCTACATTGAAATTCGGCCGCAGACGCACGGCGGCGGCGACCGCATCCTCGCGTGCAAGCTCCTCACACCGGAGCGGTGGGATTTGATCGTCTTTCGCTACCCAGAGGACCCGTCATTCAACTATGTAAAGCGGCTCGTCGGACTGCCCGGCGAGAAATTGGAAATTCGCGACGGCGCGGTTTGGATTAACGGCGAAAAGCTCGACCCGCCCGAGTCGATTCGCGGCATTCCTTACTCGCCAACGATCGGGTCCGGCGCCCACGTGCATTCCGGTCCAGGATCAGTCCCAGTCGAGCTTGGGCCGGACGAATACTTTGTCCTTGGCGATTTCGTCGACCAGTCAGCCGATTCGCGCATGTGGGAACGAGGGGCGCCCGGTCATCCTCCCTATGCCGTTCCCAAAGAAAACATCGTCGGCGTGGTGATCAACATTTATTGGCCACCTAGCCGCTGGACTAGTTTCCGGTGACCGACACTGTCTTCGACCGCGTCGACACCACCAGCATCGCCCCTGCCACAAGAATCCCCACCACCGCCGCCGCCAACCAAGTTCCCGGCAGATGCGATTGCTCCGCCACGCCCCAGCCGCGGGCCTCCAGCGCCGGACGCCAATAACTGATCGCGAGAAGCAGGCCGTTGTGCAACATGTGCAGTAGCATGCACGGCAACACGCCTCCCGTGCGCAGCCGCACCCAGCCCAGCACCAGCCCCAGGCACGCGCTGGACACGAATCGCCCCGGACCGAGCACTTCGTGAAACAGCCCGAACAGGATCGCCGTCGCCACGATTGTTTGCCACCCGGAAATCGCCGACCGCAACGCCGCAAACAAGAAACCGCGGAAGAAAAACTCCTCACACACGGCCGGCACCACGGCCAGCGACAGCAGGATCAGCCATATCGGCAGGCCCTGCAACTCATCGACGAGTTGCTTCGCCCGTCGGATCTGCTCATCGCCCAACGCGGACGGGCCGATGCCCACGCTCGCCAGGTAAATCTCGTGCGCAATCGGCCACAGCACCAGCCCCAACAATCCGGCTGCCACCAACTGCACCGGCCGCGCCCGCGACAGCCCCAACCCACTCGCCCACCGCACGCGCCCAAACATGGCCACCACCAACGGTATCGCGCCAAACACCACGGCCGTGATGGCACCGGCCGCGGCCAGCCGCGTTCCCAGCGACGCGTCGCGCGAGTGCACCAGCCCGTTCGCCAGCAAGAAATATGTGGGGAACATCAGCGCCAGACAGAACATCGCGGCCGCCACGCTGGCCGCCTTCTGCGGCTCCGCCGGCCGCCTGAAAATATCCGACCAAGTCGCCTGGCTGCCGTACAGAATCGCGTCGGTTCCGAAAATCCGCGCTGCCAGCGCGATGGCAGCCGCCACGTAAAACGCCGTCGACAACACGGCCGCCACGGCCAGGCCCGGCTCCACAGTCCCCTCCAGCAAATCGCGCGACAGCATCAGCATGTTCACCAGCGGCGTCACCGCCATCCAGCCGCTGAACTCGAGGCTCGGCATCAGGCACAACACGCCGGGCACCAGGCACAACAGCATCAGCGGAATGATGTACGCCTGCGCCTCTTTGAAGCTCCGCGCGTAACTCGTGAGCGCGAGCAGTATCGCCGAAAAGAACGCCGCGAACAGCGCGAGTAGCAACAGCACCTTGCCCACCACGGCCAGCGACAAGCCCCCGGCCCCAAATAGCGACGTGGCCAACCCCGTGCTGTGTACCGTGATCGTCATCGCCGCCAGGTTCACCAGTGCCGTGAGCAGCGCGACTGTCAGCACCGCCGCATACTTGGCCAACAGCAATCCTAGCCGCGGCACGGGCGCGGCGATCAGCATTTCGAGCGTCCCCCGCTCGCGCTCGCCGGCCGTCAGGTCGATCGCCGGATATACGGCCCCGGTCACCGTCATCAGCACCAGCACGAGCGGGATCAGCGCGGCCAGCGAAAACACGGGCGCCCCGGTAAATTCAATCGCCCGCCGCTTCGTCGGCGCTTCGAGCACCGCGGTTACGCCCAGCTGTTTTAGCTGCGCATCGAGCTGCGCCGCATTCACCGCGTTGAGCCGCGTCTCCACAAAATGCAGCGCCGCCTCACTCGTCGGCGAACCGGCCCGGTACACCAGCTCCCACGTCCGCGGCGATTCCAGCCCCTGCTCCGGCTCGGCATCCAAGTTGTCCCGCGCGAGCACGGCCAGGTGCAGCGTCGAATCGCCGATGTGCCGGGCGATATTTTCGGCCGACATCGGGTACAAATCCCATTGCGGCGTTTTTTCGCCCGGCTGGCCGTCGCCAGCCTGGTATCGACGCGCGCCGCCGCCCGCAGCCTTCCCTTCCGCCGGCGCCTCCCGACCCTCTTCGGCACGGCGGGCGGCCGCGAGTTGCACGGTGCCCGCGATCAACTGCTTGTACAGACTCTTTCCCGCCGACTCCGGCGCCACGCCGATGACATATTGCACGTCCTGCGTCACCGACACGCTCGTCAACAGGAACCGCTGGAACGCCAACGCCAAGAGCGGATAGATCAGCGTCGGCATCACCACCAGCGTGATGATCGTCCGCCGGTCGCGCAGCGTCTCGCGCAATTCCTTCAGCATCAGCCGCCACAGCCGCCCCGTCCACTGCCGATGGCCGGGGCGGCTCGCGCCAGGCAAGTCGATCGGTGTGGGAGTGTCGTCGCTCATCGTCTAGTAGCTGAATTCGCAAGAACTCAGAATTGCATCTCCATGCGCTTCTAGGCGCTGAATTTTTGCAAATTCAGCTACTTCAAGATCTTGCAGCCAACGTCGGCTGCAAGAACTTGCGAAACATGTTCACCAACGAATCGCAGCCCGTCGCCGCCCGCAATTCGGCGAGCGTGCCTTCCACTTGCAATCGCCCATTGTGCAACAGCCCGAACCGATCGCACAGCCGCTCGGCCTCATCAAGCCGGTGCGTGCTGACGATCACCGCCTTGCCCTGCCCGCGCAATTGGGCAATGTAATCGACCACCACCTGGCTGCCCAACACGTCCAGTCCCCGCGTCGGCTCATCCAGCAGCATCACCGGCGGCGCGTGGATCAGCGCCCGCGCCAGCGTCACCCGCTGCCGTTGACCCGTGCTCAGCACCGCGCACCGCCGGCCCAGTAGCTCCGTCAGATCGAACAACTCGGCCAGCGCCTGCAGATTGTCCTGCGCCTGCCGCGGCGGCACGCCGTATAAGTCGGCAAAGAACAGCAGCATCTCCCGCACCGACAGCCACGGATACACACCGTCGTTGGCCGACACCAATCCCACCCGCGATTTTACTTCGTCCGGCGCATCATCGGTGCGAAATCCTGCCACCTCGGCGTAACCGTGGTCCGGCCGCAACAAACCGATGATCATCCGAATCGTCGTCGTCTTGCCCGCCCCATTCGGACCCAACAGGCCGTAGACTTCGCCCGCCGACACCGTGAGCGATAGGCGATCGACCGCCAAAATCGCCTGAGAGCCACTGCGAAACTGCTTCGAGAGTTCATGGATGTCGATCATCAATGCTCGCCCCAGGCGAGGCCGCTTCAGCGGCCGGGAGTTTGATCAGGAGTTAGGCGCCCAATTTGAGCCTATCGACAGAGTCGCACGCCGTCCACGCCGACGCCGCTTCAGAACCGGCTTTCTGCCGATTTTGTCGCATCCGGACTCGCATTAAGAGCGAATACGGGCCAAGCTGAAGAGCAAGAGAGGAGCAAGCAACATTACGGCCAACGAAGGCTCGGGAATCACCGTCACGGCAATCCCTTCGATAAAGATTCCGGGGGCATCGGAATCAGTGACGTAGCGGAAAGCGACGTAGCCGTTCGGCGATGCGCCATGGCTGAACAAGTCAAGCCCGACCACCGTGTGGCCAAAGAGCATGTCGCCGGTCTTGATGATCTTGATGTCGCTTGGGTCGGAACCCAAAAAGATCCCCTCGCCACCACCATCGAGCAAGCCCTCAAAGATCACGGCGCCCGAGTCGGTGATATCCACCGGACCGAAACTGGAATAGGAACCCGTCGTATCGGCGATCAAATCGAGCGTCGTGCCATCTCCTTTGTAGACGAAAACCGTGGTCAAGCTGTCGGATACTGCGGTGAAAGCTACCTCCCCGGAACTGTTAATCGTCGCCAACGACATACTGGCGAGCGGACCCGTCGTGTCGGCGATCGTCGTGGTAGCACCGCCGTCGCCCTTGAGCACCGCCCCGCCGCCAGCGTCAAAAAAGGCGACAAACGCAATTGTGCCCGCGTCGTTGATGTCGGGTGTGACGCCAAAGAAACTGTATGGGCCGGAAGTGTCGTATAAAGTCGCGGCCGACGACGTGGTGGACGCCTTGATGATTGCTTCACCGCCGGCAGAAAGAGTGGCCTTGGAGATCACGTCGCCGGACGAATTGATCGCCGGTTGATCGAATGTGGAGTAAGTCGACGTCGCGTCGGCGAGCACCGTGGGCGTCAGGAAGGCGTCACCCGTCACGTGGACAAGACCCTCACCGCTGGTTGTGCGCAGCGTAGCGCGAAAAGCCGTCTCACCACCGGCGTTAATAACTGGCCGGTCCGAGAAGCCAAGGAACGGGCTCGGCATATCGGGCGCGGACGCGACGGACGTCAGCGGACCGCCTGACCCTTTGAAGATGTGTACGCCTCCGCCGGCCGAAAAATCCAACCCGGCAAAAAACGAAGCGACGCCCGAGCTATTGACTGACGGCGATAGCGTCGCGTAGCTATCCGTGGCTCCCGTGGTATCGTCGATCTTTGTGAACGTGTACGCACACACGGTACTGGCGGC
Organism: Lacipirellulaceae bacterium; assembly: GCA_044868555.1. GTDB lineage: Bacteria > Planctomycetota > Planctomycetia > Pirellulales > Lacipirellulaceae > JABDGM01. The sequence goes on along the minus strand of JBIOWO010000021.1, from coordinate 26,457 downwards.
GGACAGAATCGCTAGCCAGCAGACGAAAAGCCTCGCGAACGATGCACACCAAAGTCGGATCGAGGACATTAGCGCCCTCCTTTGCGACTTCGCGCAAAATCTGGTGAGAGACCTGCCGTCCATTGTATTCCTTGTTCCAAAATGTCCAGTAACGCATGTGGGGGGGACAACCTGAATTCAGCAAAATCTTTACCGACTCAGCCGAGCGACTGGCGTGCAATATCTGGCCGTCAGCAAGACGCACACCGCCGCGACCGCCGCCACTGGCGTGACCGCTTCGGGAACTGCGGCGGGACGCGCAGTGGATGCAGTGCCCGCCATCACCGCACCAAAATTGGCCCACCACACGCCGTAATCGCCCGCATCGACCGTGCCGTTCATGTCGCCGTCGGCCGCCAATTGCACCGTCGAAGTCAGTGTCTCGCGCCACACGACGTAGTCGGCCGCATCCACCGTGCCGTTGGCATTGTAGTCACCCGGCAAACCAATCAACGTATCGATCCGCGCCTCGACCCAGGGCACAGCCGCCGCGTCGAGTGCTGCCACACTCGACCCCGGCGTGCCGAACACCATGTACATCGGCTTTGAGGTCGCGAGGCCCGGCATCCGCAACTGCATCGCAAACAGATAGATGCCGTCGGCCGGCGTGGTCGAGCTATTTTCGTTGTTATCGAGCAATTGATAAAAGCGATGCCGATGAATGAATCCGTCCTCATCGGTGTCGTCGATCACCCCGCCCAGCACCAACACCGGCAAACCGTTCACGGTAAACGCCGCGCCCGTCTTGTCGAACAGCCCCAGCGTGTAGCTGGCGGCGGGCAGCGCGCCGAATTGAACGTCACCCGGTGTGATACCGGGCGCGCCGTCGGACTCCAGTCCATTCCAATAAAACAGATTGGCCTTCAGCGGATCGATCGTCATCGGTAGGAAATCCCAAGCCAGCGGGGAGTCCCCCGGCAACACCTGGGCGCCCGGCGGCAACGACGACGACCCGGCCGCTAGCGAATTGTAGCCCGGGTTGTTGACCGCAAAATCGCCGTCGAACTCGCCCGAATACAAGCGCCTGCCCAACGTCCATTGGTTGGTATCAAAATCGGCGCTGCCCGTGACCAGCCGGCCGTTCACTTGCTCCACTAACACATCGAGATGCTGGGCCCGGGCAATCCCGGACCCAGCACTCGTCGACAGCACGGCAAGCACCCCAACGAAAATCACTTGCAAAATTGTCATCGTCACGCCTCAACTAATGAAGCCGCCCGCCACGGCCGGTCTTCGACCTGCGGCTTAACGCGCCGGCGAACCCAATTACAACGGCGACGAGCATTCCACCGCTCGGCTCGGGCACGACGAGATTCGCCTGCACGTACGCGCTGGCCTCAGCAAAAAAGCTGAAATCCTTCCCGGCAAATATCGGCTGACCGATTTCGAGACCCTCCAGGAGTTCCTCGGCCGCGTCCTCATCTGTCACGAGTGCATCCGCCAGGAACAGCATGAAGAACCGCTGCGAATCGGCCAGCCCCGCCACGCTCACTGTCGGCGAGACTAGGTACACTCCATCCGTCGGCAATCCTGCCCCGCTCTTGTCGAGGCGATACGACGGATGAATGTCCGCGCCGCCACTTGCACCCGTGCTGCCGACAGGATTCGGATCGAGCACCAGCGACACACCGGGTTGCGCGACGGAAACTCGGACAAAATCCACTGCTCCCACGCCGTTCCAGTAAAAGAGCGTGTCCGACCCACCGCCAACCGCAAATGGCAGCAGGTTGGCCGTCACGTTCGCGTTCGCGGGTAGCGCTGACGCTCCGGCAGGCAGTTCCGGGTCGCCCGCGGGTAACGCAAAGAAGCCTGGTTCATCGAGCCCATAATCGGACGGATTAATCGGCGGGAAGCCAGGGATCACCACGCGTTCAAACACACGCGTTACCAGGTCCGGGTCCGACGGGCTCGTGTCGGCCGCGCTGCCGATCGCGACTTTGCCGCCCACATTGGCCAAAAACACATCCCGGTCGGCGAATGCAGACCCAACATTGAATCCGAGAAAGATAGAAACAACGAAAAACCACATTCCCATTCGTAGAAAATAATTGCAAATCATTACTCTTGAGCTCCAAGTTGCAAATGATGATTGATGAACAGACCACGGAGACACGGAGGACACGGAGAGAACCTTGGCGCAAAAGGAAACAACCGAAGTTACAGCGGAACTTTCTTCTCCGTGTCCTCCATGCCTCCGTGGTTAACTTGTCTTCAATCCTTCGTTTCACTGCGGCGGGATCGCAAAGTTCATGCCCGCGTCGCACCACTCCGCAATCTGCTCGGCCGCGATCGGCTCCACGTGCCCATCTGCGTACAGGTAATTGGCAACGCCGCCCCGGTGCCGTTCCACGGCCACCTCGTCCTGCACGGCATTCCACACGGCTCGAGTCGACAGATCGTTGCGTTTCAAGTTGAACGCGCTGAACCAATCCGGCGATTCGACGTGATCGAAATTCGCCGCGACCGGTTCCCCGGCCTCAAACGCCACGATCGTCCGGTGCGTTTCGACCAGGTCGTAGAGCTTGGCGACGAAGCCCGGCTCCCGACCAGACGGACCTATGTCCGCCTCGCGCAAGTAACCGCTCATCGCGTAGCTCGTTAGTCGACCCGATTCCATTTCGATCCGCTTATGGTCCTCCGGACACAGCCGAATCTCATCGACGCTCTCGGTATGTGGCGCGAGCGAGTAGATCCACGAGTCCTTGCGCGCATGCTCGTGCGCCACGAGCGGAAAACGTCCGCCGTGGGTGTCGGCATACTGGTGAATCGCCAAGCCGATCTGCCGCATGCTGCTCGCGCAATGAGCGCGGCGCGCAGCGGCCCGCGCCGACTGTACTGCCGGCAACAGCAGCGCAACCAGCACACCGATAATGGCGATCACGACCAGCAGCTCGACCAGCGTAAACGCCGGCCGACGAACCATGACGGCTCCTTCGTAGCGAACTGAGAGCGCACAGAAACGCGGCGCGTCGCAAACAACGCGCTGCACGCGACGATACATTACCCGTTCAAAACGGGCGGGCCGCGCGGCGCATGAGGGCCGACAGAGGTCGGCGTGTACGATCGTTGGGGCGGGCAAATCGCGGCCACCGCGACCGGTTGCCATTCAACCGCCGCGGCCAAAACGGCCCGCTCGCTCCGCAACTGAGACAGAAACGCGCAAATCTCGCAGACGTGCGAATGCGCGGCGCACTCACTCGACGTAACTACCAGCCCACCATCGTGTTCCGCGTCCGCCGGGCCGGCCGGCCCATGGTCGTGGTCACCGTTGGCGTCGTGGTGATGGTCGTGGCCATGAAGATGATCATGGTGCCAGTGCTCGTCCCCGTGGATCGCACAGCGAACCACGTCCAGCCCATGATGATGCCCGGCGTGCGGTGCAAGAGAATGCAGACCTTGCCCAAGCAGCGCAATCGCGCCGTAGGCGGCAAGGAGCGCAAATGTCAGACGTTTTCGGGCCGAGAATCTCATGACATGAATCGCCATTGTAAGCCCAACGACGATCTCCCGGCAAGCGAAATTCCGCAGATTGGGTCGATGGCAGCATGCGCACCATGGTCGGCGAGACCTACCAATTATTAACTTTTCAAGAAGTGTCTCCAGCTACCGCGCATCCACCGTCTTCCCCGGCCAATCGTCTGTCCGAAACGGCGTCACCGGCAGCCCGTTGACGTTGTACAGATTGCATACCGGGTTATCCGCCCACGCATAGCGGACGGCCACCGGATCGGGCACCGTGGCGCTCGTCACCTCAACCGTATCGCGGCCGAGCCGCTTCGCATCGGCCCACACCCACTTGCGGTCGTCGCCGACAATCGCGAAACCCTCGAGCTTGTTGGTGTCGACCGTCCGCAGGCCGCCGCCGACGTTTTTGAACTTCACGACAATCTTGTCACCGTGCTTCTCCATCGATTCGTACCGCGGACTCTCGACAACAACGCTCTTCCCATAATCATTCGCCAACGCCCACCGCGCCAGCCGCTTGGCCACCTCGAGCTTGTTCTTCGGATGAATGTCGGCCCCCTCGCCCAGGTCGATGATCACCGCCTGGCCCGTATTGGGCAGCCGGTCCTGTGTCATCGTCTGCGCCTCGCGCAGCTCGGCCCACGCGCTATCGACCGGCTCCGGCTGTTCGGCCATGAAGTCGGCCAGCTGCACCCAGTAGAACGGAAAATCGCCTTGCCCCCACGCTTCCCGCCACGAGGAAATCATCAACGGGAACATCTCGCGATATTGATACGCCCGGTCGGCGTTCGATTCGCCCTGGTACCAGATCACGCCGCGAATGGCGTACGGCATCACCGGTCCCAGCCGCGCATGATACAAATTGGCCGGCCGCTGGTTGCCGGTCATCGGATTGTTGAATCCGCGCGGACGGCCGGGCGGTTCCGGCTCGCCCGCCGCCTTGGCCGCGTCTGCCTTCTTTTGCCAATTCTGGAGGGCCTCTTTGTGCTTGGCCATCTCTTTGAGTTCATCGTATTCCGATTCGGTCTTCGCCCAACGCTCGAGCACTGGCTGCAACACGGGATTGCCCTCGAACTTGTCGCGGCGAATCCAAGCATCGCACGCCGAGCCGCCCCACGAGTTGTCAATGAGCCCGATCGGCACTCCGATGTGATCCTGCAGCTCGCGGCCAAAGAAATAGCCCACCGCCGAGAAATCCTTGATCGACTCGGGCGTCACCGCCTCCCACTTGCCGTTGCAGTCCTCGACCCGTGTCTGGCTACCTGGCCCGGTGACCGTAATCACGCGAATGTTCGGCCGGTTCGCCGCGGGAATCTCCAATTCGGAGTTCGATGCGTTCGCCACCGTCCACTCCATGTTCGATTGACCCGAACAGACCCACACCTCGCCGACCAGAATATCGTTTCGCTCGAGTCGGTTCTTTCCCTCCACCACCAGAGTCAGCGGCTCGCCCAGCGACAACGGCTCCAGCTTCACGCTCCACTTCCCCTTCTCATCCGCCGTCGCCTTGTGAGTCTGTCCGGCGATCGCCACGGTCACTTCCTCACCCGGCTCCGCCCACCCCCACACCGGCACCGGCATATCCCGCTGCAACACGGCATGGTCGGAAAACATCGCCGGCAACTTCACGTCGGCTCGTGCGATGCAGGGAATCGCCAATGCGAAGAAGAGACGCAAAAGTGTGCCACTGGCTCCGCCAGTGAATGCCGCGACGCAATTTCGCCCGTTCTCAATCATGGTGATATCTCTCGCTAATACTTGCCTCGACTAGATGGCGATCACGATTCCCGCCATCGGATGGTTTCACATTGTACACGCAATATCGGCATTTTGCCGCAAATCTCACGGTGACCTTGCCGCTTTGCCCGCCTTGAACTCCACCCCTAGCTCATGAAACAAAAACGCATACACGTCCACCGCCTGCTCAATTTGCTCCGCCAAGGGCGTGCCCATCCCGTGTCCCGTGTCGCCGCTGGTGCGCAATAGAATCGGCGCGTCGCACGACTGGGCCGCCTGCAGCCGCGCGATCATCTTCCGCGACTGCATCGGCTGCACCCGCGGGTCGTTCGCCCCGGTGAGCATCAGCACGGCCGGGTAACACACGTCCGCCTTCACGTGCTCGTACGGCGAATACGCGTGCAGTGCCCGGAAGTGGTCCGCATTCTTGACCGTGCCGAATTCGGTCACGTTGAACTCGCCGTTCGGCGATAGCTCGGACCGCAGCATATCGTACAGTCCCACCGACGACACAACTGCCTTCATCGCGTCCGGATGCTGCGTGATCATCGCGCCCATCAACAGGCCACCGTTGCTCCCGCCCAAGATCCCGAGCCTGTGGCGCGACGTATACTCCCGCTCCACCAGGTGCCCCATCACCGCGTAGAAATCGTCGAACACATTTTGCTTCTTGGTGAGATTGCCGGCCAGGTGCCACGCTTCTCCATACTCGCCCCCGCCCCGCAAGTTGGCCACGGCCACCACAAACCCGTTGTCCAACAGCACGCGATACAGCGGCTTGAAGGCCGGCGTGATGTTCACTCCGTAACCTCCGTAGCCAGTCAACAGCGCCGGATTCGTGCCGTCGCGGACCGTTCCCTTACGGCAAATGATGTTCACCGGCACGCGCGTTCCATCCTGCGACGTAGCAAACTCGCGGGTCACTTCCGCGTCGGATAATTCCACCGGCGACTTCACGGCCAGCGCCGTCTTCTCCGTCTGCCCCTCCGCTGCGCGAAACTCGTAGTACGCTGCCGGCTCGATGAACGACACGCTGCCGAACAACAGGTTGTCGCCCGTTAGCGGCTCCAGCTCAAAAATGCTGGAAAGCGGCTGCTGCGACGGCCCTTTTGTCGCCTGGCCGTCGTGCGCGAATGCCCGCACTTCCGTCGGCCCACCCAATTGGTAGACGAGATATAGCCGGCTCGCCGTGGACACAAACGTCGACGGACCCATGAAGCTCGGCACGATCGCATCCTGGCCCTCGGGAATGACCGTCTGCAGTGGCTGCTTGCCCAATTCGGCGATCGCCGCGTGCTCGACCTTTCCGCGCGGCGCTCCCGCGAGGGAAATCAAAAACAGATCGTCCCGCGGCCCGAACGCGGCCTGCACGATCCGATCCTTGAAATCGGCAAATTGCTGCCACCTGCCGTCCGCGTGCCGCAGATACAACGCGAACTCGCCGCCGTCGCCCTTCTGCACGGTCGCCAGCACGCGGCCCGCGCGGTCGTCCGCTTCCAATTGAATCTCGGCAATCCGCGGAAAGTCTTTGCCAATTTCGTACCGATCTTCATTCGCCGTTGTTCCCAGCGCGTGAAAATACACTTGCTGATAGAAGCCGCGATCCGCCTCAGGTCGTTCGCCGGGCCACGGATGCCGCGTGTAATAGAAGCCCCTGCTGTCAGGGGCCCAAGCCAGGTCGCCGCCCGCCGTGCCGCTGTTCACGTTCGGCACTACTTCGCCAACGTCCCGCCCCGTCGCGGTGTCAAACAGATACGCGTCCCCCGCTTCGCTCCCGCCCTTCGACAGCGAAACCGCCGCCAGCTTCCCATCCGGCGACACAACGTACCAATCGATCGTCGTCCCGCCGCTCTTGTCGAGCTCGTTTGGATCCACCACGACTCGCTCGCTGGCCAGATCGTCCGGCGAATCGAGCACGACCAACAGCGCCTGCTGCTTGGGCGGCTGCTGCTTGATCGCAAAATACTTGCCGCCCCGAAAGCTGACGCTGGAATAGCTGGGCGATTCGGCCGTCATGATCCTCGTAATCCGCGCTCGAATCGCCGCCACGTTTGGCAGTCGGTCCAGAACGCTCCGCGCGTGCGCATTTTGAGCCGCGCTCCACGCGACCACTTCCGCACTCGTATCAACTTCCAACCACCGATACGGATCGCTCACCGCCACGCCATGATACGTATCCACCACGGGCCGCGCGGCCGTAGCCGGCGGCTTTGCGGCCGCCAGTTGTGAACATCCACAGCTCGCCGAAAAGCAAGCCGCGAGCAACGCTAGGAACCTAATTGCAGGACTCCGCATAACCATATCTCCAACCAGACCGGGCCCAGTTTGGGCAAGTCACCGGGCCACGATTAACTGACACGCAACAGCGCATGAAAGCCCGCTTGCGTGAAATGATGATCAAAGGTTAATGCGTCCCGAACGCCGGCGCGTCGCATCACTGCAAAAGAGATGCAATCAGTCATTCCCCAAGTCTTGTCGCCGCGCGACCTGTAAATTGTGAATGCTTCGTCGAATAGGCTCGTGGACAGGCGAGCGATTTCGATATTCGTCGCCCGATGAAAATAATCGATCACATCCGCCGACTCCAATCGGAAGTTGCGAGCTAGTGCGTTCCCGATTTCGACAAGAACGACATCGGTTGTGAGCAATGGCTGTCCGACAAATTGGCTCGAGAGCCGCGTCGCGGCTTCGTGATGCTGATCCCGCCGATTGATCAGCGCCACAACGAAAAGCGCGTCAATGAACGTCGTCCGGGAACCGCTTTTCGCCATAGAGATATAGATCCAAATTCTCGGAAAAATCCTCTGGTCCGTCGATCTTTATTTCCTGTAACAGGGTCAATAGATCACCGGAACGCTGGCCAGTCCGCGACTGTGCATACTGTCGCACTATTTGATACATCGCGTCAACACTTTTCTCGTCGAGATTGTCAATCTCCGCATGAAGTTTTTCTCGTGTCGTCATGGCGGTAATATCTCCAAAGACATGTTGGCGGCCCGCGGCACTCAATTATATCGGCCAATTAGCGCGAATGCAAAATACAACTTGCCGGTCAAGAACTGTTGGCTATTCCCCCTGCACGTGCCAATCCGCCAATTGCATCTCCACCGTCTGCCGTCCGCGGAAATGATTGATCACCGGCTTGAAAGCCACGGCGATCGGCCCCGCTTCGGCCAGGTCCTGCTCCCAGTCGCCGCCGCCAAACGCCACCGCTCGCATCACCACGCCGTGTTGCTCCAAGCGCAACGCCAAATGATGGCCCCCGTTGCCGATGCGCCGCGGCGGCTCGGCCAGTCGCACGTCCGACGTGCACAGAACGGGCCGCTGGTTGCCGTGCCCGAACGGCGCCAGGCTCTCTATCTGCCGCACCGTCTGATGCGTCAGCGCCGACAGCGGCGTCTCGGCGTCCACAAACAACTCCGCCGCCAACTCGTCCGCACCGATATGTTGCCGGGCGTACGCACAAAAGTCCTTCCGAAACGCATCGATCGCACTCTCGTTGATCGTGAGTCCTGCCGCCGCTGCATGTCCGCCAAATCCCAACAGATGCCGTTCGCACGCACCCAGCGCCTCGTGCAGATTGAATCCGGCCACGCTCCGCCCGGACCCCACGCCCGGCTTGCTGCCCAGCTCGTCCAGCGCCACCAGCACCACCGGCCGATGATGCTCCTCTGCCAATCTTCCCGCCACGATACCAATCACGCCCGCGTGCCACCCGCGACTCGCGAGAACTAGCGCCGGCATCTCGTGCGGGTCGCCCAACTCCTCCGCCTCGCGTTTGGCCGCCCGCAACACGCTCCGCTCCAGCGTCTGCCGCTGATCGTTCAGAGAGTGAATAAACTCGGCCAGCTTCACCGCCCGCTCTGGCGAATCGGTCATCAACAACTCGATCGCCAGTGGCGCCTGCCCCAACCGGCCCGCCGCATTCAGCCGCGGCGCAATCGTAAACGCCAAATCCTCTCCATCCAGTTGCGGCTTCTTATCGAGCCCGGTCACATTTTCCAGCGCCCGCAATCCGGGCGACGGAAAATGCCGCAGGCAGTTGAGTCCGTGCCGCACCAGGATGCGATTCTCATCCACCAGCGGCACCACGTCGGCCACGGTGCCGATCGCCGCCAGCCCCACGGCCCGCATCAAGAAACTCCGCATCGCCTCGCCGACGCGCTTTGCCTCGCTCGCCCGCTGACACAGCGCCCACGCCACCTTGAGCGCCACCGCCGCACCACACAAACCGGCAAACGGATACCCGCCGCCCGGCAACCCCGGATGCACAATCGCCGCCGCATGGGGCAAACCCCTCTCCCGGTCCCTCACCTGCGGTGAGGGACCGGGAGAGGGGTTGAAGCTTGGTTGATGATGATCGGTGATGACCAGCGTCAACCCACATTCGGCCGCCGTCTGGGCCTCCGCCACGCTGGCAATCCCGCAATCCACTGTCACCAGCAACTGCGCGCCTTCCAGCGCCAGGCAACGAATCGCCTCGTGATTCAACCCATACCCCTCGTCGATCCGGTTGGGCACATAGAAATCGGCCTTCGCGCCCAACAGCCGCAGACATTGCAGGAGGATCGCGGTCGCCGTCATGCCGTCGGCGTCGTAATCGCCGTAGACGGTGATCCGCCGCCCATCGCGAATCGCCTGATGCAGAATTTCGGCCGCCTGCACCGCCCCGGGCAACAACTCGGGATCGCGCAGCCCGCTCAACTTGGCATCCAGAAAATGCCGCGCATCGTCTGGTCGAGAAATCCCGCGACCGATCAAAAGTTGCGCCACAACAGCCGGAATCCCGGCCGCCCTCCCCAGCGCCTCGACGCGCGACGCATCATAGCTCGCAATCCGCCATCGCTTGGGCATGACCGTCCATGAAGTGGGGGGAATCGACGATGAACAAACTCGCTCCGCTGCGGCTCGCGGAACTCGCCTCCACGTCGCGATTAAACGTTTAGCCGCGACGCGCAGCGGAGCGAGCGGCTCGTCGATAGCCGACAGCCTATTTCTTCTTTTCCGTATGCAGCGTATGCTTCCGCAGCCGCGGGCTGTACTTCTTCAGCTTCAGCTTCTCGGCCCCGACCTTCCGCCGCAACGTGTAGTTGTGATCGCCCGTTTCCTCACAAACGAGGAACACCGACTCCAACTTTTTTTTCCGCTTTCCACCAGCCATAACAAGTTCCCAGGTTTGCGAGCCGGGTCGTGCGCGACCCCGATTTACCGAACCCCGTTTACGCGACGCAGGGCGGGGAGAATAACCCACTGATTTTACGGGAAAACCGCTCACTGCTCCAGGGGGACAAACGCCCGAATGACGGCTCAGTCCTGAGAAATTGCCAAGCCGTCCCAAGAACGCCCATAATAGGGCGAATAAGGATCAGTGTCTCTCAATGCTCCGTCCCAATTCGCGAGGTGTCGTATGTACGATGCATTCAGCCAGAGACCAGACCTCGTTATTCCGATTATTGGTTGGCTTCTGCTCACGGTTCTCATTCTTGCCATCGCCGGAATGCGGACCTGGCGCAGGTTTCAGGAAGCCAAGATGGAAACCGAGTTGAAATTGGAAATGCTGGCCAACGGAATGTCGGCGGACGAGATCGAGCGCGTCTTGGCCGCAAAGTTGACCGGCCGCAAGTAGCCGGACGGCAATTTCCAGACAGGACCTATTTCCAATCCGGCTGTCTCTTCTCCACAAACGCCGCCAATCCCTCCTGGGCCGCCTCGGTAGTTCGGGAGGTTGCGCTGATGGCCGCTCCCACATTTAGCTGCGTCGAAAGCTGCTCGCCGATCGTCTCGTACAAGAGCCGCTTCGAAAGCTGCACCGCCTCTGGCGCCCCGGCCGCACACTCCTCGCCCAACTGCACGCATCGCGCCCACAGCCGGGCCTCATCGATCATCTCGTGATATATGCCCAGCCGAAACGCCTCCTCGGCCGGATACAACGACGAGGTGAGTAAGACCCGCGCCGCCGCCCCGCCGCCCACGCGAAAAGCCAACAGCGGCGTTACCACGCCCGCCACCAATCCCCGCCGCGTCTCGGGCAGCCCAAGCTGAGCTGCCGGACACGCTACCACAATATCGCTGGCCAGCACCAGTCCCGCCCCGCCCGCCACCGCCGGCCCATTCACCGACGCTATGATCGGCTTGGGCAGCTCCAGCATCTGCACGACCAGATCGCGATACGCCTCATACAGCTCGCCCCACTCCTGCTGCTTTTCCGCATCCGGCAGCTTGTCGGACGCGTGCATCTCGTGCACGTCCATACCGGCGCAAAACGCGCTCCCGGCCCCGGTGAGAATCACCGCCCGCACTCGCCGCTCCTGGTGCAAGTCCTCGAGCGCCTCCTGCAACTGTCCGAGCATCGTCCGTGTCAGCGCGTTCCGCCGGCCCGGCCGATTGAGCACGATGGTTCCCACCGCGCCGGTCACCTTCACTTCAATCACGCTACTTGACATGTACACGTTTGCGTAGCTGAAGTCGCAAGACTTCAATTCGAATTTGACGCACGGCGGAATTCTTGCGAATCCCGCTACGTTGCCCTGCACCGATTGTAGGACCTGCCCGGCCCCTCGGCGAGGCAACCACGTTGCGACGGTGCAACATCGCAACACGAGTTTCGTTGCCGCAACGCAACATGCACTCACCAAATCGGTGAACCGTGTGCCCACGACTCAATGCACAACTCCCAACACCGCAACAACTTAGCCTCCAACCCGCGTCGGCGTCAAAACGCCTTGGCATCAGCCGTGCAATCACTCGCTGCCGTCCGAGCCACCACGCTCAACGTGCCCACCGCGAGGAACCGCCTGTGCCACGCATCCGCAACACGCAGTCGCTCAACGGCTCATCGAACCACGTCGGCAAGAATGGAAAGACTACCGGCAAGAACGACAAAGCCAACGGCGTGCATCGCCGCAACGGCGCCGCCCCCAAGATCGACCACGTCATCGACGACGAACACGACTTCCTGCCCGGCGACATTTTGGACCCGGACGATCCGCCCGCGCAAGAAATCGAGCACGACGACGACCTGGAAGCCGTTCTGCCCGAGGAAGGCAGCGCCGAATCGCACATCGACGACCCCATCCGCATGTACCTCATGCAAATGGGTGAGATCCCGATGCTCTCGCGGGCCGACGAAATCAACTCCGCTCGGCGGATCGAGACGACACGCGCCCGCTTCCGCCGCCTGCTCCTGGCCAACGATTTCGTCCTCCACGCCGCCGTCGACATGCTCGACAAGGTGGCCTCGGGCGACCTGCGCCTCGACCGCACCATCGAAATCAGCGTCACCAATACGAGCGAGAAAAAACGCACGCTCAAGCGCCTGGTCCCCAATCTCATCACCATCAAGGAACTGCTGCGGCTCAACCAGGCCGACTACCGCACCGCGGTTACGAAACACCGTCCGCGGCCCGAAAAGCGGTCCGCCTGGCGCCGCCTCGTCGTCCGCCGCAACAAGATCGTCCGCCTGGTCGAGGAGCTCAACCTCCGTCTTGGCCGGCTGCTGCCGATCATGGCCCAGCTCCACAAGATCAGCCACCGCATGGTCTCGATCAAGCAGCAACTGGACCAACCCGAAAACCTGTTCAGCGACAAACAGAGAACCGAGCTCGCCATCGAGCTGCGGTACCTGATGCGGATCACGCTCGAATCGCCGGCCACGCTGGCCCGCCTCGTCGCCCGCACCAACGTCGAGCGCGAGCTGTATGATGAAGCCAAGCGGATTCTCTCCGCCGCCAATCTCCGGCTGGTCGTCTCGATCGCCAAGCGTTACCGCAACCGCGGCCTCAGCTTTCTGGACCTGATCCAGGAAGGCAACACGGGCCTGATGCGGGCCGTCGACAAGTTCGAGTACCAGCGCGGATACAAATTCTCTACCTACGCCACTTGGTGGATTCGCCAGGCCATCACCCGCGCCATCGCCGACCAGAGCCGCACCATCCGCCTGCCGGTCCACATGATCGACACGATGGGCCGCGTCCGCGCCGTCACCGCCGACTTCGTCCAGGAATTCGGCCGCGAGCCGAACCCCGAAGAAGTCGCCGAGCGAGCCGGCATGAGCCTCGACGACGCCCGCGTGATTATCAAAATGACCCGCCAGCCGCTGTCGCTCGACCAACCCGTCGGCGACCACGAGGACAACTTCTTCGGCGAGTTCCTCGAAGAAGAGCGCGACGACGATCCGCTCTACGATTCCAACATCGAAGCCCTCAAAGAGCGACTCGAATCGGTGATGAACGACCTTTCGTACCGCGAACGCGAGATCATCCGGCTACGCTACGGTCTGACCGACGGCTACACCTACACCCTGGAGGAAGTCGGCAAGATCTTCTCCGTCACCCGCGAGCGCGTCCGCCAGATCGAGTCGAAAGCCGTCCGCAAACTGCAACAACCCTACCGCACCCGCGCTCTGGTCGGCTTCCTCGACGGCATGGAAATGCCGCCAGTTGAAGCAACCTGACAGGTACTCCCTCCACACTCCCCCTTCCACACTCCGCACTTCCCTTCTCCCCCTCCCGCCCGTGTGCCATCTGCCTCATCCCAACCCCGGGGCAGGTGGCACACATTTTTTGTAGTAGGCACACTCCGTGTGCCGTAACTGCCCAACGCAACGGCCTGATTGCGCCACTGGGTCGCGTCGCGCCCATCCCCTATAATCGACGCCCAAATGGATGCGTCGATGATCACCACCGCCCCCGCGGCCAACCTGGCCAACCAACTCCGCCAATTGCTCGGCGCAGACCGCGTGCTCGACGCCCATTCCGACCTGGCCGTTTACGAGTGCGACGCCTTCGTCATCGAAAAGCACTGCCCCAGCGTCGCCGTCTTTCCGCAATCGGCCGCCGAAGTCGCCGCCATCGTCCGGCTCTGCAATGAATACGCCGTCCCCTACGTCCCCCGCGGCGCCGGCACCAGCCTTGCCGGCGGTGGCATGCCGGTCGGCGGCGGCGTGATGATCGTGCTGACCCGCATGCGCGAGATCGCCGACGTCAATCTCCGCGACCGCTACGCCATCATCGAACCCGGCGTCGTCAACGCCGCGCTCAACAAGCACCTCGCCGGCACCGGCTACCACTACGCCCCCGACCCGTCGAGCCAAGGCGCATGCACCATCGGCGGCAACACGGCCACCAACGCCGGCGGCCCCCACACGCTCAAATATGGCGTCACGGTCAACCATGTTCTCGGCCTGGAAATGGTCACCGCCGACGGCGAAATCGTCCGCCTCGGCGGCCCGGCTGAAGACTCACCCGGCCCCGACCTTGTCGGCACAATCGTCGGCGGTGAGGGCACGCTCGGCATCGTCACCAAGATCTGGGTCCGCCTCACCCGCAACCCGCAAGGCGTTCGCACGATGCTCGCCGTGTTCGAATCGATCGACGACGCCACGCAGGCCATCAGCGACATCATCGGCGCAGGCATCATCCCCGCCGCGCTCGAAATGATGGACCACGGCATCGTCGTCGCCGTCGAAGAGGCCTTCCAATTCGGCTTCCCGCTCGATGCCGAGGCGGTCCTCATCATCGAAGTCGACGGCCTCGAAGTCGGCCTCGACGCCCAGCGCGACCGCATCACCGAAATCTGCACCGCGAATCATGCCCGCGAAGTCCGCTTCGCCGCCGACCCGAAACAGCGGCTCCAACTCTGGAAAGCCCGCAAGCAGGCCTTCGGCGCGATCGGTCGCCTCAGCCCCAGCTACTGCACCCAGGACGGCGTCGTCCCGCGCACCAAGCTGCCGCACATCCTCCGGCGCATCCGCGAGATCGGCACGAAGCACGACGTCCGCATCGTCAACGTCTTCCACGCCGGTGACGGCAATCTGCATCCGATCCTGCTGTTCGACGAACGACACCCCGAGGAAATCAAGCGCGTGCTGAAAGCAAGCGAAGAAATCCTGCTCGAGTGCATCGCCTGCGGCGGCAGCGTCACCGGCGAGCACGGCATCGGCCTCGAAAAACTCAACCTCATGCACCGCATGTTCACTGAACACGACCTCGACGTAATGACCCGCTTCCGCGACGCCCTCAACACCACCGGCCTCCTGAGCCCCGGCAAGTTACTCCCCACCGCTGGCGCCTGCGGCATGGAACAAATCCACCCCGGCCGACGAGCGCCACTATGAATATGCCGTTCGCGGCTTAGCGCAACGCTTGCGGTTTAGCTCCAACCCATAAATGCCTACCGCCACCGCCGATCTCCCACTTACAAACACCGTCGCACCGACCACTCAAAACGAAGTGGCAGAAATCGTGCGCAGTGTCTACGACAAAAACCAACCACTCTACGCCTTCGGCGGCAAAACCGCGCTCGACTACGGCTTCACCCCGACGCGTCCGGGCCAGGGCCTCGACCTCACTGGGCTTAACCGCGTCGTCGACTACACGCCGCGCGACATGACGATCCTCGTCGAAGCCGGCATCCGCATGGCCGACCTTGCGAAACTCCTCGCCGCCGAAAATCAACAACTCCCCATCGACGTCCCGCGCGCCGCCGACGCCACGCTCGGCGGCGTCGTGGCCACCAATTGGACCGGCCCGCGCCGCTACGGCTACGGCACCATACGCGACTACATCATCGGCATCCACGCCGTCGACGGCCGCGGCATTCCCTTCCAAGGCGGCGGCCGCGTCGTTAAAAACGTCGCCGGCTACGACTTCTGCAAGCTTCTCTGCGGCTCGCTCGGCACGCTCGCCGTCATCACCCAACTCGCCCTCAAGCTCAAACCACTGCCCGAAACCACGGCCACGCTCGTCGCCGCCTGCCCCGACCTGGCCACGACCGACATCCTCCTTAACCGCTTCATCAGCCTCGCCGCCCCACCCGCCGCGATCGATCACCTCGCCGGCACCGGTTGGAAAATCCCGACGACAATCCGCGTTCCACAATCCGAAATCCGCAACGACACCCCGCATCTCGTCATCCGCGTGGAAGGTTCCGAAGTGGAAACAAACTACCTCGCCGACCAAATCCAATACGAGCTCTGGCAAGGCGGCGGAATGAACGTCGCCCGACTCACGACCGCCGACGCCGACGCGCTCTGGACCCAACAAATCGAATTCACCGACCGTGGCACCAGCGAAGCGCCCGACAATTCGCCGCTGGTGATCAAAATTGCCGTCCCGCCCAGCGCTGTCACCAAAATGATCGCCGCTATCTACGCACACGACGCCAACAGCACCGTCCAAGCCCACGCCGCCAGCGGCATCCTCATCGCCCGCTTCGCCGAATTTAAACCGGCCGACATCACCAAAGTCCTCGTCGGCAAACTTCGTCCGCTCGCGATCCACCACGGCGGCAGCCTGGTCGTCCTCGCCACCACGCTCGAAGGCCTCACCCGGCACGACATTTGGGGCAATCGCACCGAAGCAACCGTCCTGGCCGAACGCATCAAGCAAAAATTCGACCCCCGCGACATCCTCAACTCCGACCGCTTCGCATACCATTAGGAAGAAGAGTGGGAGACGGGGAGACAAGGAGAGGGGGAGACTTATGGGCAACGTTCACACAGAAATCTCCCCCTCTCCCACTCTCCGTGTCTCCCCCTCTTCGTCGCGCAACGAAAAACTCGGCACACCAACCGTGCCCGACTCACCACAAACCGCTCTCAACTACGACCTTCTGCTCGATTGCGTCCACTGCGGCCTCTGCACCGCCGCCTGCCCCACGTACGTCGAGCTGGGCGACGAGAACGACAGCCCCCGCGGCCGCATCTACCTGATGCGCGCCGTCACCGACGGCAAGCTCGAACTCAACGACCGCGTTCGCCGTCACATCGACCTCTGCCTCGATTGCCGCGCCTGCGAAACGGCCTGCCCCTCCGGCGTCCAATACGGCAAACTGATCGAGCCCTTCCGTGTGGCAATGAACGACGCCGCTTCGGGCTTAGCGACGTCCCCCAAACAAGACGACTGGTTCCACCGCCGCATCCTGTTCGGCCTGTTCCCCTATCGCGACATACTCCGCCGCGCCCTGATCCCGGCCCGCATTGCCCAGCGCCTCGGCCTCGTGCGCCTCGCACAATCGTTGCGACTCACCTACCTGCTGCCGCCGCCGCTCCGCCGTATGGTCGACATGCTGCCGCCGCCCACGCGCAACGAAGGGCCCCTCCCCGAATTCATGCCCGCCATCGGCCGCCGCCGCGCCACGGTCGCCCTCTTCACCGGCTGCATCGGCGACGCCATGTTCCGCCACGTCAACTGGGCCACCGCCCGAGTGCTCCAGCAAAACGGCTGCGACGTCCACGTGCCGGTCACTCAAGTCTGCTGCGGGGCGATCCACTTTCACGCCGGCTCCAGCGAGCCGGCCCGCGAGTTCGCCGACCAGAATCTGGAGGCCTTCGACGCGACCCGCTTCGATGCCATCGTCAATAACATCGCCGGCTGCGGCTCGATGCTCAAGGACTACGGCCACCACTGGCACGACGCTCAAAAACCAATTCGTGCCGCCTGGACCGCTAAAGTCCGCGACGTAAGCGAGTTCCTCGACCAGCTTGGCCTCGTCCACCCCACCGGCGAGATTCGCACCATCGCCACCTACCACGACGCCTGCCACCTCCTGCACGCCCAAAAGATCCACGACGCGCCCCGCCGCCTCCTGGCCCAAATCCCCGGCCTCGACCTCCGCGACCTCGCGGAAACCGAGCTCTGCTGCGGCGCCGCCGGCACCTACAACCTCACCGAGCCGGAAATGTCGGCCCGCCTTAGCCGCCGCAAGCTCGAAAACATCAAAAAAACCGGTGCCCGCCTGGCGATCACCGCCAACGCCGGTTGTGCCCTGCAAATCGCCCGCGAAGCCCGCGAGCAGCACTACCCGCTCACGCTCATCCACCCCATGGAGCTATTAGACTGGAGCTATCGCGGCATCCGCCCCACCGGTTGATTGCCAGTCACCCTGCTCGCCGCCCTGCCAAAGCTGCCCGGCGATCCATTTTTCTTGCCCGGCATGGTTGCAATTCCCAACGGGGCAGCTATACTGCCCGCTGATTGCTGAGAGGTGGTCGCGGCAAAGGCAGGGGCATTGCCGTCTACGTGGTCTCGCATCGCGGACCCACGCGACCGTGCACGATTCGGTTCGTCGCAGTCTGTACGTTGCATCGCAATTCGACCTTGTAGTTTGCAGCGCGCGAGTCGTCGTTTGCCGGCGATCCAATTATGAACCGGGAGGATATCGCAAATGAAATCGTTGTTCACCGTAACGCTGTTCGCCGTCGCCGCGTCCATCGCCCCACAGTTCGCTCATGCCATCAACCGGTATTACATTGCGAACGTCACCCACGATCAAGAGGTTCCCGGGCTGCCCGATGAAGGTTCCAGCGGCACGGGCTTCTTCGTCCTCAACGACGACAATCCGCTCAGCCCAACGCTCTCCTACGACATCAAGCTCACCGGCCTCGATCTCGACGGCCTGCAAACGCCCGCTAATGGCAACGACAACGTCACACGCGCCCATTTCCACACCGCTGCTTTCGGCGTCAACGGCGGCGTCGTGTTCGGCCAAATCGATCCCAATAGTGATCCGGACGATCTCGTGATCAACGCCGTTGCCGGCACACTCAAAGGCGTGTGGGACGGCGGGGAGGGCAACGGCACGACACTTTCGGATCAATTCGTTAACTTTACCACCCTGGACGCGAATAAGCGCTCCAGAATCTACTTCAACGTCCACACGTCGGATCATGGCGGCGGCGAAATCCGCGGCCAGTTGACGCTCATCCCCGAGCCGGCCACATTGGCCCTCGTAGCGCTCGGCGTGCTCGCACTCGGCGGACTGTCGCGCCGACGCCGTTAGCACCCACGCGCCGCGAAATCCAACGCCTGCGGTTTAGCTCCGCGCAAAGAATCGCGCCTACCGCAAAGAAAAGCACTCAATCTCCAGCCGCACCAGCCGGCCGGCCAACTCGCGCGCGCTGGCAGGCCGCCGGAGCGAGTCCTTTGCCAGCATCGTGTGTACCAGGTCGCTCACCGAATCCGGCACATCCGGCCGCAGCGAGCGAATGTCGGCCGGCTTCGCCTCGCGATGCAGCGTCGCCAGCTCGCCCGGATCCTCGCTCTCCCACGGCCGCCGGCCCGTGAGCAGCTCGTACAGTGTCACGCCCAGACTATAGATATCGCTCCGCGGCCCGGCAGCCAGCGTCGACGTCAACATCTCCGGCGCGATATACGCCAGCGTCCCGGCCAGCGGCCGCGTCGCCCACGCACTTGCCTCGGCCGGCGTCTGCGCGAAGCCAAAGTCGATTAAGGTCGCGTGCCCCGACGGCGACACCAGGATATTCGCCGGCTTTACGTCCGCGTGAATCAGCCGCGCGCCCGCAAACAATGCGTCCAGTCCCTCGGCCACCTGCCGCCCAATCCACAGCGCCAGCGGCACCACCAGCGGCCCCTGCTCCGCCAGTATCTGCGACAATGCCTCGCCGTCCACCAGCGGCGACACCACGTAAAACGGCGGCTCCTGCACGCTCGCCGACAGCACCGGCAACAAATTCGGATGCGAAACCTTGCTGCCGACCCACGCCTCGCGCCGCTGCATCTCGATCGCCGCCGGATCGCGCCACCATTCCTTACGCAGCATTTTCAAAGCATACGCCGCAGTCCGCCGCGGCGACTCGTCCGCGCCGCCTTCGCCCTCCGCATCATCCATCGGTCGCGCCTGATACACCCGCGTGAAGTTCCCCTCCGCGATCAAACGCACCAATTGCCACGTTCCCAACCGCCCCACGAGCGGTTGCGCGTCGGCCGAAACGAAATTGTGCCGCGATGTCCGCGTCGATTCCGCTGTCGCCATAAGATTCATCCACCGCTTGCGGCCGAGCTCCGCGCGCATTCCGACCACCGCGCAACAACACCGCAAAATCGAAACTGGGTCACCGGTATCCCGCGGCATTAGATGAGAAGTCGTCGCCACGAGCCGGTCTGCGGATTGAATCGGTTATGCCAACGGCGAAAATGAAAACGCCCACGACCCGCCCGCACAGGTTGCCACCCCGCCTGGCAACCTGGGCAACCCCCGCGAACCGTAACTTGCATCCATGCTATCACGCCAACGATTAGCCGCGACGCGAAGGCAAGCGGTAGCGAGTGGCAGCGGAGCGCGCCAATCCATCGTTCACGCCCCCACATACCGCGCATGCACCGTCCGCGCCGTAGCCACATCATCCGTCCCCCCCACTATCGTCCGCCCATCCGGAAACACCGTCAGCACATAGCCGTCCACCGCCAGCCGCAATAAGAACGCATTCCGCTCCACGCGTCCCACACCCGCCAGCCGCGCCGCGAGTTCCTCCAGCGAAACAGACGATCCCTCGCCGGCGCCAATCTGCACCGCATTCCGCCCACAAAGCACTGCCTGCCCCCCGCCCTTCTCGCCCGACAGCCACGCAAACTCGCGCTGCCCACAAACACGACAGTCGCCGCTCTCGCGCAGCCGCGCCAAATCGACGCGCCGCACTTCGTTCTCCCACAAATCCACAATCGTCAGCCGCCGGTTTACCGCCTCCCGGTGACCGCTCAATAGCTTCAGCGCCTCCACCGCCTCGATCGACGCCACCACTCCGACAATCGAACCCAGCACGCCCGCCGTGTCGCACGTCGGCGTCGTCCCGGGCGGCGGCACGTCCGGCATCAAGCATGCCAGGCAAGCTGTCTCGCCGGGCAGAATGGTCATCGTCTGCCCCTCGGCACCAATGCACCCGCCGTACACCCAGGGTTTGCCTTGCTGCACCGCATATTCGTTGATGAGCATCCGCGTCGCAAAATTGTCGGTGCCATCGACGATCACGTCCACGTCGCCGGCCAGCGCCGCAATATTCCGATAGGTGACGTCGGCGACGACTGGCTCCGCGCTCACGCTCGAATTGATCCGACGCAATTTCGCCGCCGCCGCAATCGCCTTCGGCAACCCGTCGGCCACGTCCTGCTCATCGTAGAGCACCTGCCGCTGCAGGTTATTGAGCTCCAAGAAATCGCGGTCCACCACCCGCACAAAACCAACGCCCGCCCGCACCAAAATCTCCGCCACGACCGACCCCAGCGCCCCACACCCACACACCAGCACCCGCCCCTCGCCCAATCGCCGCTGCCCGTCCACGCCCAACGGAGCAAACCGTGCCTGGCGATCGTATCGACCTGTCTCGCGCTCAGCCATTTGTCTCACCCCGTGCCCGGCGCAAAATCCACCGGCCGCCGCGGCGCCAACCGCCGCAGCCCAATCTTCCCATGATGTTCGGCCACGACCCGCTCACCCGCGCGCGCCTCCACATCGACATTGTAGAGGTGCGGCATCTCCGCCGACCACATGCAAGGATCGGTCACCACCGCCTCCGCCATCACCAACCGCGGATCATCCGAAGCAACGCCTCGAAACTCAAACTCCGCCGCCAACGTCCGCACCCCCTCACAAAACGGCCCCCGCACCCTCCCACGCAACACTATCGCCGGCGAGCCCGCTTCAGCGGGCGGGTCCATTAGGGATCGATCCACATACCGCGCAAACACATGTGCTTCCACATCGGTCACATCGCCCACCGTCGTCTCGATCCCACTTTCAATCATGCCAACGACTCCCGCATCGACGCCGCATCTCGCGCCAGCGCCCGCGACAAAAATCGCCCCGTCACCGACTCACCACACGCTGCCACGTCCTCCGGCGTTCCCGCCACGACTACGCGCCCTCCCTCACCAGCCGCCCCCGGCCCCAAATCCACCAGCCAATCCGCCGCTTTCATCAGTTGCAGATTGTGCTCGACCACCACCAGCGAATGGCCCACGTCCAACAGTGCGTCGAAGCAATCCACCAGCCGCACGATATCCGAATAGTGCAGCCCGGTCGTCGGCTCGTCCAGCACAAACATCGTCCGCCCGTGCCGCTTCGTCGACAAGTGGGCCGCCAGCTTCAGCCGCTGCGCCTCGCCGCCCGAAAGCGTCGTCGCCGGCTGCCCCAACCGCAAATACTCGAGTCCTACATCGAGCAGCGGCTTCAACCGCGCCTGCACCTTCCGCTGACCGCGAAAAAATGCAAACGCCTCGTGCACGGTCATGTCCAAAATTTCGGCCACGCTCCGCCCCCGATACTTCACCTCCAGCACGTCCCGCCGATACCGCCGCCCGCCACACTCCACACACTTCATGTACACGTCGGCCATGAACTGCATGTCGACCGCCAAATACCCGTCGCCGCGACACGCCTCACACCGGCCGCCGTCCACATTGAAACTGAAGTGGCTAGCCGTGAACCCACGGGCCCGCGCCTCCGGCTGCTCCGCAAACAACAGCCGAATCGGATCGAACGCCTTCAAATACGTCGCCGGGTTCGACCGCGGCGACCGGCCGATCGGACTCTGGTCGATTAAGATCACGTCCTCGAGCTGCCCCGTCCCCAGCACGTCGTCATACTCCAGCGGCTGCGGCAACTCGGCCGGATCGGTATCCTTCGTCTTCCGCAAACAATGCACGAGCGCCGGATACAGCGTCTTGTCCACAAGCGTGCTCTTGCCCGCCCCGCTCACGCCCGTCACCAGGCATAGCACGCCAAGCGGAAACTCCAGCGTCACATCCTGCAAATTGTGCCCCCGCGCCCCGCGCAGCTTGATCGACCCGTGATCGATCGACCGCCGCTTGCCATTCCCGCCCAGCCGCCGCCGCCCGGCCAACCAGTCGCCCGTCCGACTCGAAGTGCACGCCTCCATCTCGCGCGGCGAACCCTGAAACACAATCTGCCCACCTTCCTCTCCCGCCCCCGGCCCCAGCTCCACCACCTGGTCCGCACGCCGAATAATCTCCTCCTCGTGTTCCACTACCACGACTGTGTTGCCCCGCTGTTCGAGTCGCTCAATTGCCGAAGAGAGCGACGCCACGTCCGCCGGGTGCAAGCCGACGCTCGGCTCGTCGAGCACGTACAACATGTCGACCAGGCTCGACCCCAGCGTCGCTGTGAGTGCCACCCGTTGCGCCTCGCCGCCGCTAAGCGTCCGCAGCGATCGATCGAGGGCCAAAAAACCGACTCCCACTTCCACCAGGTACGCCAACCGCCGCCGCACGTCCTCGACCATCGGTCGCGCAATCGGCTCCTGCCAGTCCGGCAGCTGCAACCCCTCAAAGAATTTCAACGCACCGCGAATCTCCAGCCTGCACACTTCGGCAAAGTTCTTCCCGCCCACGCGCACGGCCAGCGCCTCGGGCCGTAGCCGCGCCCCGCCGCACGCCTCGCACGGATAGTACGACCGCCACCGGCTCAAGAACACCCGCAGGTGCATCTTGTACTTTCGTCGCTCCAGCCACGCGAAGAACCCGCGCAGCCCGCCAAAATCCCGCTCCGGAACGCCCTCCTCGACGATCCGCCGCTGCTCCGCGGTCAACTCGGCCCACGGCACGTCGACCGGCAAGTCGAATTCATCCGCCAGCGCCAAGAGCTCCTTCAGTTCATGCGCGTACGCCGGCGCGTTCCACGGCGCGATCGCCCCCTCGCGAAGCGTCTTTCCCACATCCGGCACCACACGCGACATGTCCGTCGTCACGATGTTGCCAAACCCCTCGCAAGCCGGACACGCCCCCAACGGCCGATTGAAATTGAAAAGCTGCGGCTCAGGCTCCGGATAATCGATCCCACACTCATCACACCTGAGCGCCGCGCTGAACACAGCCCGCCGCCATGCCGCTTGCGGCTTAGCGATCCCCTCTTCCACCAACACCACCGCCACCCCACCCCCCGCCGCAAATGCCCCCTCCAGCGACTCCCGCACCCGCCCCGCCGCCGCCTCACCCGTCACCAACCGATCGAGCACAATCATCACTCGCTGTCCCGCCTTCAATCGCTTGGCCACCACCGGTTCGATCGACTCCGCCCGCTCTCCAACCACCATCCGCACATAGCCGCTCTCCACCAACTGCCCGAGCCAAACTTCGATCGGCTCGTCACTCGGCACGTCGACCTCAAACCCCACCATCATCCGCATCCCTGCCGCGAGCGCCCCAATCGCCTCCGCCGCGCTCTCCGCCGACTCCCGCCGCACGGGCCGACCGCACTGGTAACACACCACCTCGCCCACCCGCGCAAACAGTAAGCTGAGATAGTCGTTGATCTCGGTCGTCGTCCCCACGGTCGCCCGATTCGACCGGCTCGGATTCTTATGCGTCACGGCGATCGCCGGCGGAATCCCTTCGATCCGCTCTGCCTCCGGCTTGTCGAGCTGCTCCAGAAACTGCCGCGTGTAGGCCGAGAAGCTTTCGATGTACCGCCGCTGCCCCTCGGCATACAGTGTGTCGAGCGCCAGGCTCGTCTTGCCGCTCCCCGACACGCCGCACACCACGATTAATTGCCGGTGCGGCAAGTCAAGGTCGATGCGGCGCAGGTTATTTACCGCCACGCCACGTAGCTCGATGACACGCTCGCTCACGGATCGCCGCTCCCACGCAAGAATAATGACGGGGGCCGAACCCTTGATCGTACCGCGGCATGACGACGCCTGCCACGGGCACGGCGGCGCTTGTAATGGGCCTTGCTCGTTCGAAGATGATCTAAATTCATCTCACTGGAGACGGTGATTTACTCTCGGGATTTGTTCGAAGATGATCTAAATTCGGGCGGGAATTTAGATCATCTTCGGCCGGGGAGAGCTGGGTAAAGAGGGGGATACCACGGTTGACGTTCAGCAGCGCCGTCGCGCACACAGCGGCAGGGTGGCTGGAGCAACGCCCAACTCGCGACCGTCCGGGGCCGGTGCCTCAGCCACCCCATGCTCACGGTGACCAAACATCTGGCCGCTTGCTATAATTCGTGCATGCCTCGATCGCAGAAATCCAAAAATCCGTTCTACGCGCTGCTGGTGATCGTTGGACTGGCGTTCGCGCTTACGGCCACCGCGTACTGCGTGATGGCGTTCCGCGAAGTCCGAGCGCCCGCGGCGGCAGAAGCAGGAATTGGGGCAGCCTCGCAGCATCCACTCGTGAAGTGGATGCACGACAATGGCACGAAAGCACTACTAAGCGAATTGGGGCTGCTGGCCCTATTTGTCGTCGGCGCAATTAGCACGGACGACTACTGGCAACGCCGCAACTTGAAGCGGTAGCTGAAGTCGTAAGACTCCAGAACGATTTGACGCAGGTCGGAATTCTTGGGAATTCCGCTACATTATCAGGCAACTCCACCAATGCAAATCAAACACCACACCGCCGTTCCCGCCAACGACGTCACCATGGAAGGCGCCGCCGGCTGCCGCGTCCGCTGGCTCATCGGCGAAGGCGACAAGGCCCCCAACTTCGCCATGCGCGAATTCGAAGTCGCCCCCGGCGGCCACACCCCGAAGCTCTTCCACGACTACGAACACGAAGTCTATGTGCTGGCCGGCCAGGGCATCGTCGTCGACGGCGACCACGAGCGGCCGCTCGCTCCCGGCGACGTCGTCTTCGTCGCCCCCAACGACGTCCACCAATTTCACAACACCGGCCCCGAACCGATGCGATTCCTCTGCCTGATCCCCAACTCGGCCACCGGCAAGAACGTGACCGTCATCCCCGAATGCGGCTGAAAAAGGGGACTGGTCCAATTATCAAAACCAAATCGGCCCGCCCCTCAATTCCGCACAGCGATAATTGGACCTGTCCCCTTTTTTACGCACATGACGCCCCCCCAGCGCATCACCAACCTCCGCGAACAAATCCGCGCGCACGACCGACGCTACTACGTCGACGCCGCGCCTACCATCTCCGACCGCGATTACGACAAACTCCTCGCGGAGTTGCGCGACCTCGAATCGGACCACCCCGACCTTATCACGCCCGATAGCCCCACCCAGCGCGTTGGCGGCGAACCGATCGCAGGCTTCCACACCGTCGCCCATGCGCGGCCGATGTTCTCGATCGACAACACCTACGACGCGGCCGACCTCCGCAAATGGGCCGCCCGCGCCTACGAAGCTACCGACCCCAAACTGCTCGCGATCGCCGAAGAATTGGCGGCCGTCAAAGGCGGCAGCAAAGCAGTTGACGAAAAGCGCCGCGAGGTCCGCGAGAAATACGACGCCGCTCTCGCCGAAGCCGACCGCGCCGGCTTCCCCATCGCCGGCGGCTACGTCGCCGATCCCAAAGTCGACGGAGTGGCCATCAACCTCCGCTACGAACGCGGCCACCTTGTCCTGGCCGCCACCCGCGGCGACGGCCAGCGCGGCGACGACGTCACCCACAACATTCGCACCATTCGCGCGATCCCGCTCACGCTCCACGAGCACAAAAAATA